>CAIXWN010000054.1 GCA_903923135.1 uncultured Caulobacteraceae bacterium | reverse complement strand
TCCGCCTCGGTCATCGGCCAGACTCAGGCCGAACTGACCCTTGAGATCATGGGCCACCAGGGCCTGGGCTGGGAAGGTGACGACTTTGCGCCGGCGGAGATCACGGCCGTGCGCGGCTGGCTGGGCGGCAAGGCCTATACGATCTACGGCGGCTCCGCCGAAATCCAGAACAACATCATCTCCAAGCGGATTCTGGACCTCCCCGATCCGCTGTCACCCACGAACCCCTAGGACCAGGAAGAAGAGCAAGCCCCATGGCCGTACTGAACGAAGAACAATCCATGCTGCGCGACGCCGCGCGCACCTGGACCCGCGAAAAGTCCCCGGTGACCGCGTTCCGCAAGGTGCGGGACTCCGGAGCCCCCCTTGGCTACGACCCCGCCGCCTTTGCCGAAATGGCCGAGATGGGCTGGACCGGGGTGATCATCCCCGAGGAATACGGCGGATCGGATTTCGGCTATCTGAGCCTGGGCCTGATCCTCGAGGAGACCGGGCGAACCCTGACCGCCTCGCCGATCCTCAGTTCGGCCCTGGCCGGCGCCAGCGCCATCATCCTGGGCGGGACGGACGCCCAGAAGGAAGCCTGGCTGCCGAAGATCGCTTCGGGCGAACTGGTCGCCACCCTCGCCGTCGATGAGGGCGCTCACCACCGGCCCAACCACGTCGCAGTGGCGGCGACCAGCAAGGACGGGGGCTACACCCTCTCGGGAACCAAGACGTTCGTGCTGGAAGGCATGGCGGCGGGCCTGTTCGTGGTTTCGGCGCGAACCGACGGCGACGTCGACGACAAATATGGCATCAGCCTGTTCCTGGTGCCGGCCGACGCCAAGGGCGTCAGCCGCAAGGCCCTGAAGCTGGCCGACTCCCGCGGCGCGGCCGTTGTCACCTTCGACAGCGTGGAACTGGGCGCCGAAGCCCGGCTGGGCGAGGCCAACCAGGGCTGGGACCTGCTGGAGCAGACCCTCGACCGGGCCCGCGCCGGTCTCTCGGCCGAAATGCTCGGCTCGGCCGTACAGGCTTTCGAGACGACCCTCGACTACCTGAAGACCCGGGTGCAGTTCGGCCAGGTGATCGGCGCCTTCCAGGCGTTGCAGCACCGTGCGGCCAAGATGTTCACCGATCTGGAACTGGCGCGCTCATGTGTCGAGGCGGCCCTCACTGCAATCGACAACAACGCCCCCGACACGGCCGAGCTGGTTTCCCTGGCCAAGGCCAAGATGGGCGACACCCTGCATCTTGTGTCCAATGAGATGGTGCAGATGCATGGAGGCATCGGCATGACCGATGCGCACGATGCGGGCCTCTATCTCAAGCGCGCCCGCGCCGCGGAGGCGACCTACGGCGGCCAATCGTACCACCGCGACCGTTATGCGAGGCTTCAGGGATACTGAAGCCTGCAGGCCGGCGGAGGGGCTGCCTGATCAGCCCTTCTTGCCGCCCGACGGGGTCTTGCCCGGCGTCACGATGAATGGCGATGGGCCGGGGGCCGCCTTGGCCTTCGGCTGCTTGGGTTTGCGGGCTTCCTTGTTGCCGCGCTGATCCCTGTTGCCCATGAGGCTTTCCTTTATGTCTGCGCCGGAGGGGCGCGCCTAGAACCGTGCCTTCCATTCAGGGGCCGGTTCAGAAGTAGCCGGACTCGCCTTCGACCCGCACCTGAACGATGCGGCCCTGACCGACGGCCGCTCTCGCCAGCTTGGTTGCCGAGGCGACAACCTCGGCCTTGTCTCGGGCGCGGTTGGAAAACCGCCCCTCGTGCTCCACGGCCCAGGCGCCGTCGTGCTTGACGATTCGAAAGATGAGGGCTGACATGGCAGGGCTCCGCCGACGGCGATCCGCGGCTCCCACTCTATGCGCCTATTAACGCGCCATAGCGAGGGTTGAGGCAGGCGACGGCGGGACAGGGCTGTGGCGCGGCGTTCGCGCGGCGTGTATGCCATTGTGTGTCTGGAGTTCCTGTTTCTGGAAGGCAGTCTGGCGTGTCCCCGGTATTCCTGCGTTGGCGATCGGCAGCGGCTGCATGCGGCCTGGCGGTCTGCCTGCTTGGCCCCGCCCCGGGCGTCGCCGCACCAGCGACCCCGGCGCCCGAGGCGCCGATGTTCGGGACCGCCGCGGAATCCGACTACCGGATCGGTCCGCTCGACAAGCTGAACATCACCGTCTTCGAGGTGAAGGAGTTGACTGTCGAGAACATGCAGGTCGACGCCAGCGGACAGATCCTCCTGCCGCTGATCGGTTCGGTGATGGCCAAGGGCAAGACCACGACCGCCCTGTCGCATGAGATCGCTGACCGACTGCGCGAGACCTATCTGCAGTCGCCGCAGGTGTCGGTCACCGTGGCCGACACGGCCAGCCAGAAAGTCACCGTGGAGGGCGCCGTCAACGAGGCCGGCGTGTTCGAACTGAAGGGCCGCACCAGCCTGCTGGAGGTGGTGGCGCGCGCGAAGGGCGTGTCGAAGGCCGCCAATGCGCGGCGGGTGAGCATCGTCCGCAGCGTGGACGGCGTGCCGCACGCCGCGACCTTCGATCTGGCCGCCATAAGCGCCGGCAAGGCGCGCAATCCCGAAGTGATCGCCAACGATGTGATCATCGTAGACACATCCAAGTCGAAGTCGGTGTGGCACGGCATGGTGGAGATCATGCCCTCGCTTTACCTTTTGACGTTCCTCTAGGCGCCGGGGAGAGCACCTGTCGATCAACAAGCCCCAGGGCTTACCCAACGACCCGCGTCGATCGCCCCCGCGCCTTCCGGGTGGCGGCGCCCTGCCGGCCTCGCAGATTGCCCACATGGCGAGGGTCGGATGGGAGAGTGAGGCGGCCGCGGAACCCCGCGCGACCCTGATCGATGTCGCCGGCCTCTGGCGAATCCTGGTCAAACAGGCCGGCGTCATCGGGCTCGGCTTCGCCTTGGCGCTGGTGGCCGGCGCCGCCGTGACCCTGCTCACCCGGCCGATCTACACCGCCGGCGCCACCCTGCAGATCGACCGCGAAGCCGAGAAGGTGGTCAGCTCCGAGGAACAGACACCGCTGGACAACCTCTCGGAGGAGTTCTTCCAGACCCAGTACGGCCTGTTGCGCAGTCGCGCCCTGGCCGTACGCGTCGCCGAGAGCCTGAACCTGACCCGCGACGAGTCCTTCATCGACACCCTGGCCGGCAAGCCCCGCGCCGCCGCGGCCAGACCGATGACGACGGACGAACGCCGCAACGAAGTCATCACCCTTCTGCAGACCCATGAAGGTGTGACTCCGGAACGCGGCTCGCGTCTGGTCGCCGTGACGTTTAGCAGTCCCAGTCCGGCCCTGTCGGCGAAGATCGCCAACGCCTTCGCCGAGAACTTCATCGGCGCCGCCCTGGATCGACGCTTCGAATCCTCATCCTACGCCCGCGACTTCCTCGAAAAGCGCCTCGCCCAGGTGAAGTCCAAACTGGAAGAGAGTGAACGTGATCTGGTGGCCTACGCGGCCAGCGAGCAGATCATCCAACTGCCCACCGGAGGCCAGCGCAACAACGCGCCCGAGACAGGCCCGTCGCTGGCTTCGGCCAATCTGGAGTCCTTCAACACCGCCCTCGCCGCGGCGAAGACCGAGCGCATCAAGGCCGAGCAGAAGTGGCTCCAGGCGCGGGCGGCCGGCGGGTCGGGCCTGACCGAGATCCTGCAGAGCCCGACGTTCCAGATCCTCAGCCAGGAACACGCCAAGCTGGTCGCCGAATACCAGGACAAGCTACGTGTGTTCAAACCGGACTATCCGGCGATGACCCAGTTGAAGGCCCGGATCGACGAGACCGACCGTCAGCTCAACCTCGAAGCCGAGAATATCCGCCAGTCCCTGCGCACCCAGTACGAGGCGGCGCTGGCCAACGAAAAGGCGCTTGCGGGTCAGGTCAACGGCCTGAAGTCGGATGTTCTGGACCTGCGCGGCCGGAGCATCCGCTACACGATCCTGCAACGGGAGGTGGACACCAACCGCACGCTCTATGACGGCCTGCTGCAGCGTTACAAGGAGGTCGGCGTGGCCGGCGGTGTGTCGTCCAACAACATCTCGATCATTGATCGCGCCGAACCCCCGCTGCTGCCGTCCCGTCCCCGGCCACTGCTGAACATGGCCCTGGCGGCGCTGGCAGGCCTCCTGCTGGGCGTCATGATGGCGGTGGTGCGCGAGGCTCTCGATCAGGCCATCCGCCACCCCGCCGACGTGGAAAGCGTGGCGGACCTGCCGTTGCTGGGGTCAATTCCCCTGCTTAAGAAGCCTCTGGAGCCGAGGGAGGCCCTGGCCGACACCCGGTCGCACATGGCCGAGGCCTACCACTCATTACGGTCGGCCCTGCAGTTCTCCACCGTTGACGGCTTTCCCAAGACCCTGATGGTCACCAGTCCCTGGCCAGGCGTGGGCAAGACCACGACCGCATTCGCCATCGCGCAATATGTGGCGCGCCTGGGATTCCGGGTGCTGCTGATCGACGGCGACCTGCGTAACCCCTCGCTTCGCGATCTGGTGGGGGCGGAAGGCGGACTGGGCCTGAGCAGCCTGCTCACCGGAGGCGCCCTGCTGAAGGAGGCAGTGCAGCCAACCACCTTCCCCAATCTTTTCGTGGTGACCGCTGGCCCGCTAGCGCCCAACCCGGCCGAACTGCTGGCCGGTTCGCGCCTGCAACTGCTGGTCGCCGAGGCGACATCCCTGTTCGACATGGTGGTCTTCGACGGGCCTCCTGTCATGGGCCTTGCCGACGCGCCGATGATCGGCTCGGTGGTCGCCGGCTGCCTGCTGGCCGTGGAATCGGGCCGCACGACACGCGCCCAGGTGCGCCAGTCCCTGCGACGCATGTCGCTGGCGGGAGCCCATATGCTTGGCACAGTGCTGACCAAGTACAAATCCAACCGGGCGTCTTACGGTTACGGATACGGCTATGGATACGGCTACGGCTATGGCGACCCCTATAGCTACGGCCATGACGCCGGGGTCGAAAACAGCAAGCCCAAACCCGGCGGCCTGGCAGGCGTGGTCGCCCAGGCGCGGCGGCTGATCTCGCGATAGGCCGGCGATGGACGCCGGGCGACCCCGCATCCGAGGCGCACGCGCTGTCGAGGCCGCCGCCAGTATGATCGCGATGGGCCTGGCGGCGCTCATCGTCTCGGCGGCGATCGGCCGCGATGGGATTACCGCCAAGGCGGACAAAGCGCTGCAGCAGGTGGCGCGGGATCCTCTGGACACGGCGGTCTTGCGGACCCTCGGCCTGCGCCTCGATCACGAGGGCCGCACCGCCCAGGCCGACGCCGTTCTGAGTTTGGTCGGCCGTCGCACCTGGCTGGACGGTCCTACGGAGGCGTGGCTGTTCCGGACGCGGCTGCGGGCGGGCCGGTTCACGGAGGCCTTCGAAAGCGCCGATTCCCTTCTGCGGCGGGACGGTCAGGGCGAACTCAGGCCGGCCCTGTTTCCGGTGCTGCGCGCTGCGGCGCACTATTCAGAGGCGCGCCCGGCGCTGGTGACCAGGCTGGAGGCCGCACCCTGGTGGCGGACCGACTTCCTGCAGGACCTTGCGCTGCGCGGCGACGTCGACGGGGCCAGATTGGTGATGGCCACCCTTTCCGCGGGCAAGGCCCCTCCAAACCCCGCCGAATACGCGCCTCTCATCAACCGCATGGTCAATGCAGGAACCTACAGGGCCGCTCTGCAGGCCTGGCGCGAAATCGCACGGCCGGAAGGCGATGCCGCGGCGTTGCTTCGGGACGGCGATTTCGCCGGAACCTCGGACCAGACCGACTTCACGTGGAGCGTGGCCGATGGCGTCGGCGGTTCGAGCGAGACCGGCTCCGCCCCGGACGGATCTGGCGGTAGGGCCCTGCGCGTCGACTACGATGGCTACGCCTCGCCCCGCCTCCCCGCGCAACTGCTGGTGGCGCCGCCCGGTCGCTATCGCGTGACGTGGCGCGAACAGGGAGACGTGCGGCGACTGGCCTGGCGCGTCCGTTGCGTCGGCTCGGGCCGGATCCTGGCGCGGGCGGACGAAGGCGCGGTCTCGCTATCGCAGCCGTCGCGGTGGAACGATATGGCCATGACCTTCGAACCGGCCACCGCCGGTTGCGACGCCCAGTGGCTGGAACTGGCGGCCATCGCCGGCGAACGCCGCAACCCGGTCACGGGCTGGTACGAGCGCCTGCGCGTCGCCCCGGCGGGTCAGTGACGCCCCCGCCCCCGTCGCGGCCACCACCTTGAGAGCCGGCGCCGCAGCAAAAGGGGAACCCGCAACGCACTGTAGAGGAACCCCAGCCCGCGCGGCAGCTTCAGCCGCATGCGGTCATCGAGGCTCACCCACTGGCGCGCCCACTCCGCGCGGCGGTAGCGCCAGCCGTCGGCGAACAGGAACTGGGACAGCAGGATTCGCTCGGTGAAGAACGGCCGCGAAGCGACCTCACTGATCCCGCCGCCGCCGGTCAGCGCCTCCAGGGCCAGGGCGGCCAGGCGGGCGGCCTTGCGGTTGGCGTGCAGGTCCGCGGCGATATCGGCCGGGAGCGCCAGGCCGAACAGTGTCTCGCAGAGGCGAAGCGCCGCGGCCGGACAATGTCCGGCGCCGAGCGCCACGGCGCGTCGGTAGAGTCGGCTTTGTCCCGCCTCGTCGCGCCTGGCGAGGACGGCGGCCAGGTCGGCAAGCCACTTCAGCCGCGACCAGGCGTGTGAAGCGCCGTGAACACAAAGGTAGGCGAACAGCTCATCGTCGGCCAGGGTGCGCAGGACCAGCCCGCCGGACACGGGAACTGTCTGGTTCGGCGAGTCGACACCGAGGCCGGGAAGCAGGGTGGCAGCGTCGGTCAGGCGCCAATGCAACTCGACAACCAAGGCGTCGCTGCGGCGGACGAAGACGCTCTCCTTGGCCAACTCGACCCAGGCGGCGAGGGCCGCCTCGGAGCTGTCGGCCGGGTCCTCGAGCGCATAGCCGGCGGCCTCCAACGTCGCCCGCGCGCGGGACGCATCGGCCGGGGCGACCAGCAGATCGATATCCCAGGCCCGCTTCAGCCCGACCCGCCCCCAGGCCAGGACGTCGAGCGTCGCGCCCTTGAGCACGAGATTGGCGATCCCGGCCGCATCCAGGGCCGCCTGCAGCCGTCCGGTCTCGGCGGCGAGGCGCAGTCCGGCAAGAGCGACATCACCCGCCGCGCGCCGTAGACCCTCCCCCCACGCCTCGTCCAGCTGTACGCCGGCGCGTGAGAGCGCCTCCCACGCCAGGCCCTCAACGCGGTGACGGTCGATGACGCGCTCGAAGTGCGCCCAGTCGATGCCCGAGACGGCGGCGCGGACCGCCACGTCACGCGCCTCGCCGGGCGGACGACAGCACGCCGCCGCCAGTCGAAATTCGGCCACCCCTGTCGCCGGAGGTGTCACAGGCACACGAAGCCGCCGGCTGGCTGCGGATAGTGATGCAGTCGTCGCCGAGCGGGATAAACCACCGTGCGGGCGTCACTGCAGAAACCGCCCCACCAGGAAAACGAGGAATTGGTGAGGATGAGGGCGTCGGCGTTCACCATCGCCGCCAGATCGCGATAGGGACCCACCGCCGGAGCCGGGACGATCGGACAGCCGATATCGCCGATCATCGCCAGGGCCAGATCCGCATCATCGGATACCAGTTCGACCCATTCCACGGCGCCGGCGCGCTCGGCGATGAGCCCGATGGCCGCTCGGAAGTAGTCGGCGCCGGGCGCGCGCCTGTCATCGGTCAGACGCTCCTCTTTGTAGGTACGATAGTGCAACACCACCCGGGCAGGCCGGACCGGCGGACCCTGGGCGCGGATGAAGTCCCGGACGCGGAAGCGCAACGTTGCGGGATCGTGGATGAACCGCTCATCCTGCCAATAGCCGTCGAAATAGCCACCTCGATCGGCCAGGCCGTCCAGCCCGGTGATCTGCCGGCCGCGACGACTTTCGACAGTGAGACCCGGAACCGAAAAGGGCATCGACCGCGCCAGGGCAGAGGTCAGGCGGTGACCGAGCACGGGGTGATCGGCCAGAGCCAGGCCGCCGACCCGCGCCGCGAGGTCCGCCAGATCGAAGGTCCGGCCGAAACGATCGCCCCGGTATGACGAGACATCGAGCCTGACCGTCTCGCCGGCCAGCAGGGCGAGTGACCGCGCAAAAGCAAGGCAGAACAGCTGGTTGCCCAGCCCGCCCTGGATCCGGACGGTCTTCACCGCCGAAGCCCCCGCTCATAGACCAGCCGCGTGGCCCCGCTCATCGCCAGGGCCGCGGCCGCCTGGAGACCGCCCATGCCGGGAATTCCGGCCCGGATCCTGTAGAGACCCCATTCGCTGACCAGGTTCTTCAGCCCGGCCCGGCGGCGATAGAAATCGTCGCCGAGCCGCGAGCGCACCAGATCGGCCCGCAAATTGGCGAACCGGACACCGCGGCCGATCAGCCTGAGCCAGAGGCCATAGTCCTCCTTGAGGGGAAGGGCGGGGTATCCGCCGCAGGCCAGGATGTCTTCGGTCCGGTAAAAGACGGTGTTGTGGTTGACCGGGCTGCGCCACTTTGCCCAGGCCACGATCGCCTCATGGGTCAAGGGCATGGTCTTGCGCCGCTCGCGACCATCGGGCCAGAACTCCATCAGATCCGAGCCCAGAACGCCTACGTCCGGCCGCTCGGCCAGGGCCCGAGCCTGGACCTCGAAGCGGGCCGGCGCGTTGATGTCGTCAGCGTCGCAACGCGCGATCCAGGGTGTGCGCGTCTGGGCAAGGGCGTGGTTGAGATTGTGGTGCAGGCCCCCGGGGCCTGGGTTGCGGACCAGGCGGGCTCCGAGGTCTGAGACGCCGGCGCGGACGGCCGCGGTCAGCGCCGGCGGCAGATCGCCGTCCTGACAGACAACCACGTCGTCCGGCCTCAGGGTGGCGCAGAGAATGCTGCGCACAGCCTCGGCGAAGTGACCCGCATCGTCGGCGCCATAAACCGGCAGCAGACAGGTGAACCTTACCGGCGCCATCAGCGCGCGCCGCCACCGGCGATCAGGGTCCAGACGGTCCGGACCAGGATCTGCAGGTCCAGCGAAAACGAAAAGCGCTTGATGTAGAACAGGTCGTATCCCAGCTTGACGCGGGTCTCGGAGAGGTCGGCGGCGGGCCCGACCCGCACTTGAGCCCAGCCGGTGATGCCGGGCCGGACCAGATGCCGGAAGTTGTAGGCAGGCTCCTGGGCGCTGAACGTCTCGGCGAGGGTCGTCCACTCGGGCCGCGGGCCGATGAAGCTCATGTCGCCGGTGACCACGTTCCACAGCTGCGGGATCTCATCGATGCGAAACCGCCGCAGCCAGCGCCCGAGGGGCGTCACCCGGGGATCGTGAAGGCTGGTGGCGCCGGGTCGGGCCGCCGGGTCGGCCACGCGCATGGTGCGCAGCTTGATCATCCGGAACACCTTGCCGCCGAGACCCACGCGCGGCTGCACGAACAGAACCGGCCGGCCCATGGTGAGCAGCACGCCGAGCCCCCCGAGCAGGACAAGAGGCAGAGCCGCCGGCAGGATCACCACCACGCAGAACAGATCGAGCAGGCGCTTGCGGGTGCGATAGCTGGTGAGCCCGCCTTCGGGCAGTTGGTCCAGATCGAAGTGTTCGAGGGAAATCGAACCACGCGCCTCCTCGAGAAACTCCGAGACGTGGCGCACCCGCTTGCCGGCGAGCAGGGCGCGGGCAAGCATCGGCAACCAGGCCGCCGGCAGTTCGTCAGCGGACGTCATCACCAACAGGTCGAACCGGCGGACGGGCTCCGCCGGACTCTCTATACGGGTGCAGTCCAGGCCCGCGTCGAGCATGATCGCATGGGGCGGCCCGATGATGCCGATGCGCGGCGTGACATTGCGATGCCGGATCAGGGCCACCAGCGACCCCAGCACGCTCGAGGCGAAGACGCCGGTAAGCAGTATGGGGATCGAATACCACTGCCGCGTGACCAGTATGATGAAGGCCACCGCGCCGTGGGTCACCAGGGTGCGGGTGAACACGCCCGCCAGCTTGCGATCCAGCCTGCCGTTGAGGGTGATGGCGCTGAGCATGACCACCATGTTCGCGGCCGAGATGAAGGCGATGTGCGCCGGCGCCGGCGGCCTGACCACCTTCGCCCAGTCACCATGAAAGGCCACAAGGCCATAGAGGGGCGGCATGAGAAGACCGCCCACGACGGTGGCGCCGAGCGCCAGCAGCGGCGTCATCCAGCGCTCGAGCCTCCGCGCCGCGGGAACGGTGTCGGCGGTCATCGGGATCGACACGTCCTCCGCCAACGTCCCCTCACAAGATCAGATCGATCGCCTGATCGCGTCGAGCACCGCGCGCATGGCCGGCCGCCAATGGCCGGACGGCCGCCCCAGAATCGCCCATGTGGAGGCCTTGTCCAGCACACTGAACGCCGGCCGCCTTGCAGGCGTCGGATAATCCTCGGTGCGGATGGGGATCACCCGGGGCGCCGTTGGCAGCAGGCCTGCGGCGTGGGCGTCCTCCCCGATGGCCTGGGCGAAATCGTACCACGAGGCCACGCCGGCGTCCGTGTGGTGGTGGGTCCCGACCGCGCCGGCCAAAGTCAGTCCCCAGAGGGCTTCAGCGAGCGTCGGCGCCGATGTCGGCGTGCCGATCTGGTCGGCGACCACACGCACCTCGCCCCGCGCCTCCATCACCCTGAGCATGGTCTTCAGAAAATTACCGCCGTGGGGCGAATAGACCCAGGCGGTGCGCAGGATGAGCGCATCGGGCGCCGCCTCGGCCACGGCGATCTCGCCAGCGAGCTTCGAGGCTCCGTAGACACCGAGAGGCGCCGGCGCATCGTCGGGGCGATAGGCCCTGCTGGCCTGACCGTCGAAGACGAAGTCGGTGGAGACGTGCGCGATCCGGGCTCCCGCCTCACGGGCGGCCAGGGCCAGATTGGCCGCCCCGTCCCGATTGACGGCCCAGGCAATCTCCGGCTCGGTTTCGGCGCGGTCGACCGCGGTGTAGGCGGCGGCGTTGAGAACGATATCCGGCGCCGACCGGGCCACCGCCGCGCGCACAGAGGCCAGGTCACGGATATCCAGATCAACTTCCGACAACGCGTCGACAGTCCAGCCCGCAGGCGAACGGATGAGCAACTCCGTCGCCAGTTGCCCCCCTGCTCCGGTCACCAGCGCTTTCATCGACCCGACTCCTTTTGACGATCCCGAGCGGCCATTGAGAGGGGACGCGGCGCGCCTGCATCCCTGACGCGCGTCCGAGGCGACAACCGAGGCCTAGCCTGTCGCCCGGTCCGGCGGCAAGACCGGGCGGCCCGCCGCGGCCGTTTTCTTGAAGATCGATTTCAAGGGCGCAATCGGCTAGGTCGAACTGTGTGGCAGAAGGCTTTCTCCGGATCGGGCGGCCGCTCGTCTCGGGCCGACAGGGTTGGAGTTGGGATTGAACGAACCGATCGCTGCACGTCGTCAAGCCGCCTCGCCCCGCCCCAGACCCTCCGCCTGGCGAACGGCCCTCGGTTCGGCTGTCGTGATCGCGGCGGCCATCGCTCTGGGACTGGGCCTTGCCCACTGCGCCAAGGCCCCGGGGGCCTCCTCAGCCAGCGGCGGCCGTGGCGGGTCCCGGGCTGGCGGAGCGGGCGGTCGCCCGCCGATCACGGTCGGCTCCGCCCCGGCGATTCTGGGTGTTATTCCGATCGAAATCAGCGCCCTGGGCACGGTGACCCCCCTGGCCACAGTCAACATCAACGCCCGGGTCTCTGGCATGCTGGACACAGTGGCCTTCAAGGAGGGCGAGATGGTCCGCAAGGGCCAGCTGATGGCGGTCATCGACCCGCGTCCGTTCCAGGTCGCCCTGCAACAGGCCCAGGGCCAGCTCCTCCACGATCAGGCTCTGCTGCAGACCGCAAGAACGGATCTCGCGCGCTACCAGACGCTGCGCGCCCAGGACTCGGTCTCCGGCCAGACCTTCGACACCCAGTCAGCGCTGGTGCGCCAGGACGAGGCCACCGTCGCCGGCGACGAGGCCGCCGTGGCCAACGCCCGGCTCAATCTGTCGTTCACGCGCGTGGTCTCGCCCGTTGCTGGTCGGGTGGGCCTTCGCCAGATCGACGCCGGCAACCAGATCGCCGCCAACCAGACCACGCCAGTGGCGATCGTCACCCAGGTCAACCCGATCACCGTGGTGTTCTCCCTGCCAGAGAGCGCCATCGCCTCAGTGATTCGACAGCACGGTGGCGCCGGCCTGCCGGTGACGGCCTATGACCGGGCCGGCGGCGTCGTCCTGGCCCGTGGCGTCCTGGCCACTCTGGACAATCAGATCGACACGGCCACCGGCACGGTGAAGGCGAAGGCGGTGTTCTCCAATGTCGACGGGGCCCTGTTTCCCAACCAGTTCGTCAATGTGATCCTGCTGGTGGACACGCTGCGGGACCAGCTCGTCCTGCCGACCACGGCGGCGCGGCACGGCCCGCAGGGCGACTTCGTCTGGGTTCTGCAACCCGACCGGTCGGTGAAGTCCCGCCCTGTCACCATGGGGCCGGGCACGAACGAGACCGTATCAATCCGTTCGGGCCTGAAATCGGGCGAGGTGGTCATCACTGACGGCGGCGATCGCCTGCGCGACGGATCGAAGGTCATCCTGCCGCGAGCCGGCCCGGCCGCGCCAGCGGGCGACGCGCCCTCGGCCGGTGATCGCCACGGGCGTCGCCACGGCCCGTCAGGCGCGGCGGGGGAATGACCTGGCCGCGTCCGTCTATGCGGACGATTCGTCAGACAGCCCTGGCAAGACCGGCGTGAATCCGTCGCGCCCCTTCATTCAGCGGCCGGTGGCGACCTCGCTTTTGATGGCGGCGATCCTGCTGGCTGGCGTCGTGGCGTTCCGATTCCTGCCGCTGTCGGCCCTGCCCGAAGTGGATTACCCGACCATCCAGGTGTCGACATCCTATCCTGGCGCCAGCCCCGAGGTGATGGCGACCACGGTGACCGCGCCGCTGGAGGTGCAGTTCGGCCAGATGAGCCAGCTGAACCGCATGTCGTCGACCAGCTCCAGTGGCTCCTCGGTCATCACCCTGCAGTTCGACCTCGGGCTGGGGCTCGACGTCGCCGAACAGGAGGTGCAGGCCTCGATCAACGCCGCCACGGCCCTGCTGCCCACAGACCTGCCCGCACCGCCGACCTATGCAAAAGTGAACCCTGCCGACGCGCCGGTGATGACCCTGGCGCTGACCTCCGCCTCGACGCCGCTAACCGAAGTCGAGCGGCTGGGCAACCAGTCGCTTGGCCAGAAGATCTCGCAGCTGCCCGGCGTCGGCCTTGTGTCGGTGAGCGGCGGCCAGAAACCCGCGGTGCGGATCCAGGCCAACACCGGGCAGCTGGCCGCCTACGGCCTGTCGCTGTCGCAATTGAGCGGCGCCATCGCCTCGTCCAACGCCAATGGCGCCAAGGGTAATTTCGACGGACCGACGCGTGCCTACGCCATCGACGCCAACGACCAGCTGCTGACGGCCGACGACTACGCCAACCAGGTCATCGCCTACCGCAACAACGCCCCGGTGCGCCTGAGGGACGTGGCCAAGGTCGTGGCAGGCGCCGAGAACACCGAGCTGGGCGCCTGGTACGGCACGACACCGGCGGTGCTGCTCAATGTGCAGCGCCAGCCCGGCGCCAACGTCATCAGCACGGTGGATCAGATCAAGGCCGCCCTGCCCGGACTGCAGGCCGCCCTGCCGCCTGGGATCGACGTCAAGGTCGTGTCCGACCGAACCACCGGCATCCGCGCCTCGGTCACCGACGTGGAGTTCGAACTGATGCTCAGCGTCGCTCTGGTGGTGGCGGTGATCTTCCTCTTCCTGCGCAGCGCAGCGGCCACCTTCATCGCCGCCGTGGCCGCGCCCATCTCGCTGGTGGGCGCCTTCGCCGTGATGTACGAGTTGCACTTCTCGCTGAACAACCTGACGCTGATGGCCCTGACCATCGCCACCGGCTTCGTCGTCGACGACGCCATTGTGATGATCGAGAATATCTCACGCTATATCGAGGCCGGCGAGACGCCGATGCAGGCGGCGCTGAAGGGCGCCAGCCAGATCGGTTTCACGATCATCTCCCTGACGGTCTCGCTCATCGCCGTACTGATCCCGCTGCTGTTCATGGGAGACGTCGTCGGCCGACTGTTCCGCGAGTTCGCCATCACGCTGGCGGTGACCATCGTCATCTCGGCGGTCGTGTCTCTGACCCTGGTTCCCACCCTGTCGGCACGATGGCTGAAAACGCACGACAAGACCGCACACTCTGCCTTCGACCACCGCTCCCAGGCGGCCCTGGAGTGGGTGGTGGGCCGCTACGACAGGGCGCTGGCTTGGGTTCTGGATCGTCAGGGCGCCACGCTCATCGCCGCCTTGGCCACCCTGGCGGTTACAGTCCTGCTGTTCCTGGCGATTCCAAAAGGTTTGTTCCCCACCCAGGACACCGGCCTGGTGCAGGGCGTCACCCAGGCGGGCCAGTCGATCTCCTATGCCGGAATGGCCGCCGCCCAGCAGAAACTGGCCGCCCGCCTGCTCAAGGACCCCGACGTCGCCAGCCTGACCAGCTTCATCGGCGTGGACGGGGTGAACACCACGCTCAACACCGGTCGAATGCTGATCAGCCTGGCGCCGTTCGGCCAGCGCACCGCGTCGCTGGCGAAGATCCTCGAACGGCTCAGGCGGGACGCCGACCCGGTGGCCGGGGTCAGCCTGTTCGTCCAGCCGGTACAGGACCTGACCATCGATTCAACGTCCGGCCGCACCCAGTATCAGTTCGCTTTGCAGGGCTCCGACACGGCCACAGTCGCCGAATGGTCGGCCAAGCTGGTTGACCGCCTGACCGCCGAGACGGCCGTGCGCAATGTCGGTTCCGACCTGCAGAACGAAGGACTTGCAGCCTATGTCGATATCGACCGCGACAGCGCCGCCCGGCTGGGCGTCACGCCCGCGTCGGTGGACGACACGCTTTACTACGCCTTCGGCCAGCGGATCATCTCGACGATATTCACCCAGTCCAGCCAGGAACGCGTCATCCTCCAGGCCGATCAGACCGCCCTGGCGACACCGGGGAGCCTGAAGAGCCTGTACCTGCCCTCAGGATCCGGCGCACCGACCCCGCTGGCGGCCATAGCCACCGTCGTCGAGCGCGCCGCCCCCCTGCAGATCAACCATGTGGGTCAGTTCCCCGCCGCCAACATCGCCTTCGACACCGCCCCGGGCGTCTCTCTGGGCGCAGCGGTGTCTGCCATCCAGAAAGACGAACGCGCGATCGGCATGCCGCCGACGGTCACCACCGCCTTCCTCGGGGCGGCCAACGCCTTCAGGGCCTCGCTGAGCAACGAACTATGGCTGATCCTGGCGGCGATCGTCACCGTCTACATCGTGCTCGGCGTGCTCTATGAGAGCTACATCCACCCGATCACCATACTGTCCACGCTTCCGTCAGCGGGTGCGGGCGCGCTCATCGCCCTGATGATCGCCGGCGAGGGCCTGGGCGTGATCGGAATCATCGGCATCATCCTGCTGATCGGCATCGTCAAGAAGAACGCCATCATGATGATCGACTTCGCCCTCGAGGCCGAACGCCATGAGGGCAAGTCGCCACGCGAGGCCATTCACCAAGCGGCGCTGCTGCGCTTCCGCCCGATCATCATGACCACATTGGCGGCCCTGTTCGCCGCCCTGCCGCTGATGCTGGGCTGGGGCGTGGGCTCGGAACTGCGCCACCCGCTGGGCATCAGCATCGTCGGTGGTCTAGTGGTCAGCCAGGCGCTCACCCTGTTCACCACGCCGGTGATCTATCTGCAGTTCGACCGCCTGGCGCGGCGGTTCGACCGGACGCCGCCGGCTCCCGGTCCCACAACATCGTGAACCTGCCGAGCCTGTTCATCCGGCGGCCGATCGCCACGGTTCTGCTCACGGTCGGCGTCGCCCTGGCGGGCATGGCCGCCTACTTCGGTCTGCCGGTCGCGCCCTTGCCCCAGATTGACCTGCCGACCATCCAGGTCAGCGCCAGCCTGCCCGGCGCAAGCCCCGAAACCATGGCGACCAGCGTCGCGACGCCGCTCGAAAAGCACTTGGGCGTCATTGCCGACGTCACCGAGATGACCTCCAACAGCCGCGTGGGCCGGACCAACATCACCCTGCAGTTCGGCCTGGATCGCGATATCGACGGGGCCGCCCGCGACGTTCAGGCGGCGATCAACGCCTCGCGCGTCGACCTGCCCGCGACCCTTCGCAGCAACCCCACCTACAACAAGCTCAACCCGTCAGACGCCCCGGTGATCATCCTGGCCCTGACCTCGGCGACGCGCACGCCGGGACAGATCTACGACATCGCCTCGACGGTCATCCAGCAACAGCTCAGTCAGGTGAAGGGTGTCGGCGGCGTGACGCTGGGCGGGGCCTCCCTGCCGGCGGTGCGAGTGGAACTCAATCCCCTCGCCCTGTCTCGCTACGGGATCAGCCTGGAGGACGTCCGCGCGGCCCTGGCTTCAGCCAACGCCAACCGCCCCAAGGGCATCGTGCAGGACGCCCGTCTGCGCTTTCAGGTCTACACCAACGACACCGGCGTCAGGGCCGCGGTGTTCGCCCCGCTGGTCATCGCCTATCGCAGCGGCGCGGCCGTGCGACTTTCCGACGTCGCTCAGGTCATCGACGGGGTGACCGATGTGCACAACATCGGCCTTTTCAACGGCAAGCCGGCCGTCATCGTCATCGTCAACCGCCAGCCAGGCGCCAACATCATCGACACCGTCGACCGGGTGAAGGCGCTGATCCCAACCCTTCAGCGGGTGCTGCCGGCCGATATCGACATGACCGTCGCCTCCGACCGGACGGTCACGATCCGCGCGTCCCTGGCCGAAGTCGAGCGTACGGTGCTGATCTCAATACTGCTGGTGGTGGCCGTAGTCGCTTTCTTCCTGCGCAATGGCCGGGCCGTGCTGATTCCCAGCGTCGCGGTGACCGTGTCGCTGCTGGGCGCTCTGGGCGTGATGTTCCTGCTGCACTACTCGCTGGACAATTTCTCCCTCATGGCCCTGACGGTCTCGACAGGTTTCGTCGTCGACGACGCCATTGTGGTTCTGGAGAACATCACCCGGCACGTGGAGGCCGGCATGAGCCGGCTGGAGGCGGCGCTGCTGGGGGCCAGGGAGGTAGGCTTCACCGTCCTGTCGATCAGTCTGTCGCTGGTGGCGGTCTTCCTGCCTATCCTGCTCATGGGTGGACTGCTTGGCCGGCTGTTCCGTGAGTTCGCCGTCACCCTCTCCGCGGCGATCCTGGTCTCCCTCGTGGTCTCGCTCACGACCACGCCCATGATGTGCGCCTATCTGATCGACCCGGTGAAGCCGGGCAGCCGCCCCGGCCGGTTTTCGCGCCTGGCGGACGGCATGTTCTCGCGCATGCTGCGCGGCTACGAACGGGGCCTGGACTGGGCCCTTCAGTCCGGGCCCCTGATGATCGTGGTTCTGCTGACGACGATCGGGCTGTTCATCTTTCTGATGGGTGTGGCGCCCAAGGGCTTCTTTCCGCAACAGGACACCGGTCAGATCGCCGCCGGTCTACAGTCGGACCAGTCCAGTTCGTTCACCAAGAGCGGCGAGCGCCTTCGCCAGTTCGCGCGGATCATCGGCGAGGACCCTCTGGTGGCGACCACCGTCGCCTTCGCCGGAAACAACGCCGCCGGCGGCTTCATGTTCGTCACCCTCAAGCCGGACAGCCGCCGCGCCGGCGGATCGCCGGCGGTGGTGCAACGCCTGCGACCCAGGCTGACGCGCGTGATCGGGGCCAACATCTTCCTGAATCCGGTGCAAGACCTGTCCGGCGGCGGGCGGCAGAGCAACGCCGCCTATCAGTACACCCTGGAGGGCGGCGACCTGGCCCAGTTGCGACTGTGGGCCGCGCGCCTGACCGAGGCGATGAAGCGACAGCCCGACCTCATCGACGTGAACTCCGATACCGAAGATCATGGACTGGAGAGCTTCGTGTCGGTCGACAGGGACAGGGCCGCCCGGCTGAGCGTGACCAACATCGCCATAGACAACACCCTCTACGACGCCTTCGGCCAGCGTCAGGTCTCGACGATCTATCAGGAGACCAACCAGTACAAGGTGATCATGGAGGCGGCGCCCCGCTTCACCCAGGACCCGACCACTCTGGGCGACCTCTATGTCAGCACCGGCGCCGCAGCGAAAGCGACGGCGACGGCCGCGAAATCCGGCCGTCTTGCCCCCGCGACGGCCCACAGCAACAACGCCCCTGGCTCGGCCAATGTGGCCGGCCAGCCCGGCGCCCTGGCCGCGGGGGCCGGGGCCAGCCTGGCCGTCGGCGCGGTTGCGGTCTCCGGTCCCTCGGCCCCGCCCGGCCGGGCGGCGTCACAGGGGGTGGCGGTCAGTACGGCGCCGGAAGTGATGATCCCCCTAGCCGCCTTCGCCCGCTGGGCCGATTCGGCGACGCCAACCAGCGTCAACCACCAGGACACCGAGGCCGCGACGACCATTTCCTACAACCTGCCGCCAGGCAAATCCCTCAGCGACGCGACCCGGGCGATCGCCGAGGCCCAGGCCCAGATCGGCATGCCGGCGGGCATTCACGGCGAGTCCCAGGGGGTGGCCAAGATCTTCCAAGACTCCCTGGCGACCGAACCGCTGCTGATCCTGGCCGGACTGGTGGCGATCTATCTGGTCCTCGGCGTGCTCTATGAGAGCTATGTGCACCCCCTCACGGTGCTCTCGACCCTGCCTTCGGCCGGGATCGGCGCTGTGATCGCCCTGATCGTGCTGCACATCGAGTTTTCGATCATCGCCCTGATCGGGGTCATCCTGCTCATCGGCATCGTCAAGAAGAACGCCATACTGATGATCGATTTCGCCATCGCCGCCGAAAGGGATCAGGGGCTGTCGGCCTATGACGCCATCCGCCAGGCCGCCCTGGCCCGGTTCCGGCCGATCATGATGACGACCTTCGCCGCGATCTTTGGCGCCCTGCCATTGGCCATAGGCTGGGGCGAGGGCTCGGAACTGCGCCAACCACTGGGCGTTACGATCATTGGCGGCCTGCTCGTCAGTCAGGTGATCACCCTGTTCACCACGCCCGTGGTCTATATCTACCTTGATCGCCTCAGAGGGCGGCGCCGCAGGGGTGGCGGCGACGCCCTCGCCCGGACCGGGCCGGACCCGGCGCCCGCAGCCTGAGATGCCGCCATGACCCGACGCCTGCCCGCCTCCCTCCGCGTCCTGACCCCGACCCTTCTCGCCGCCGCGCTCGGCGCCTGCGTTGTCGGACCGCACTACAGCCGACCCGCTACGCCGATGACGGCGACGTTCAAGGAAGCCGACGGCTGGGCGCCGGCGCACCCGTCGGACGCCGCCGACCGAAAGGACTGGTGGACGGTGTTCGGCGATCCGGTGCTGGATGATCTGGAGCGCCGAGTGAACATCTCCAATCAGACCCTCGCCGCCGCTGAGGCGGCCTACCGCGAAGCCCACGCTCTGGTTCAGCAGGACCGGGCGGCCCTGTTTCCCACCATCAGCCTCAACGGCTCGGCCACAGCCGCCAAGACCGGCGGCAGCGCCACTCTGAGCAACGGCGGGACCGTCGCCACGACGACCGGAACTCGGACCGTCTATCAGCCGAGTGTCGGAGGCAGCTGGGCGCCGGACATCTGGGGCTCGGTCCGCCGCACCATCCAGAACGCCAGCGCCACCGCCCAGGCCAGCGCCGCGACCCTGGCCAACGCCCGCCTGTCCGCGCAGACGGAGCTGGCCGTCGACTATATCCAGTTGCGCCAGCTCGACGAGGAGAAGCGACTTCTGGACGCCACGGCGGAGGCGTATGGCCGCACGCTGGAAATCACCCGCAACCGCTACGCCGCCGGCGTCGCGGCCCGCAGCGACTTGCTTACCGCCCAGAGCCAGCTGCAGAGCGCCCAGGCCAATGTGGCCGATCTGGCCCAGCAGCGCGCCCGGGCCGAGCACGCCCTCGCCATTCTCACCGGCCGCGCCCCGGCCGAAGTCACCCTTCCGCCGGCGTCGTGGACCCTGACCCCGCCGGCTATCCCGGCGGCCGTGCCGTCGACCCTGCTCGAGCGCCGTCCCGATATTGCCGCCGCCGAGCGCGCCGCCGCCGCCGCTAGCGCCCAGATCGGCGTCCAGACGGCAGCCTATTTCCCGACCCTGTCGCTGACTGGCCAGGGCGGATACGCCGCGAGTCAGCTGGGCCAGCTGTTCAACGCGTCCAGCAGCTTCTGGTCGGTCGGCGCCTCGGTGGCCGAGGCGGTGTTCGACGCCGGCGCCCGCCGCGCCAAAGTGGCCCAGGCCCGGGCGGCCTATGACCAGGCCGTCGCCAACTATCGGCAGACCGTGCTGACGGCGCTGGGGCAGGTTGAGGACAATCTGGCCGCCCAGCGCGTGCTGGCCGATGAGTCGGCCCTGCGCTCGGCCGCGGCGGATTCGGCGACGGCCGGCGAGACCATCGCCCGCAACGAATACGCGGCCGGAACGGTGGCTTACACCACAGTGGTGGTGGCCCAGACCGGCGCGCTTGCCGCCCGCAACAGCGCCCTGGCCATCCAGGCCCAACGGCTGACGACGTCGGTCGATCTGATCGAAGCCCTGGGGGGCGGGTGGACAAGGGCGGCCCTGCCGCGGAACTAGGCTATCGCCGCTTGCCCAGTTCGGCGGCGATATCCTTGATCAGTCGGCCGACCTTGCGATGGGCGGCGGTCAGCTGATCGCGCGTCACGCCCCATCGCTTCACCCAGTATTCCACCGCTTGGCGCTCGGAGAGATCCAGCCGGTCCTTGTCGATGAAGCCGCGCTTGTCCTTGAGACCCGCCATCGGACGCCTTTCGCCAGTTCTTCGCCAACCTTCGCACGCCGCGACGCTCGGCGCCAAAGCCGAAGCGCGCTAGGGTCAAAACCCAATCAACCTCTTGAGTGATTTGGGCAGATCATGATTCAAGCTTCGAAACGGAGCATGGATCATGGCCAACGAATTTTGGTTCAGCGACGAGCAGTGGGCGAGAATCGATCCGCTTCTGCCAAGAAACCGCCCCGGCGCTCGTCGGGTGGATGATCGGCGGGTTCTTAGCGGAATTGTTCACGTTCTGAAGAGCGGCTGCCGATGGCAGGATTGCCCGGCGCGCTACGGCCCGGCAACCACAGTTTACAATCGGTTCCGTCGATGGACGATGCAGGGTGTCTGGCGACGTCTGTTCCTGGCGTTGGCGGAGATTGCTCCCGGGGAGGCCCAACTCATCGACTCGACGACCTCGAAGGCTCACGGATCCGCCGCAGGCGGAAAAGGGGGGACCAAATCCAGGCGATCGGGCGCTCCCGCGGGGGGCGCACAACCAAAATCCACGCGTCGTCGACGGTTGGGGCCGACCGGTAGCTTTCGAAATCACGCCTGGCCAACTCGGCGACGTACGCGCCGCCGTGGCCCTCCTCGGTCCGCTACCACCGGCCGCAATCTGCGCTGCAGACACGGCATATGACAGCAACGGCTTGCGCCAGTTCCTCATTCAGCGGGGAACCTTGCCGGTCATCCCAAACAACCCCACCCGAAAGCACCCCCACCCATTCAATCGCCCGTTCTACAGAGAACGAAACCTGGTCGAACGAATGTTCTGCCGACTAAAGGACTGGCGGCGCATCGCAACACGCTATGACAAGCGCAAGGACGTCTTCGCCGCCTCCGTCTACCTAGCCGACATCGTCACCTGGTGGACCTGATTGTGTCTCGAGCCTAGGGTGGCGTCGATGACCAGCCAAGCCACTCTCCGCCGCCTGATCGATCTGCCCGGCGTCGCCGATCTGGAACGGGCCGCCGTGCTCAAGCCCCTGCCGGAAATCGGCGAGGTGAGGCCGCCAGACCCCGATATCGACGCCTGCGCCCGGGACCTGTTCGGCCTGACGCCCGACGAGGCGGAAGCCACGCCGCGCCCCGACGATTGGGACGGCGTCGAGAACCGACCGGTCGCCCGTCAGGTGGCGGCGTTCGAGGACGCCGGCTGGGACGTCACTGACAACAAACGCCGCCCGCTTCGTATCCTCGCCTATTTCAGCGAGCCGCTCTGGCTGGCCATCCGCGGGGTCGCCGGGCGGCTGCCCTTCCAGGCGGAGCCGGACGCCGGGGCGGTCGACATCCCAGACACCTGGGCATCAAACTTGGCGGCCGAGGCGGCCCGCTTCCGCAAGCGCTGAAGACAACGCCCGCCGGTCAGGACTTGCTGTGGCGCCGGTGATGATGATGCCGGCGGTGATAGCGGTGACCGACAACCGCGCCGCCGACACCGCCGACGACGGCGCCCACCGGACCGGCGACGACGGCGCCGCCCACGGCGCCGGCCACGGCTCCCTTGGCCGTGTTGCTGACGGCCCAGGCGGACCCGGGTCCTGCAATGGTGGCGATCGCACAGGCGGTGACGAGCAGGCGCTTCATGGAATCCTCCGGGGCATGGCGAGGCCGATCATCGCGCTGTCGCCGCCACGAGGCTGAACGTGCGGAGGACGAATGGGTTGCCGTTTCAACGACCGGCCTGGCGCGGCTGGACGGCGCCGGGCGCAGGAGGCCGTTGACCTGCTGGGACGCGCAGTCGAATGTGGCGGTTGTTGCAACCTCCGATCAGGATCCCCGATGCGCCCGTCACGCCTCTTCATCCTCGGCCTTGCTGGCCTTTGCGCCGCTGGCGCGGTCACGCAGAGTCAGGCTCAGTCCATGCCCAACCGCCGCGCCGGAATGTGGGAGACGACCATTTCTGGCGTCGACGGCGGCCGCCAGTCCATGAAGATGAAAACCTGCGCCAACCCGGCGACGGAGCACGGCTCCTCGGCCTTCACCGGCCCGATGGGCGGCGGCTCGACCGATCGCGAGTGTTCCAGACATGACGCCCATCCGATACCCGGCGGCTGGGCGTTCGAGTCGGTCTGCCGACACAACGGGACCACGACCTCGACCTCGGGCACGATCACCGGCGATTTCCAGACCCACTACCGTATGCAAATGGTCTCCCACGGCGGCGGTCCTGACCGGCATATGACCATAGACGGGCGCTGGCTGGGGCCCTGCCCGGCGGGCGGCGGGGGAAGAACGATCACACTTCCCGATGGCCGTGTGATGACCATTCCACAGTACCACTGACGCTCCACCGGAGAGATCGTATGAACCGAAGGCAGCTGGGCCTGGCGCTTTCGGCCCTGCCCCTCGCGAACGTGGCGTTCGCCGCGTCGCCGACGGCGTCTGACGCCTTGCTTTCGGCGCTCGACGGACCGCAACGAACGGCCAGGAATCGCATCCGCGACCGGTTTCGGCATCCGGCGGAGACCCTGGCGTTCTGGGGTCTGAAGCCCGGCGCAATGGTGGTGGAGATCAACCCCGCGGGGGGTTACTGGACGGAAATCCTGGCCCCCTATCTGAAGGCCACGGGCGGCGTGTATGTGGCCGCCCAGGCGGGCGATGGGTCGGCGTTCAGGGCGCTCTACAGCGACCCCAACATCTGGGGCGATGTGCGCACGGCGGTTTTCGATGCCGCCAGCGGCCCGCTGGTCCCGGACCAGAGCGCCGACATGGTGATCGCTTCGCGCAACATTCACGACTGGATGTGGACGCCCGGGCGGCTGGAGAAGGCGCTGGCGGATTTTCACGCCGCCCTGCGCCCGGCGGCGACCCTGGCGGTGGAAGAGCACCGGGCCGACCCGCGGCCGATGGTCGAGGAGGCCCGCGACGGCTACGTGGCCACCGCCTGGCTGACCGCCGCCGTTGAAAAGGCGGGCTTCCGGCTGGCAGGAACCTCGGAAATCAACGCCAATCCGAAGGACACCAAGGACTACCCTTTCGGCGTCTGGACCCTGCCGCCTACCCGCCGCACCCACGCCAAGGACAAGCCGCCTCCGGAGGGGTTCGATCCGGCGAAGTACGAGGCGATCGGCGAAAGCGACCGCATGACCCTGCGCTTCAGCCGGGTCTGATCCGGCGAGGCGGGCGAGGCGCCGCGAGTGCTGTCGAAAAAGGACGGGGCCACGCGGCGAAGGAGAACATTCTCACCGCGTGGCCCCCTCGGCGAGCCCTGATACTCGACAGGCCCGCCTGGCGCCCCTCCGAGGTTGTTGTCTGCGGTGGAGCGCGTGCAGACATGTATGGCGGCCGCCGGAGAGCGCGACAACTTGTGGAAACTACGATCGTGGAAACTACAACCCTGCCCTGTTCGAATGGCGGGTTGGGCAGCGATGCTCCAGGGGTGGGAGCGCTGATGGGAATCAAACCCGCGACTTTCAGCCGGGCGGGCCAAAACTCAGGTGATCATTTTCACCGAGTTAGGATAGCTCAACGGTGTTGGAACCCGATTGGAGCGGATGAAGGGAATCGAACCCTCGTCGTGAGCTTGGGAAGCTCCTGCTCTGCCATTGAGCTACATCCGCCTGGGCTGGCGGGGCAGGGCGATCCACGCCTGCCTCGCCTTGCGTGACCCTTACCCGCTCTTTTCCGGCGGCTCAAGCTGACCATGCGCCGATGCGCAACCCGCTCCCGAGCCGCTGGTCGGCGTGTGCCCGTCCGGCAACGGTCGTCTGATTTTGCAGTGAAGTTTCATCGCGGTCTGACACAATTGCCGCCCCGACTGTGCGAAAACTCACAGACAGGCTGACGCGTCGCGGTCGAGATCGAATCGCAGGCATCTTCCTGCGACACGGGGATTCGACGACACCGCGGACTGTCGTTCCAGAATCGTCGCCAGGCTTCAGGTAAGAACATGGTGGGGACTGCGGCGTTGCCCGATTCCATTCTGCGCAGACTGAGATCGCTGTGGTGGAACATTGTGCACAATCCGGTCGTCATCATCACTGGCCTGATCACAGTGGCCTTCATCGTCGGATTCGCGGTTAGCTTCCTCTGAGGGAATCGACGCCCCGGGGTGAACAGGGTCCCGCGACCAGGCCCGCCAAGGCCGTCGCATCGACGACCCGCTGCCCTGCTCCCAGAGCCCGATCCGTTCGCACGGAACAGGTGCGAACGGTGAATCGGGCTCTGAATGTTTGAATCTAGGGCAAATAAACTCCGACCAGATGATTCCATCTGGTCGGAGTTTGCCCTAGCCAGGGCGTTCTGGATCGACCCCGGGAAGCACCATGACCGACAGCGAAGAGACACCGAAGGGGGCGTTCCGCGCCATGACGGAGGCAACCGCCAAGGACTGGCGGATCATCGGCGTCGCCGGCCAGCCGTTCAACGCGGCTCATGCAGACAGGCTGATTTCGGCCCTGAGATCACTGGGAGAGGACACCGGCGGCTTCCAGGTCACCCGGCTGGAGCACTCCCTGCAGACCGCCAGTCGGGCGCACCGCGACGGGCGCGACGAGGAATATGTGGTCTGCGCGCTTATGCACGACGTCGGCGATGTGATGGGCTGGGCAAACCACGCCGAGGTGGGAGCGGCGATCATGAGACCCTATGTATCTGACGCCCACCACTGGATGCTCGAGAAGCACGCGGTGTTTCAAGGCTACTATTTCTACCATCACATCGGCCGAAACCGGAACATGCGCGACCACTACCGCGGGCACCCGCACTTCGAGATGTGCGCGCAGTTCGCCCATCTGTACGATCAGACCAGCTTCGATCCGACCTATGACACCCTGCCGCTCGAAGCCTTTGAGCCGATGCTTCGCCGGATTCTGGCCAGACCCAAGGGCCCGGTCCACCGGCGGCCGCGCGCCTGAGGTGAAGGACTCAGCCCCAGGGCCGGAAGTGCTTCGACAATTGCAGGCCCTGGCGCTGATAGTGCGACCCGCCGTCGCCATACAGGCGCGCCGGGCGTCCGGTGAGCGGTTCGAAGACCAGCCTGGCCACGCTCTGGCCATCCTCCAGGAGGAAAGGCGTTTCACGGCTGCGCACCTCCAGAACACCCCGCGAGCCCTCGCCGCCGGCTTCGGCGGCGCCGAATCCCGGGTCGAAGAAACCCGCGTAGTGGACGCGAAACTCGCCCACGGCCGGATCGATGGGGGTCATCTCGGCCGCCTGTGAGACCGGGATCTCGATGGCCGC
>CAIXWN010000053.1 GCA_903923135.1 uncultured Caulobacteraceae bacterium | reverse complement strand
TGGCCTTCAACACCGCGGCCAGCTTCACCACCAACACCAACTGGCAGAGCTACGGCGGGGAGACGACGATGTCGTATTTTTCGCAGATGGTCGCCCTGACGATCCACAACTTCACTTCGGCCGCCGCCGGCATCGCCGTGGCCGCCGCGCTCGTCCGCGGCCTCGCCCGCCAGACCTCCGCCACGTTGGGCAACTTCTGGGTGGATGCGGTGCGGACCACCTACTACCTGCTCGTACCGCTCAGCTTCCTCCTCGCGGTGGCGCTCGTCTCGCAGGGCATGATCCAGAACTTCCGGCCCTACACGGTCGCGAAGACCCTGGAGCCGTACACGACCCAGGTCGCCAAGACGGATGCGGCGGGCCAGCCCGTGCTCGCCGCCGACGGGAAGACCCCGGTGATGGTTGACCAGATCGTGGACACGCAGACGATCGTGCAGGGGCCGATGGCCTCGCAGGTCGCGATCAAGATGCTCGGCACCAACGGCGGCGGCTACACCAACGCCAACGCCGCCCATCCCTTCGAGAATCCGACCCCGCTGTCGAACTTCCTGCAGATGCTCGCCATCTTCGCCATCCCGAGCGCGCTGACCTGGTGGCTGGGCCACACCGTGAAAAACCAGCGCCACGGCTGGGCGGTGTGGGGGGCGATGGCCGCGCTCTTCGTCGCGGGCGTGTTGGTCTGCTGGCAGGCCGAGGCGTCCGGCAACCCGGTCCACCGGCAGCTTGGCCTCGTTGCGGCCGACGGCAACCTCGAGGGCAAGGAGGTCCGTTTCGGCATCTTCGGCTCCGCGCTCTTCGCCACGATCACCACCGACGCCTCCTGCGGCGCCGTCAACGCCATGCATGATTCCTTCACGCCGCTCGGCGGCCTCGTGCCCCTCTTCAATATCCAGACCGGCGAGGTGATCTTCGGCGGCGTGGGCGCCGGCCTCTACGGCATGCTGATCTTCGTCGTGCTGGCGGTGTTCATCGCCGGCCTGATGGTCGGCCGCACCCCGGAGTACCTCGGCAAGAAGATCGAGGCCTACTACGTGAAGCTGGTGATGCTGGTGCTGATGGTGCTGGCCGCCACCATCCTCGGCGGCACGGCCTGGGCGTCCGTCAGCGCCTGGGGCCAGGCGGGCCTCAACAACGCCGGCCCGCACGGTTTCAGCGAGATACTCTACGCCTACTCGTCGGCCGTCGGCAACAACGGCAGCGCCTTTGCCGGCCTCTCGGCCAATGAGCCGCACTGGAACAACACCCTCGCCGTCGCAATGCTGGCCGGCCGCTTCCTCATGATCGTCCCCATTCTCGCGCTGGCCGGCAACCTCGCGGGCAAGAAGCTGGTGCCCGCCAGCGCCGGCACCTTCCAGACCGAGGGCTTCACCTTCGTCGCGCTCCTGATTGGCACCGTGCTGCTCGTGGGGGCGCTGACCTTCCTGCCCGGCCTGGCCATGGGCCCCGTGGTCGAGCACTACCTCATGGGCGCCGGCACCCTGTTCTGAACGCACTGATCCCCGATCTGATCCTCCCCTTCGCACCCATGAGCACCAAAGCCGCCTCCCTCTTCGACCGCGCCATCCTGCAACAGGCCGTCGCCGATTCCATCCGCAAGCTGAACCCGCGCTGGCAGGTGAAGAATCCGGTGATGTTCGTCACCCTGCTCGGCGCCGCCGTCACCTTCCAGCAGCTCTTCACCACCAAGGAGCCCTTCGGCTATGTGCTCCAGATCGCCTGCTGGCTGCTCTTCACCGTGATCTTCGCCAACTTTGCCGAGGCGGTGGCCGAGGGCCGGGGCAAGGCCCAGGCCCGCGCGCTGCGCGCCTCGCGCCAGCAGCTCACCGCCCGCCGCCGCCGCAAGGACGGCACCTTCGAGTCCGTCGACGCGGGCCTCCTGCGCCAGGGCGACGTCGTCTTCGTCTCGGTCGGCGAACTCATGCCGGGCGACGGCACCGTCGTCGAAGGCGTCGCCTCGGTCGACGAATCCGCCATCACGGGCGAATCCGCCCCGGTCATCCGCGAGGCCGGCGGCGACCGCAGCGCCGTCACGGGCGGGACCCGCGTGCTCTCCGACCAGCTGCTCATCCGCATCACGGCGAATCCGGGCGAGGGCTTCCTCGACCACATGATCAGCCTGGTCGAAGGCGCCACCCGCCAGAAGACACCGAACGAAATTGCCCTCACCATCCTCCTGTCGGCCCTCACCTTCATCTTCCTCCTCGTGATCATCGCGCTGAAGCCGTTCGGCGTCTACGCCAACGTGGCGTTTTCCATCACGGCGCTCACCGCCCTGCTGGTCTGCCTCATCCCCACCACGATCGGCGGGCTGCTCAGCGCCATCGGCATCGCCGGCATGGACCGCCTCCTGCAGCGCAACGTCCTCGCCATGTCCGGCCGGGCGGTCGAGGCCGCCGGTGACATCGACGTGCTACTGCTCGACAAGACCGGCACCATCACCCTCGGCAACCGGCAGGCCACGGAATTCCTGCCCGCCCCCGGGATCGCGCCGGAACGCCTGGCCGACGCGGCCCAGCTCGCCTCCCTGGCCGACGAAACCCCCGAGGGGCGCAGCATCGTGGTCCTCGCCAAGGAACTCTTCAACCTGCGCGGGCGCGAGCTCACCGCCCCGCACACCTTCGTCCCCTTCACCGCCCAGACCCGCATGAGCGGCATCGATGTGGCCGCCCACGGGGCGCACCCCGGGCGCGTCATCCGCAAGGGGGCCGCCGACAGCGTCCGGGCCTGGGTGCTCGCGCAGGGGGGGCAGGCGCCCGCCGCCGTGACCGAGACGGTCGACCGGATCTCCCGCGCAGGCGGCACGCCGCTCGTCGTGGCCGAGGGCCGCGAGGTCCTGGGCGTCGTCGGCCTGAAGGACGTGGTCAAGGGCGGCATCAAGGAGCGTTTCGCCCAGCTCCGCGCCATGGGCATCCGCACCGTCATGATCACGGGCGACAATCCGCTCACCGCCGCCGCGATCGCCGCCGAGGCGGGCGTGGACGACTTCCTCGCCCAGGCCACCCCGGAAATGAAGCTCGCCCGCATCCGCGAGGAGCAGTCCCGCGGCCACTTGGTCGCCATGACCGGCGACGGCACCAACGACGCCCCGGCGCTGGCGCAGGCCGACGTGGGTGTGGCCATGAACACCGGCACCCAGGCCGCCAAGGAGGCCGGAAATATGGTGGACCTTGATTCCAATCCCACCAAACTCATAGAGATCGTGGAGATCGGAAAACAGCTTCTGATAACGCGCGGCTCCCTCACGACTTTCAGCATCGCCAACGATGTTTCTAAATATTTTGCGATCATTCCCGCGGCATTCGT
>CAIXWN010000052.1 GCA_903923135.1 uncultured Caulobacteraceae bacterium | reverse complement strand
CGAACCCTGATGCTGTGTTACATAACTATGTATTTCACGTGACCCTGATGATAACGATTATCACTTCATTTCACGGCCCGTATCGACTCGACATCATCGCGTCACCTTGTGGGAAATACGGACCCCCGAAGCGCCGGTTTTGACAAGTATTTGCTTTTTCGGGCCTTGCGGCCATCGAAACGCCAGGACCTCGACGCGGACGACGGCCAGCCCGGCTTTGCGCCCGCGCCGGCGCCTGATACTCAGCGCGGCGACGGCTACCTGGAGACTCACCCACCATGGACGACGACTACGCCCTGCCGAAAGGCGAACTGATGCGTGGCAAACGCGGCCTGGTGATGGGCGTGGCCAACAAGAACTCCATCGCTTGGGGCATCGCCGCCCAGATCGCCGCCCAGGGCGGCGAGGTCGGACTGGCCTACATGGAGTCCAACGAAAAGCGCGTTCGCCCCCTCGGCGAGAGCATCAACGCCTCGCTCTACACCACGTTCGACGCCGGCAGCGACGAGTCGATGGAGGCGGCCTTCAAGGTCGTCGAGGACCAATGGGGAACGCTGGATTTCATCGTCCACGCCATCGCCTACGCGGACCGCAGCCAGATCAAGGGCTCATTCGTGGAGAACGCCACCCGGGCCGGCTTCGCCCAGGCCATGGATATCTCGGCCTACAGCTTCGTCGACGCCGCCCGGCGCGCCTCCCGCCTGATGGGTCGCGGCGGATCGATGATCACACTGACCTATCTGGGCGCCGAGCGGGCGATCCCCAACTACAACACCATGGGCGTCGCCAAAGCGGCGCTGGAGGCCGCCACCCGCTATATCGCCCGCGACCTCGGCCCGGCCGGCATCCGGGTCAACGCCATCTCGGCGGGGGCCATGCGCACCCTGTCCCTGGCAGGAATCTCCGGCGGGCGGGGCATGCTGGCCGAGGGCCGCAAGCTCAGCGCCCTGAAGGAGGACACCTCCATGGAAGGCGTGGCCGGTTGCGCTCTCTGGCTGCTGTCGGATCTCGGGCGCTCAACCACCGGCGAGGTGGTGCATGTGGACGCAGGTTTCCATATGATGGGTCTGCCCAGCGACGAGGACGCCTGACGCGTCCCGACAAGGAAAGGCGGGCCGTCCATGACCGTCAAGCGTGACGCCGATGTGATCATCGTGGGGGCCGGAATGGCTGGCGCCACCTTGGGGCTGGCCCTGGCGAGCGGCGGCATCGACTGCCTTCTGATCGATCCGCAGCCCTTCGACGCCCAGCTTGAGCCGACCTTCGATGGCCGGGCCTGCGCCATCGCCTTCTCCGCCTTCCGCCAGTGGCGGGTGCTGGGCGCCGGCGCGTTGATTGAACCCCACGCCCAGCGGATCGAGCAGATCCTGGTCACCGACGGCCGCGCGCCAGGCGCGGCGGCCGCCTCGCCATCGGGTGTGTGGCTGCGCTTCGATTCCTCAGAAATCGCCGACCGCAACGAGGGCGAGCCATTGGGCTATCTTGTGGAAAACCGACGCATCCGCGCTGGCCTGACCCGGGCGGTGGAGACGGCCGGCATCCCGGTTCTCGCCCCCGCCCGGGTGGTTTCGACGCAGAGCGACGCCGCCTCGGCGCGGGTCACGCTGGCCGACGGCCGCGTTCTGACCGCGCCGCTGGTGATCGGCGTTGACGGGCGCGGCTCGAAGGTGCGTTCCGACACGGGCATCGGCGTCATCGGCTGGGGCTACGGCCATGTGGGCGTGGTGGCGACGGTGGACCTGGAGCACGACCACGGCGGCGTGGCCTATGAACACTTCCTGCCGACCGGCCCCTTCGCCATCCTGCCGCTGACCGAACGCCGCGCCAGCCTGGTTTGGACCGAAACGCCCGAGAAGGGCGCCGCGCTGAAGGCCGCCCGGCCGGAAGTCTTCGAGGCGCATCTGCGCCGGCGGTTCGGCCCGTTCCTTGGCGGGGTCAAAGTGTCGGGCCCCCGATTCACCTATCCGCTCAGCCTGCAACTCGCCGACCGGATGACCGCGCAGAGGGTAGCCCTTCTGGGCGACGCCGCCCACGCCGTCCACCCCATAGCCGGACAGGGTCTCAATCTGGGGCTGAAGGACGTCGCCGCGCTGGCCGAAGTGCTGGTCGAGGCCGCGCGGCTGGGCGAGGATCTGGGATCGACGGCGGTTCTGGATCGGTACGCCCGTTGGCGCAGCGTCGATAACCTGGGCGTCGCGCTGGCGACGGACGTCTTCACGCGCCTGTTCTCCAACGACAATCCGGTGGTTCGCGCCACCCGGGACGCCGGCATGGCGTTGGTCAACCGCATCGGCCCCGCCCGTCGCCTGTTCATGTCGGAGGCCGGCGGCGCCGCCGGAGATTTGCCGCGCCTCCTGCGCGGGGTTCCCGTCTGAGACCTCGGCCTATTCGCCGTCGTCGAGGGCGCGCGCTTCTTCAGGCAGCATGATCGGGACACCGTCGCGGATCGGGTAGGCCAGACGGGCGCCCTTGCTGATCAGTTCGCCGACCTGGCGGTCATAGACCAGAGGGCCGTGGGTCACCGGACAGACGAGAATTTCCAGCAGCCGGGGATCGACGTCGAGCGGGGGGGCGATGGCTTGGGTCATGGCGGCCACTCCTACTGCAACGGCCGCGGGGCGTCATCATCGTCGGCCGTCGGCCAGGCCGAGTCGATCTCCAGGAGGGCGGTGAGCACCTCGCGCCGGCCCTCCAGATCTGGCGCCTCCAGCAGGGCCTGCTTTTCCTGCGGGTCAAACGGCAGGGCCATGCACAGGCTGTTGACCAGGGCGGGCGCAGGGGCCGCATTCACCGCGTCCCACTCCACGCCCAGACCCCGGTGGTCGAGATAGCGACGCAGCAGATTGAGAAAGCCAACCCGCTCGAACGCCTCAGTCTCGTCGGCGGCCTGAAGATCGACCTCGAAGCGGGCGAAATCGGCCTGCACCTGACGATAGGGCGTGGGGACCTCGACCTCCGCGATAACCCGGAACCGGCACAGGCCGCTCAGGGCGATCAGGTACTTGCCGTCTCCGGTTTCCGAATAGCTGGTGATTCGCCCGGCGCACCCCACCTGGGCCAGACCGGGACGGCGGCGGTCACCCTCGCCACGGGTCTGGATCATGCCGATGATCCGGTCGCCGGACATGGCGTCGTCCACCATGTTCAGATAGCGCGGTTCAAAGATCTGCAGCGGCAGCACGGCGCCGGGCAGCAGCAGGGCCCCGTCGAGCGGAAAGACCGGTATGACACCCGGCAGGTCCCTCGCTTTCCTGTATCCCGAGTTCACCATCGCAAGGCGCTCCCTGGCCGGTCAAGCGAACAGGATGGCGGCCATCCTGCGACGGCCAAGCTTGGCGACGTCAGAAGTCGGCCCGGCCGCCTCGAAGATCTTCAGCAGCTCCGCCTTGGCCGCGCCTTCCCGCCAATCCCGGTCCTGGCCGAGAATGGTCAGCAGGTGATCGGCGGCCTCCTGCAGCCTGCCCTTGCCAGCCAGGGCCATGGCCAGCTCCAGGCGAGCGTCATGGTCGCCGGCGTCCGCGGCCAGACGCTGCTCGGCCTCGGCGGTGTCGGACGGTGCGGCGGCGGCCAGGGCGAGGGCGGCGCGTACGCTCTCCAGATCGGCGTTCTTCGCTCCGGGAGGAGCCAGGGCGGCCACCTCGGCGGCACGCTCGGCGTCGCCCCCGGCCAGGTAGCAGCGGGCGAGTCCGCCGATAGCCGCCAGATTGTCGGGCTCAAGCTCCAGCACCTGCGCGAAGGCCTGGGCCGCGCCACCCACGTCGCCGAGGTCCAGCGACTCCCTGCCCATACCCAGCAACTCGTCCGTTTCCGACAACGGAGCGCCGGCCAGCAGCTTGTCGACGAACGCCTTGATCTGGCTGTCCGGCAGCGCTCCCATGAAGCCGTCCACCGGCTTGCCGTCAGCGAAGGCGTACACCGTCGGTATCGACTGGACCCTCAGTTGCCCGGCGTAGACAGGATTCTTGTCGACGTCGATCTTCACCAGCTTGACCTTGCCCTTGGCGGCGAGGACCGCCTTTTCCAGGGCCGGCGTCAGCTGACGGCAGGGTCCGCACCATGTCGCCCAGAAGTCGACGATGACCGGCTGGGTCTTGGAGGCTTCGATGACATCGGCCATGAAACCGGCGTCAGAACCCTCCTTGATGAGGTCGGAGGGGGCCTTTGCGGGCGTGGTCTCACCGATCAGGGACATGGGCTGTGGGTCTCTCCGGAAAATCTCAGCGCCCAACATGGTCGCGCACAGCGCCCGGCGCAATGTCGCGCCGTGCGGTTCAGGCGAGTTCAGGCTGGCTGAAATCGACGATCAGCGGCTCGACGCCCAGGGCGGCGAGGAAGGCCCGCAGGCCGGACTGGCTGACCGCGGTGGTGGCTGTGTTCGTCAGGGGATGGAAATTCACGAGCTCGGCGCGGTGCAGGGTCTCGTCGAGCACGAACCGCACCTGACGGCCGGTGTCGTTGACCAGGGCGAAGGCGGTGACACTGCCCGGGGTCACTCCCAGCACCGCCTCCATCAGTTCGGCCGAGCCGAAGGATAGCCGCCCCGATCCGATCACCGCAGGCAGCCGCTTCAGATTGATCCGCGCCTCCGCCTCGGCCGAGATCAGCCACAGCTGGTCACTGGAATCCTTGAGGAACAGGTTCTTGCTATGCGCCCCGGGCAGGGCGCTCTTGATGTCCTCGCCCTCGCCGACCCGGAACACAGCCGGGTGGTCGAGGGTGGTGTGATCGACGCCATGGGCGTCGAAGAAGGCGAACAGGTCGGCGCGGGACAGCATACCGCTGTCTAGCCCCCAGCGGCGGCTGCGGCCAAGTCCTGCCGGGCGCCCGGTTGGACGCCTCGGGCCGGGCGCGCTAAAGCCGGTCGTCCGCTTCCGGCGCCGTCCCCTTTCGAGCCTCGAGCCATGCAGATCGACTGTTTTCCGATGTCCACTCGCCCGCCCGACATCGTGCCGGGCCGCCCGCAGCGCGCCTGGATGGAAACATTTCTCGACCGGCACCCGTATCGCTGCCTGCCGCTGACCATGGCCAACACCACGGGCTGGGAAATCCTCAGCCCGGTGGGGTTCACCGCCGAGTGGAATGGCGGCGTCTCGCAGACCGACATCACCTTCAAGCCCGACCATCCGTTCCCGGACTTCGCCGACCTGGTGAAGAGCCACTTCTCGCACGGGGTGATGACCTTTCATCCAGGCTATCTGTTCCGAACGCCGGAGACCTGGTCGATGTGGGTCGGCGGCCCGCCGAATCACATCAAGGACGGCATCCAGCCTCTCGAAGGCCTGGTGGAGACCGACTGGCTGCCGTTCCCCTTCACCATGAACTGGGTGTTCACCCGTCCCGGCCGGGTGAAGTTCGCCAAGGGCGAGCCGTTCTGTTTCATCGTGCCGGTTCAGGACAAGCCGCTGGAGTCGTTCCAGCTGGTGCAAAAATCCCTCGACCGCGACCTCGACCTGAGGGGACAGTATGATGCCTGGCGCGCGCGGCGCGACGATTTCAACGCGCGCCTTTACAAACGTGATCCGGGCGCCGTGAAGGAGGCCTGGCAACGCTTCTACTTCAAGGGCGAGATGCCGGACGACACCGGCCCCGCCCCCAAGGCCCACGTCAACAAGCGCCGCCTGAACAGCCTGAAGCTGGGCTTCTAAGTCCGGGCCGGCGCGGCCTCGGTTGCGGCAGACGCCGGAACGTTGTTTAGTTTCAGAGTGTTTGGTCCTGCCCGAGGGGGGCGTCGGGAATGTCAGAGGCTGACGACTTTGGTCTCTTCAGCGTCATGGGTTCGGTCGCCCGGCAGGAGGCCCTTGAGCGGTCCCGTGTCTTGCGGGCCCGCAAGGGCCAGGCCCTGCTGAGCAAGGGCGACCATTCGACCGACATCTTTTTCGTGCTCGAGGGGCGCCTGCAGGTGCTGCTCTACTCGGTCAGCGGCCGCGAGATCTCGCTGCGCGATCTGGCCGAGAACGACATGTTCGGCGAAATGGCCGCCATCGATGGCGAAAGCCGGTCCGCGAGCATCATCGCCCTGTCCGACGCGCGCCTGCTGGTGATGTCCCGCGCGGATTTCCGCACAGCCATCGAATCCTCACCCGAGGCGGCCCTTTGGCTGATGCGGCATCTGACCGCCCGCATCCGCACCCTCACCGAACGCGTCTTCGAACTGAGCGCCCTGAATGTTCAGTCCCGGCTACACTGCGAGTTGCTGCGTCTGGCCGCGCGTTCGCCCACCGGTCTGGAGATCCGCCCGGCTCCGACACATGCTGAACTGGCCAACCGGATCGGCACTCACCGCGAGGCCGTGACCCGCGAGATGCGCTCCCTCACCGCGCAGAACATCATCCGCACCGGCCGGCGACGTCTTGAATTCGTCGACCTCGCGCGGCTGCAGACCTCCGTCGGCCGCCTTACCCAGCCGGGTGGCGAGCCGGACAGATCCGCTTGATGGCAAGGGACACCGGGCGAAACCCATGAGCAAGACCAGAATCGCCATCCTGGGTGGCGGGCCCGCGGCCCTGGCGGCGGCTTTTGAACTGACAGCCACCCCCGAGCTTCGCGAACGCTACGATATCAACCTCTACCAGATCGGCTGGCGCGCCGGCGGCAAGTGCGCCTCCAGCCGCAATCGCGCCGCGCGCGGCCGCAATGAGGAACACGGCCTGCACGTTCTGGGCGGGTTCTATCACAATGTCTTCAGCCAGTTGCGCCCGCTTTACGCGGAGTGGGCGACAGTGTCGCCTCAGACGGCCATTCCGTTCGACGAAGCCTTCACCGGCCACGACACCTTCACCCTGATGCAACCCGATGGCGGGACATGGCGCGCCGACAGCATCATGCTGCCGCCGAACGACCTTGTCCCGGGCGTCGATCCTGAGGCCGTGACGCCCTGCGAAATGCTCACCCGTATCGTCTCATGGTTGGGCGACGGTCTGCGCCGTCTGGCCCTGGGCCAGCCGCCCGACTTCTGGATGCGCGCCGTGCAGGACTGGAACGCGCCTTCGGTCGGCGAGCATCTCAACGCCCTGGCGGACCGTGGCGAAGCGCTTCTGGCCGGGTTGGGCGGCGCGCCCCTGCGGCTTCATCTGGACGGGCTGCTGAGGCAGATCGGGGCGCACATCACCGAGGTGCAGGCCACGACGCGGTCGCTGGGCGAAAACGCGCCGCCGGAAGGTCCTGACTGGATCGGCGCCCTGGAGCTCATCGCCACGATCGCCCGGGGCTTTGTGGCTGACCGCCTGGATGTGAGAGGCTTCGACAGCATCAATGCCTATGACGCCGCCGAGTGGCTGCGACACCACGGAGGGTCAGACCGCGCCGTCGCCTGCACCCTGTTGCAGGCGGGCTATCACTATTCCTTCGCCTTCGAGGATGGCGATTCCGCACGTCCCGACATCGCCGCGGGCGTTGGCATGCGCGGCCTGCTGCGGATGGTCTTCGCCTACCACGGCTCCGTCTTCATGCACATGAACGGCGGCATGGGCGAAGTGGTGGCGACGCCCTACTACGACGTGCTCAGCGCGCGCGGCGTGCGTTTTCACTTCTTCCATCGCGTGGAGGCCCTCGTCCCCGGCGACGATGGAAGCGTCTCGGAGATCCGGATCCGCGTGCAGGCCCATCCGACCGGCGGATCAGCGGCCTATCAGCCTCTGTTCGACTACCACCCCGGAGACGGGCAGCGGCCCCGCCGAAGCTGGCCCGAAGCGCCCCTGTATGAGCAGCTGACCGATGGCGAGGCGGCGCGGGCGGCCGGCAACCTGGAGAAGTGGATCGACAGCGCCGGCTACGGTACGGAAGTCAGCCTCAAGGCGGACGCCGACTTCGACCTTTGCATCGCCGGCATGTCCATCGGGACCCTGCGCGAAACCACCGTCGCCCTGGGCGAGGCGAATCCGGCCTGGAAGGCGATGATCGAGTCCGCCGGGACCACGCCGACCATCGCCGCCCAGATCTGGCGGGAGGAGCCGGCGGCGCAGTTCCACGGCGTCGCACGGGACGGCCTGATGACCGGCTTCCGGGGACCGCACGACACCTGGGGCGACATGAGCTTCCTGACGCGGCTGGAACAGACCGGCGACGACGGGCGGCGGCCGGCCAGTCTTTCCTACCTCTGCGGTCCCATCCCGCCGGGCGTCGGCGCCGACCGTGTCGGGCGTCCCGAGCGCGAGACCCAGGCCTGGCTGACATCGTTCGCCGCCCAGATCTTTCCGGGCCTGGACGATGGCCAGGGGGGCTATCGTCTGCAGGGAGAGATCGAACGCTACACCCGCATCAACGACGATCCGATCGATCTGTATGTGCGCTCGCCATCCGGATCGATCGACAGTCGCCTGCGGCCGGACAACTCGGGCTTTCGCAATCTGATGCTGGTGGGCGACTGGACACGGAACAATTTCGACTGCGGGGCGGTCGAGACCGCCGTGCTGTCGGCGAAGCTGTGCGCCAGGGCGATCTGCGGCTCTCCGGCCTTCATCTACGGCGAGAGCGACTTCGCCTGAAGGCATGACGCAGCGCCCGGACCACCCGATCGAGGACTTCGGCGCCATCCTGGTCGGCTTCGACGTCGAGGGGTTTTCCCGCACCGTGGAAAAGGCGGCCCTTCGCTACGGGCGGGGGGCCGGAGAACTGGCGGCGCAGCAGATCTTGGCTGGCGAGCGCATCGCCACCGACCTTGGCCGCCAGGCCGGTCTGAGGTTCGCCGACGCCCTCGGCGACGGGGCGGTCTATCTGCGAGCCCAGGACAGCGTGACCGCCAGGGACATCCGAGCCCTGGAGAGGTTCCAGGAAGAGCTGAAATACGCCCACCGCAAGCATACGGGCCTGTCCGTGCGCACGGCCTGGGCTCATGGCGCGGTCCGTCTGTTGCGCCCGTCTGCGCCGATCCTTGAACACAGCGAGGTGCTCTGGGGACCGGCCGTGGCCCGGTTGCACGCCGCCCTTTCGGCGCGGCCGCGGCAAAGGCGACCATCGCCAGACACGCCCCCCGGCCGCCCCAACCTCGCCAACCGCGAGGGCGAGATCACCGAGATGACGTTCGTCTTCGTTCGTCTTTGCCGCAGCCATGATTGGGCAACCCTGGACGAGGCCACACTGAACGACGCCCTGGGCCTTATCGCGCGCTGGGCCGCACGGCTGGGCGGCCGTCTGGAAAGGATCACCCAGGACGAGAAAGGCGTGCACGTGCGGGTGGGACTGCCCGGCCAGGCGGCCGTGGAAGACGAGTGGCGAGAGCGTCTTTCCGAACCGCAGCAGGCGCTCCGCGGCCTGGGGCTTGACGGCGCCATCGCCGCGGCGGCCGGGCCTGTCTATCGCGGCCCTTCGGACCACGGCTCGACGATCGTCCACGGCGGAGCCGTCAATCGTGCGGCCAAGCTTTGCGCCGTTCAGCCGCCGGGCGGCATGGCGGTGGATCCGTCGCTGGACGGTGCGGCGGGTCCGGCGGTCCGTTCCGGAGAGGTCGTCGTCGGACGGATCGAGGAGTCCGGCAAGGCCAGGATCTGGCTGGCGGCCGGTGGGTCCCGCCTGGTGCTGCTGACCGGCGAGGCTGGTCTGGGCAAGACCCACCTGCTGCGCGACCTGTACGCCCGTGGGGACGCGGTCACCCGCGCCTACGCGGCCGGAGCGCCGGCCCGCGTTCTCGATCCTATGGGCGCCTGGTTCGAGCTTCTGGCCCAGGCGATTTCGCGCCGCTGGCCGGGCGGCGACGACCGGAGGTGGGCCGAGTCGGCGTTCGCCCGGGCCGGCCTGGACGCGGACCAGGTTGGCCTCTGCGCCCGGGCCCTGCGCGGCGTCGACGCGGCGACGCCCGGGACGGCGGGTCTCAGCGGGGGCGAGCGGGCGCAGCGAACGCACGACGGCACACTGGCCTTGATCCGCGCCCTGGCGGAGGAAGGCCCGATGCTGATCGGCATGGATGACATCCACGAACTGGACGACGCCTCCCTCGGCATGACCCTGGCCGTGCTTGATGAGGGCCTGCCGGTGCAGGTGCTGGCGGCCCGCCGGCCCGAGGCGGAGGGTGACCGCCTGACGGACCTGCGCCGCCACCTGTCGACGCTGGAAATCGCCCTTGCGCCACTTTCGGCGGCCGAGAGCCGCGCGCTGATCGACCAACTCGGCGGCGGCTGGGTCGACATCGCCGAAGTCATGGCCATCTCAGGCGGCAATCCGTTCCGGACCGTGCAGGCGGCCCTCGCGATGACCGATGGGGCGTCGGCAGCGGGCGACCGCACCCTCAGCGCCATCCTCGATCGCCGTCTCGACAGGCTGGACAACGACGAGCGGGAGGTGCTGCGGACGCTGGCGATGACCGACCGGGCCTGGCGCGCCGCCGATGTCGACGCGATCGCTCCGCGGGGCGAAGGTCCGCGCGAAACGCCGCAGGTGTTGGCGCGCCTGGCCCAGGCGAGGCTGATCTCTCCGGACCGCGACGATCCGCAGGCGTTTCACGCCGCCCATCGCCTGCTGGTCGAGCTGATCCGCCGACGCACGCCCGCCGGCGTCAACGCCGAACTGGCCCGGGGCGCCGCACGGCGGCTGGCGGGGCGAGAGGCGTGGGGCCGGACCCGACCGACGGTCGAGATCGCCCGGTTGTGGTCGGAGGCGGGATCGCGGGGCCGCGCCGCCGTGCTCTACGAACGCGCGGCGAAGTCGGCGGCGATCGAGGGCGCCGACGCGGTGTGCGCCCAGCTGCTCGCCCTTGCGCTCGGCCTGTTCGATGGCGAACCGGAAGCGCGTTGGCCCCGACGGTCCGTAGCCTGGCTGGCCGAGGTTTCCCGCGCCCAATGGTCGATCGGCCAGGTGGCTGCGGCCAACCTGAACGCCCGGCGCGCCGTGACCAGGGCGCGCCGGGAATCCCTCCCCCCTCGGCTGCGTGAAAGCGCTCTGGCCGCCTCGGCCATGCGGGCCGAAACCGGGCAGTTTCTCGGGGATCTACGGGAAATCCTGTTCGGCAGTCTGGTGGCCGGCCGCTTCGGCCGGGCCAGCCGGGAGCACATCAGCGCACAGGGGCGCGGCCTGAGCGCCTTGGGCTATCTGCTCGGGATGGTGAGGCTGAATGGGGCCTCGGACCGAATTCTGCGCCAGGGCGAACGTCTGGCCAGCGAGGCTGATCCGCGTCCCGCCGCCTACGCCTTGACCGCCCGCGCCATCCTGCACTTCATGTTCACTCGGTGGTCAGCCGGCGAGGCGGCCCTGGCCACGGCCCGGGCGATCTGCGCCGACTGGCCGCAGCACCAACTGATAGAGGTCATCGAGACCACCTGCGGCATCGGCGCCCACCTGCAGGGCGACGGTGAGCGGGCGCTGACCCACTTCGACGCCCTTGCCCATCGCGCCGGCGAGCGGGGTTCGGCCCTGCACGCCGGCTGGGCGGACTACGCCAGCGCCCAGACCCTGCTGGCGCTGGAGAGGCCGCACGAGGGCTGGGCGCGACTCATCTCGGCCGAAGACCACCTGACCGGACTCAGCGACCGGCAGTCGCACCACATCTGCCAGGGCCTGCGCGCGCAACTGGCGTGGCGGCTGGGCGAGGTGGACGAAGCGCTCTCTTCGGCCGCCCGCTGCGGTGGGATGAGCCAGTCTCTCGCTCCGACCAATTACAGTTCGACGGAGGCCTATTCGTCGCCGGCCCTGGTCGGGGGCCTGGCCCTGCTCACGCCACTCTCTGCGCCCCGGCGGGCCCTCGCCCGATCCCTGGTGCGCCGGCACCTGAACGACCTGGCCGGCTACGCACTGGTGTTTCCGATCGCCCGCCCACGGCTTGCGCTCGTGCGCGCCATCGTCGCTGGCGCCCGGCGTCCGCAGGTGGCCCTTCGACGGCTCGATGACCTGACCGCCCGGGCGCAAGCCGTCGGCCTCGCCTTCGAGGCCAGCCTGGCCCGGCGTACGCGCCTCGACATGGCCGATCACCTCTAGTCGCCCCGGAGACCCCTTCCCATGCCTCTAACAACCCTTCCCCCCTTCATCCGCATGCCCGGCGATATCGTGGGCTCTCCGCCTTATCGCGCCACGGGCTGCCTCATGCAGGGGTTGTTCCTTCAGGGCAGCCGCACCGCCCAGCAGACCTTCTGCGATCTGGCGCTGAACGGCCCAGCCGGGGGGGCGCTGGTCTTTCACGCCGTGACCGACCAGGTGCTGATGACCGCTCTCTACGCCGACACAATGGGCTCCGCCGATCCGGTGGACGCCAGCAAAGGCGTTATGCAGGAGTGGGATGTCGGCTTCTGGACCGCCGTGCATGGCGGTCGGCCGGGCGCCGAGGACGACTGGAAGACCTACTGGCTGCCGAGCTACCTGTTTGTCGATTCGCCGGCGGCGATGTCCAGCGGTCGGGAGATCTACGGCTACCCGAAGACCACCGGGCGCTTCGAGGGGCGACAGACCGACCACCGCGACCCGACCGTCACCATCTCGGTCCAGCACTTTCCGGTCTTCGGACCGGGTCGTCGACCGGTGACCGAGCCGTTGGTGAAGATCGCCGTGGGCGGCGACGGCGTAGCCGCGCCCGATCTGGGCGAATCCCTATCAACCGCCTGGGATGTCCTAAGCGGTCTCGTCGGCGATTCGCCGATCCACCTGGACGGATTCCACCTGCCGCCGTGGCCAGGCCTGTCCATGCCGCAGATCCTGCTAAGGCAGATGCGCGATCCCGCCGCCATCGGCCGCGCCGCGATCCAGTCGATCCTGTCGGTGGCCCCGAGGACACTTAGGGTGACCGGCGGCGGCCTGCTGCGCGCCCCGGCCACCGTCACCCTGACTCCGTCGGCGAGTCACCCGATCATCCAGACCCTCGGCCTGGCGCCGACGCAGGTGGGGCGGCTGGGTTTCTGGATCACCCAGGACTTCGAGGTCGGCCCCGCCGAGCGGCTCGCCTGAGGTTTTGCCGCCCTGATGGCGCCGCATTCGTTGACACCCCCCGCGGTCGGTTTAGAAGTGGGGCCAGTAAGCAGAGGGGCAATGTAGTACCATGACCGTGGCCTCACCCGGCGCGCGAGCGCGTCCCCTTTCACCGCATGTGCTGCAGTGGCGATGGCACGCCACCATGGCCATGTCGATTTTCACCCGTGTCACCGGTGGCGCCGCCTACGTTGGCATGTTCTTGGTCGGCGGCTGGGCACTGGCCCTTGCCTCCGGCCAGGAGGCCTATGAGGCCTACATGAACCTGTTGGGATCGCTCCCCGGAAAGGTCGTGTTGTTCGGTTTCACTGTAGCGATCTTCCTGCACATGGGCGGCGGCCTGCGCCACCTGTTGTGGGACCTTGGCAAGGGCTACGCCAAGGGCGAGGCCACAGCGAGCGCCTGGGGAGCCATGGCGTTCGCCGTCGTCGCTTCCATGGCGGTCTGGACGATCGCGGCCCTCACAGGAGCGCTCTAGATGTCGGCCAATCCCAAGACGGGCGTCTATCGCACGCCGCTCGGGCGCGCCCGCGGCCTCGGTTCGGCCAAGAGCGGGGTCGGCCGTTTCATAGGCGAACGCGTCACTGCGGTGGCCCTGCTCTTCCTGGTGACCTGGGGCGTGTGGTCGGCCCTGACCCTGGCGCGCGGAGGTTTTGACGGAGCGATCCACTGGTTGGGTTCGCCGGTGAACGCGGTCCTTCTGTTGCTGTTGGCGATCGTGGGTTTCTACCACATGCAGATCGGCATGACGGTGATCATCGAAGACTACATCGGCAAGCCCGTGACCAAGGCGCTGCTGCTGATCGCCAACGCCTTCGTCTGCTGGGGGGCCATGGCGCTGACCGTGGTCTGCATATTGAAGATTGCGTTGATGGGCGGGGGAAGCTGACCATGTCGGATTATCAGGTCATCGACCATCGCTTCGATGTGGTCGTGGTGGGCGCGGGCGGCTCGGGCCTGCGAGCGGCGCTCGGTTGCGCGGCGGCCGGACTGAAGACCGCCTGCATCACCAAGGTGTTTCCCACCCGCTCGCACACGGTGGCGGCGCAGGGCGGCATCTCGGCCAGCCTTGGCAACATGGGCCAGGACGACTGGCGCTGGCACATGTACGACACCGTCAAGGGGTCGGACTGGCTCGGCGACCAGGACGCCATAGAGTATCTGGTCCGCAACGCGCCGGCCGCGGTCTATGAGCTCGAACACTGGGGCGTTCCGTTCTCGCGCACGCCGGACGGCAAGATCTATCAGCGCGCCTTCGGCGGCATGACGCGGAACTTCGGCGAGGCGCCGATCCAGCGAACCTGCGCCGCCGCGGACCGCACCGGCCACGCGATGCTGCACACCATGTACGGCCAGGCGTTGAGCAAGAGTGTCGAGTTCTTCATCGAATACTTCGCCCTCGACCTGATCATGGACGATGGCGTGTGCCGCGGCGTGACAGCCTGGAAACTCGACGACGGGACGATGCATCGTTTCTCGGCCCAGACCGTCGTGCTCGCCACCGGCGGCTACGGCCGGGCCTATTTCTCCTGCACCTCGGCCCACACTTGCACCGGCGACGGCGGCGGCATGGCGCTTCGCGCCGGCCTGCCCCTGCAGGACATGGAGTTCGTCCAGTTCCACCCGACCGGCATCTACGGCGCTGGCTGCCTGATTACGGAGGGCGCCCGTGGCGAGGGCGGTTACCTGACGAACTCGGAGGGCGAGCGGTTCATGGAACGCTATGCGCCCAGCGTGAAGGACCTTGCGCCGCGCGACATGGTCAGCCGCGCCATGACCATCGAGATCCGTGAGGGCCGGGGCGTCGGCCCGAAGAAGGACCACATCCACCTGCATCTGGATCACCTGGATCCGAAGATCCTGCACGAACGCCTGCCCGGTATATCCGAGACGGCCAAGGTGTTCGCCGGCGTGGATGTGACCAAGGCGCCCATCCCCGTGCTGCCGACCGTCCACTACAACATGGGCGGCATCCCCACCAATCTGCACGGCGAGGTGGTGACACTGAGCGGCGAGAACCCGGACGCCATCGTCCCGGGGCTGATGGCCGTCGGCGAGGCGGCCTGCGTGTCCGTGCACGGCGCCAACCGCCTGGGCTCGAACTCCCTGATCGACCTGGTGGTGTTCGGCCGCGCCGTGGGCCTGCACTGCGCCGAGACGCTCAAGGCGGGCGCCACACAGCGCGAACTGAAGGCAGAGTGGACCGACCCGCATTTCGCGCGGTTCGACCGGCTGCGGCAGGCGTCGGGCTCGACCTCGGTCGCCGACCTGCGCCTGGAGATGCAGATGGCCTCTCAGGAGGACGCCGCGGTGTACCGCACGGGCGAGAGTCTGGCGTCGGGCGCCCGGCGGCTCGACGCCGTCCACGCAAAACGCAAAGACCTGCGCGTCACCGACCGGGGCCTGATCTGGAACACCGACCTGGTGGAGGCGCTGGAATTCGAGAACCTCATCGGCCAGGCCATCGTCACCGTCGCCGGAGCGGTCAACCGGACCGAGAGCCGCGGCGCCCACGCCCGTGAGGACTTCTCCGATCGCAATGACGCCGACTGGATGAAGCACACCCTCACCTGGCTCGACGACGCCACCGGAAAGGTGACGATCGAGTACCGTCCCGTGCACAGCTACACGATGACGAATGACATCGCCTACATCCCGCCGAAGGCTCGGGTGTATTAGCCGCCGCCCTCCAACGCCTTTTTCAAGGACTGATCCATGGTCGAGCTGCTGCTCCCGAAGAACTCGAAGGTCGGCAAGGGCCGCCATCACCCGGCGCCGGCCGGCGCCAAGAACGTCAGGCGTTTCAGCGTCTATCGCTGGGATCCGGAAGGTACGGGCAATCCCGTCTGGGATACCTATGACCTCGACACCGACGCCTTCGGGCCGATGGTTCTCGACGCCCTGATCCACATCAAGAACAACGTTGATTCGACGCTCGCCTTTCGACGCTCCTGTCGCGAGGGCGTGTGCGGATCGTGCGCCATGAACATCGGCGGCCGCAACACCCTGGCCTGCACGCACGGCTGGGAGGAGGTCCCCGGCAATGAAGTCCAGATTGCCCCCCTGCCGCACATGGAGGTGGTCAAGGACCTGGTCGCCGACCTGACCCTGTTCTACGCCCAGTACGCCTCCATTGAACCCTGGCTTCACACCAGCACCCCTGAACCGCAGGGCGAGTGGCGACAGTCGGAGGAGGATCGGGCCAAGCTCGACGGCCTCTACGAGTGCATTCTGTGCGCCTGCTGCACCACCTCGTGCCCGAGCTACTGGTGGAACGGCGAGAAGTACCTCGGCCCAGCGACCCTGCTGCAAGCCCGCCGATGGCTGGCCGACAGCCGCGACGAGGCTACCGGCGAGCGGCTGGACGCCCTGGAAGACCCGTTCAAGCTCTACCGCTGCCACACCATCATGAACTGCGCCCAGGTCTGCCCCAAGGGACTGAACCCGGCCAAGGCCATCGGCGAGATCAAGGAGATGCTGGTGGAGCGGGTAATTTAGGCCCGGTTTCCGCACGGCGGCGTCTCGCGGACGCCGCACCCGTCTGGTCTCAAGAGTCGAACCCCCGGCTCCGCCTGCCAGCCACAACCTCGTCGCTGTCAGGGATTGTTTGACCGCGATCAAGGCCCGCCGGACCGGACGCGGCCCACACTCGGGTCGCAGAGACGCCAGGACCCCCGCCTTGCCCCACGCATTGACCCGCACGCCAAGACCCGGCAACGAAGCGCCATGAGTGAAGAGAACACCTCGGTCGTCATTGTCGGCGCCGGTCATGCGGGGGGCACCGCGGCGGCGCTACTGCGTCAGTACGGTCACGCCGGCCCGATCACCCTGATCGGCGAGGAGCCGATCGCGCCCTATCAGCGCCCGCCGCTGTCCAAGGCGTGGCTGAAGGGCGAGGCTGACGCCGACAGCCTGGCGCTCAAGCCGCAGGAGTTCTACGCCGAGACGGGAATCGATCTGGTTCTGGGCGTCCGGGTAGAGGCGATTCACGCGGCCGAGCACACAATCAGCCTGTCCAACGGCCGCACCCTGCCCTACGGCGTGCTGATCATCGCCACCGGCGCGAGAGCGCGCGCGCTGCCCATTCCCGGCGCCGGCCTCAAGGGCGTGCTGAGCCTGAGATCCGCGGCGGACGCGGAGGAGCTGAAGGCCGCGCTGACCCCCGGCAAGCGTCTGGCGGTCATCGGCGGCGGTTACATCGGCCTGGAAGCGGCGGCTTCGGCGCGGGCCCTGGGGGCCGAAGCCGTGGTCATCGAGCGCGAGCCCCGCATCCTGGCCCGGGTGGCCTGCGAAATTCTCTCCACCTTCTTCACCGACTATCACCGCGCCCGAGGCGTGGCCTTCGAACTGGACGCCATCGTCGAGGCCCTCGAAGGCGAATCAGGCCGCGTCACCGGCGTCAGGCTGACCGGCGGGCGGGTTCTGCCCTGTGATGTCGCCCTGGTCGGGATCGGCGCCCCGCCGAACGACGAGATCGCCTCTGCGGCCGGCCTGAACTGCCAGGGCGGTATCGTCGTCGACACCCACGCGCGGACCAGCGATCCGGATATCTTCGCCATCGGCGACGTCAGCCATCGCCCGCTGGCGCACTACCATCGCACCTTCCGCCTGGAGAGCGTCGCCAACGCCCTGGAACAGGCCCGACAGGCCGCCGCTGCGATCACGGGCCGCCCGCCGCCGCCGCAGGAGGTGACCTGGAACTGGTCCGACCAGTATGACGTGAAGTACCAGTTCGCCGGCATCCCGTTCGACGTCGACGAGATTCTACTACGTGGCGATCCCGCCGGCGGAAAGTTCGCCGTCTTCCATCTGGCGGGCGACCTCATCCAGGCCGTGGAGGCCGTCAACGCCCCGGCGGAATTCATGGCCGGACGGCAACTGATCGCGCAAAGACGACCGATATCGCGGTCGAGGCTTGCAGACACTGCCGTTTCCATGAAAGAGGTCGCGGCCTAAAAATATTCCGCGCGCGGGGAGTCCATGCCGAAGATTACCTACATCGAACACAACGGGTCCGAGCACGTCATCGACGTGAAGAACGGCCTCTCGGTCATGGAAGGCGCCGTCAAGAACAACATACCCGGCATCGACGCCGATTGCGGCGGCGCCTGCGCCTGCGCGACATGCCATGTCTATGTGGACGCGGCCTGGGCGGACAAGGTCGGCGCCAAGTCGGCGATGGAAGAGTCGATGCTGGATTTCGCCGAGAACGTCGAGGCCACGTCGCGGCTGTCCTGCCAGATCAAGGTCACCGAACAACTCGACGGCCTGATCGTCCGCATGCCGGAAAGCCAGCACTAACCGTCTTGAAGAGGTCGGCTCGGGCGTCTCGTCAGGGTCGGCCGATGGCGTAGAACCGCTCCGCCCGCTGCTCACGCAGCGCCTCGGGCGACAGCGGCGTCAGCGTGGCCAGTTCCTCCTCGAGAGCGTCGCCGACGCGCTGGATGGCGCCGGCGGGGTCGGCGTGCGCGCCGCCGACCGGTTCCCTGATGATCCGGTCCACCACCTTGAGCGCGATCAGGTCTTCCGCCGTGATCTTCATCGCCTTGGCCGCACCCTCGGCGAGGCTGCGATCGCGCAGCAGGATAGAGGCGCACCCCTCGGGCGAGATCACCGCATAGATGGCGTGTTCGAGAATCAGCACCCGGTTTGCCGCCGCGATGCCGATCGCCCCGCCGCTCATGCCCTCGCCGGTGATCACCGTGATGATCGGCACGCCCAGGGTTATGCAGCGTTCCGTGCCCCGGGCGATCGCCTCGGCCACGCCGCGTTCCTCGCCGTCGATACCCGGATAGGCGCCGCCCGTGTCGACAAAGGTCAGCACCGGCAGGTTGAACTGTTCGGCAAGATCCATCAGTCGCACCGCCTTGCGATAGCCTTCCGGGCGGGCCATGCCGAAATTGTGTTTGATGCGCGAGGTGGTGTCGTGGCCCTTTTCCTGGCCGATCACCATCACCGGTTGGCCGCGAAACCGCCCGAGGCCGCCGAGAATGGCCTGGTCGTCGGCGAATTTCCGGTCGCCGCGCAGTTCCACGAACTCCTCGATCAACCCGCTGACGTAGTCGAGGAAGTGCGGGCGCTGAGGGTGGCGCGCGATCTGGGTCTTCTGCCACGCGTCCAGATTCGAATAGGCGTCCTGCCGCATATGGCTCACACGATCGCGCAGGGCCACGATCTCGGCGTCGAAGGCGCCGGGCCCGGAGGTCTCCGAAAGCTTGGAGAGTTCGTCGATCTTGGCTTCGAGTTCCGCGATCGGACGCTCGAACTCCAGATAATGCGCGGCCATGGGATTTGACTGGGTTCCGCCCGGAAAAAGGCGCGCACGTTAGGCGCGAAGCCCTCGCGGAGCAAGTTCAGAGGCGGCGACGTCGCGCGCCTCTGGCGGCCCCGGCGGCTTTCGGCTAGGAGGCCGCGCCATGAGAGAGCCCTTCGACATCACGGTTTACCACAACCCCGCCTGCGGCACGTCACGCAACAGCCTGGCCTTGATCCGCGCCGCCGGCCACGAGCCGAACGTGGTGGAGTACCTGAAGGCCGGCTGGACCCGCCCGCAGCTGGAAAGCCTGTTCGCCAGGATGGGCGTGAGCCCGCGACAGGTTCTTCGCGAGACCGGTTCGCCGGCCGCGGAACTGGGCCTGCTGGAGCCGTCCGCCACCGACGCGCAGATCTTGGACGCCATGGTGGCCCACCCCATCCTGGTCAACCGTCCCATCGTGGTCACGCCGCTGGGCGCCAGGCTCACCCGACCCGCGGAACGGGTCGCCGACCTGCTTGCGCCCCGCCCCTGAGACCTCGCGGCCGGCGCGCCGCCGAAGAGCTCAGTCGCGCCGCCGCGACAGGGGATGCTTCGACTCCACCACCTCGCGCAGACGATCCTGGGCCACGTGGGTGTAGATCTGGGTGGTTGCGATGTCGGCGTGGCCGAGCAGGGTCTGAACCACGCGCAGGTCGGCCCCGCCCTCAAGCAGATGCGTGGCGAAGGCGTGCCGGAGCACGTGGGGGCTGACCTTGGCCGGATCGAGGCCGGCCTGGAGGGCGGCCTCGTCGAGCAACTGGGCGAAGCGTCGCGCCGTGAGTCGCCCACCGCGGCCCCGAGACGGAAACAGCCACGGACTGGCCTTCACGCCCCTGGGCAGGAAGGTCGGTCTGAACGCCAGATAGGCCTTCACAGCTGACCGGGCCGCCTCGTTGAGCGGCGCCAGGCGATCCTTGCCCCCCTTGCCCCTGACGATCAGATAGGTCGCGTCCTGAAGGAAAGGGGCGAGCGGCAGGGCGACAAGCTCGGAAATGCGCAGACCGGAGGCATAGAGAAGCTCGACCATGGCCGCGAGCCGCGCCCCGCCCGCCCCGTCACGCGCCGCGGCCGCGTCGATCAGTCGCCGGGCCTCATCCCGCGTCAGCACCTTTGGCAGGGGCCTGCCCCGACGGGGCGCGTCGATTCGGGTCGTCGGGTCGCGGGCCCGCCATCCCTCGCCTAGAACGAAACGGTAGAACTGACGCGCCGCCGACCGCCGGCGCGAGGCGGTCGCCGCGGACAGCCCACGAACGGAGAGGTCCTGGAAATAGGCCTCGAGATCCTCGGGCGCGGCCGCCGCGAGATCCGTACCGCGCCGGGTCAGGAAGCCCCCGACGTCCTCAAGATCCCTGGCGTAGGCGGTCAGGGTGTTCGCGGCGGCGGCCCTCTCGGCGGCCATCATCTCCAGAAACGCCTCGACCCAGTCCGCCGCGCTCATCGGCGCCACCTCGCGATCGTCCCATATCCGTGGGCAAACTTGGCGCTGCGCCGCCCCCTCGTGTAAAGCGGCATCTGGTCATGACCTCCCTCGCAAACCCACCTCGCAAAACCATCGCCCTGGTCGGCCTCATGGGCGTGGGCAAGAGCAGCATCGGCCGGCGGCTGGCCACGGCGCTCGGCCTGCCGTTCAAGGACGCCGATACGGAAATCGAGGCGGCGGCTGGCCGGACCATTTCGGACATCTTCACGCTGTTCGGCGAGGCCGCCTTCCGGGACGGTGAGCGCCGGGTGATCGCCCGCCTGCTGGATGATCCGCCGCACGTGCTGGCCACCGGCGGCGGCGCCTTCGCCCAGCCAGAGACCCGGGCCCTGATCAAGGACAAGGCGATCTCGGTGTGGCTGAAAGCCGACCTCGATGTTCTGGCCAGGCGGGTGTCGCGGCGCGACCACCGGCCCCTTCTGACCGGAAAGGATCCGATGGAGGTGCTCAAGGCCCACGCCCGGGACCGCTATCCCGCGTTCGAGGAAGCCGATGTAGTCGTGGAGACCGGCGAGGCGGCCCATCAGGTCGCCGTTGATGCGATCATCAAGGCAATCGCCGCCCATGCGGCGACGTCCAGATGATCCAGACCGTCACCGTCGCCCTCGAGGGCCGTCCCTATGCGGTGATGATCGGCCGCGGGCTGATCGAAGACGCGGCGCGTCACGTCACACCCCTGCTGAAGCGCCCCGTGACGACGGTGGTCATGGATCGGACAGTGGCGGAGTTGCATGGCGAACGCCTGCTGGCGGCGCTGCGCCAGGGCGGGATCGCGGCCCATCCGGTGATCGTGCCTCCGGGCGAGGCGACCAAGAGTTTCGAGGGGCTTGCGGACCTGTGCGACCAGTTGCTGGGCCTTGGTCTGGAGCGCTCGGACCGGATCATCGCCTTCGGCGGCGGCGTGGTGGGCGATCTGGCCGGCTTCGCGGCGTCGATCTTCAAGCGCGGCATCGATTTCATCCAGATCCCGACCACCCTTCTGGCCCAGGTGGACTCCTCCGTCGGCGGTAAGACCGCGATCGACACGCCCCGTGGCAAGAACCTCATCGGCGCCTTTCACCAGCCCCGGCTGGTGCTGGCCGATCTCGCTGTTCTCGACACCCTTCCCGATCGCGAGATGGTCTGCGGCTACGCCGAGGTGATCAAGTACGGCCTGCTCGGCGACGCCGCCTTCTTCGAGGGCCTCGAGGCGAACGTCGGCAGAGTGCTGGGCCGCGAGGACGCCGCCCTGGCCTGGGCGGTGCGGCGCTGCGTGGAGATGAAGGCCCAGATTGTCGGCGAGGACGAGCGCGAGGGCGGACGGCGCGCCCTGCTCAACCTCGGCCACACATTCGGACACGCCGTCGAGGCCCTGACCGGGTTTGGCGAGGCGCTCAAGCATGGCGAGGCGGTGGGGCTGGGCTGCGCCCAGGCGTTCCGGTTCTCGGCCCGGCTTGATCTGTGCTCCGGTCAGGATGCAGTCCGGGCGGAACGGGCCATCCAGGCGGCCGGGCTGCCCACGCGGCTGTCGGCGATCGCCGGCCATCCGTTCCGCGCCGACGACCTGATCGCCGCCATGGCGCAGGACAAGAAGGCCGAGGGCGGCGCCCTGACCTTGGTCCTGACACGGGGCATGGGCGAGGCGTTCGTCGCCAGGGGCGTCGATCCGGCCCCGCTGCGCCGGTTTCTCATCGATGAGGGAGCTCTGCCATGACCGCCGCGATCTGGGCCGTGGCGCTGTTGATCCTGGGCCTGCTGGCCGTTTCAGCGGTGTTTTCCGCCGCCGAGACCGCCCTGACCCGGGCCAGCCGCGGGCGAATGCACCAGATGGACCGCGAAGGCGACCCGGGGGCGCAGCGCGTGAACCGGCTGCTGTCCGACCAGGAGAAGATGATTGGGGCCGTGCTGATCGGCTACAATGTGATCAACATCCTCAGTTCGGCCCTGGCCACCTCGGTGATCACCCAGGCGATCCCCGGCGCCTACGGCGTCGCGCTGGCCACCGGCGTGATGACCGTGCTGGTGGTGGTTTTTGTCGAGGTGCTGCCCAAGACCCTGGCCATCGTGCGGGCCGACGATGTCGCCCGGGCGCTATCGGCGCCGATGCTGGTGACGGTGTGGGTGCTGGGGCCGGTGATCACCGCCATCCAGTGGATCGTCCGGCGCACCCTCCGGCTCTTCGGGGTTGATCTGGACATGGAGACCGATGTCCTGGCCGCTCATGAGGAAATCCGCGGCGCGGTGAACTACCACCATTCCGAAGGCGCGGTGGAAAGCCGCGATCGCCGGATGCTGGGCGGCGTGCTGGACCTGTCGGACATGGACGTCTCGGAAATCATGGTCCACCGCAAGTCGATCTCGATGGTCGACGCGGCGCTGCCGCCCCGCGAGATCATCGCCAGGGTGCTCGAGGCTGAGCACACCCGCCTGCCGCTCTATCGCGGCGAGCCCGAGAATATCGTCGGGGTGCTGCACGCCAAGGACCTGCTGCACGCCCTGGCGGCGGCGGAAGGGTCGGTGGACCGAATCGACATCGCCGCCATTGTCCGTGAGCCGTGGTTCATCCCCGACACCACCATCCTCAAGGATCAGCTCAACGCCTTCCTCAAGGCCCGCACCCACTTCGCCCTGGTGGTGGATGAATACGGCGCCCTGCAGGGCCTGGTGACGCTGGAGGACATTCTGGAGGAGATCGTCGGCGAGATTAACGATGAGCATGATGTCGCGGTTCAGGGGGTGCGCCGGCAGGCCGACGGCTCGGTTCACGTGGACGGCGACGTGACCGTGCGCGATCTCAACCGGGCGATGGACTGGGACCTGCCCGACGATCACGCCGTGACCGTGGCAGGACTGGTGATTCACGAGGCGCGGGCGATTCCCGAACCGGGGCAGAAGTTCCTTTTCCACCACCATCGCTTCCAGATCCTGCGCCGGCAGCGCAACCAGATCACGGCCTTGCGCGTCAGCCCGCCGCTGGCGCGCGAAGAGGTGGTCTGACAGCCTGCGGACCCGAAGGGGCCCTGGCATTGGGGAGAGAGGCGCAAGGCGCATGGCCAACGACAAGACCTTTCACGGCCGCCGGGTCCTCGTGGTCGAGGACGACATGATGATCGCCATGATGGTCGAGGACATGCTGATCGACCTGGGCTGCCAGGTGATCGGGCCGGCGCGCGATATGAGCGAGGCTTTCGCGTTCGCCCGGGACGCCAAGGCGCTGGACCTGGCCCTGCTCGACATCAACCTCGGAAGCGAAATGGTGTTTCCGGTGGCGGACATGCTGCGCGCGCGGGGGATACGGCTGATCTTCTGCAGCGGCTATGGTGAAACGGCCCTGCGCGCGTCCGACAGCGGCTGCGCCGTGTTGCGCAAACCCTATCGCCTCCATGATCTGGCGGCGGCGCTGGCCGACGCCCTGACCGGTGGCTAGGCGCCCTGAGGGACCCGAAGGGTGAGGGAAAGGGCATGCACCGGGCCGGCGAGCTCGTCGGCCAGCAGGCGGTAGACCAGCCTCTGCCGTTCCAGTGGCCGGAGGCCTTCGAAGGCGGCCGACTCCACGGTGACATTGAAATGGCTCTCGCCTCCGGGACGTGCGCCCGAATGGCCGGCGTGCCGATGTGAGTCGTCCTCGACGACGAGCTCGCTGGGCGAAAGACCCTCGGCGAGCTTGCGGCGGATGGTGTCGGCGATCTCGCCCATGTTCAAAGTCCGTTTCTCGCGTGTCAATTCTTGAACTGTCGTGATGAGTGCTCATACTCCCATCGATGTCGTCCGCCTTTCAATATCGTCCGCGCTTCGTGGACATTCGGGTCCGGCCGCCAAAGGCCGGCGAGTCGGCGCGCGCCGAGGACGTCACGGCGCTGAAGCCCGGCGAGAGGGCTTGCGACTATCAGGGCTGCATGACGGCGGCCGCGACCCGGGCGCCAAAGTCGCGCGACCTGCCGGTCGATCACTACTGGTTCTGTCAGACCCACGCCGCCGAATACAATCGCAACTGGAACTTCTTCGCCGGCATGACCGAGGACGAGATCCGCGCCCGCGTCGAGACCGACCAGGCCACCGGTGGGCGGCCGACGTGGTCGTTCGCCGGCGGCGCCCGCAACCGCGAGGCGGCGGCCTCGCGCGGGATGTTCCGCGACCCGCTGGGTGTGTTCGGACCGGCGCAGACCGCCCAGGAGGCCGCCCGGGCCGCCTGGGACCGCCGCCTCGGGAAACTCGAGCGCGGCGCCCTGGCCGACCTGGATCTCGATCCCGGCGCCGATGGCCCGGCCATTCGCGTCCGGTATCTGGAACTGGTGAAGCGCTGCCACCCGGACGCCAACGGCGGCGATCGCTCCGCCGAGACAAAACTCCAGCGGGTGCTCAGGGCCTACAAGACCCTTCAGAAGGCCAAGCTGGTCTAGCCGGGTGTCTCGGGCGATTCCGGCGTCCATCCGCCGCCGAGGGCCCTGAAGGACGCCACCGCCGCGCGCGCCGCTCCGGCGCGGGCCTGGGCGAGTTGATCCGCGGCGGCCAGCAGGTCGCGATCCGCGTCGCGCACCTCGACCAGGCTGATCACACCGCCCGCATAGGCCTGCTCCGCCTGTCGCCGGGCGATGGTCAGCTCGGCGATCTGGAGATCCAGCGCCGCCGCCCGCGCCTCCTGCTGGACCAGGTCGGTGATGGCGTCTTCCACCTCCTCGCTGGCGCGCAGGGCCGTGGCCCGCCAGGCCGCCAGAGCCCCCGCGTCGACGGCGCGGGCCTGGGCGACCTCGGCGTCGATGCGGCCGAAGTCGAACAGGCGCCATTTCAGGGCGCCGCCTCCGACAGCCTTGACGGCGGCGGGTGTGAACAGCGCGGTGGCGTCTAGGCTTTCGACACCGAGCAGGCCCGAAAGTGAGACCTGGGGATAGTACTCGGCCAGCGCCTGGCCGATGTGGGCGTCGGCGGCCCGCAGCCTCTGTTCAGCGGCCAGGATGTCTGGCCGACGCCGGAGCAGGGCCGCCGGGCCGTCGCCCACCCGCAGGGCCGGCGGAGACGGGGTGTCCGCCCTCCGGGAGAGCTCCTCTCGCCAGGTTCCCGGCGCGGCCCCCATCAGGACGTCGAGCCGGTTGAGCTGGGCCTCCAGGCCGGCCTTTAGCGGAGGAATGGTCGCGCGCACACCATCGAGAGCGGCCTCGGTCTGGCGGAGCTCGCGGTCGGGGGCGACGCCCTGGGCGGCCTGACGGCGGACGAGAGCGGCGAGATCGTCCTGGATCGCTTCCTGACGCACGGCGACAGCGAGGCGGGCCTGGTAGGCGCGCACCTGGATGTAGGCGTCGGCGGCGTCGGCGATCACGGCCAGGCGCACGGCGACAGCCTCGTCCCGGGCGGCGTCAGCGTCGGCGACGGCGGCGTCGTGACGGCGGCGCAGGCCGCCGAACAGATCCGGATCCCAAGCGGCGCCGACGCCCAGATCATAGATCGGTGTGGCGCGGGCGAAGCCTGGCAGATGGCGGCCGATCGACCCGATGGGACCGTCAAGCGACTGCCGGGCATATTGTCCCTGACCATCGACGCTGCCGGACGGCAGCCGCGCAGCGCCGGCGGCGCGGGCCGCGGCGCGGGAGGCCAGCACGCGCGCCCGCGCTTGGGCGATGTCCAGGTTGTCGGCGCGGGCTCGCTCGATGACGCGCACCAGTTCGGGATCGTTGAAGCCGCGCCACCAGGCGTCCAGCGGCGGGCTGTCTTGCGAGGACGCCGGGGGCTGGGCGCGCCAGGCGCCGGCCAGGGCGACAACCGGCTTCTGGTCGGCCGGGCCCACGGCGCAGGCGGCGAGGATGAACGGCAGGATGACCGTGGCGAGCGCGATGCGCGGCAGGCGGGGCATGGAGAACCTCAGGACAGGGCGGCCCATCAGTGGGCGTCCGCGGGGCCGATCGGGGTCGACGGCAGGGGGCGGCAGAAGGGGACCATCACAAGGGCCAGGAGGAACATCCACGACATCAGGCGGAAGACGTCGTTGAAGGCGGCCGTGAGGGCGGCGCGGCCAACGAGCTGGCCGAACTCGGCGCGGGACAGCTGCGCCGCCACGGCCGGATCACCGGCGACCTGCCCGATCCGGCTGGCCATGGCGTTGATGAAGTCGGGCGCGCGGCGGCCGGCCTCCCCCAGTCCCTGACCGAGATGGGCGGTCTCGATTCGGGTGTTGTCGGCCAGCCAGGTATTGACCGTGGCGATGCCGATGGCGCCGCCGAGATTGCGCATCAGGTTGAACAGACCCGATGCGTAGCGCAGCTCCGATGCGGCGAAGCCATTGAGGGCGAGGCCCACGCTGGGAACGATGCACAGCATGATGGCGAAGCCGCGCAACAGCTGCGGGGCCAACAAAGCGGCGAAGCCCCACTGGGGCGTGAGGAACGAGGCCAGCCACAGACTGGCCGCGAACAGGCTGAGGCCCACGGTGATGACGATCCGCTGATCAATCGACTGGGAGGCGCGGGCGGCGATGACGGTGGAGGCGATCTGGGCAAGGCCCGTGACGAATACCGTCGTGCCGATTTGCAGGCTGTCAAAGCCGCGGACGCGGCCGAGAAAGACCGGAATCAGATAGGTAGAGGCATAGAGGCCGAAGCCGATCACCAGATTGAACATACAGGCGAAAGCGAAGGTGGGGCGGCGGAAGGGCGTCAGCTTCACGATCGGCCCCCGGGAGGCGAAGGACCTCTCCAGGAAGAGACCGAAGGCGACGAGGGACACCCAGGCCACAGACTGGATCAGGGGGTCGCCGAACCACTCGCGCCGCGGTCCCTCCTCGAGCACATACTCCAGGGCCCCGAGGAACACGGCCAGCGAGCCGAGGTGGGCATAATCGATCTGACCCAGCATCTTCAGATTGGGCCGGTCGACCCGGATGATCAGCACCGCCATAAGGGTGACGATCAGCCCGGGAACGATGTTGATATAGAAGATCGAGCGCCAGCCGATGGCGTCCGTCAGCCAACCCCCGACCGTGGGTCCAAGGGTGGGCGCCAGCACCGAGACCATGCCGAGGATCGCCGGGATCATCGCTCTCTGCCTGCCGGAGAACAGGGCGTAACCGGTGGCGAACACCGTGGGCACCATGGCGCCGCCGACGAAGCCCTGGATCACGCGGAACAGGGTCATCGACTGGATGTCCCAGGCCATCCCGCACAGGGCGCTGGCCAGAGTGAAAAGGCCGGCCGACAGGGCGAACAGCCATCGCGTCGACAGAGCCTGGGCCAGGAAGGCCGCGAAGGGAATCATCACCAGCTCGGCCATCAGATAGCCGGTCTGGACCCAGCTGATCTCGTCAGGCCCGGCCGACAGGCCGGCCTGGACGGTGTTGAGCGAGGCGGCGACGATCTGGATGTCGATCAGGGCCATGAACTGGCCGAAGGCCATCACCCCGAAGATCAGGAACTTGGTGCGGTTCGGCAGGCCGGACGGAACGATGGGGCGCTCCGCGGCGCTCGTCCGGACCCCTTGCGTGTCGCTCATGATTGGCCCTTGCCGCGGTCTTTGATTATATTATATTCATCATATAACGGAGCCCGCAAGTCCATGCGCTATGAGGCCGATCACAAGCAGGAGACCCGGCGGAAGGTGCTGAAGGCCGCCGCCCGCGCCATCCGCGCCGAGGGGCCCTTCAAGGTGGGCGTGGCCCAGGTGATGGCCCAGGCCGGGCTGACGCATGGCGGTTTCTACGCCCACTTCGCCTCGAAGGATGACCTGGTTGCGGCGGGGATCGGTCAGATGTTCGAAGAGAGCCGCGGACGCATCGCCGAGGAGACTGCCGGGCAGGCCCCCGCACAGGCCTTGGCCGCCTATGTCGACTTCTACCTCTCTGCCGCCCACCGCGACGCCCGCGGCTCGGGATGCCCCCTGCCCTTCCTGGCGGCGGACGCTCCGCGGTTGCCCGGGCCGGCGCGCGACCGTTTCGCCAGAGGCGTGGCCGACCTGACCGGCCGCCTGGCCGAACGGTTCGCCGCTCTGGGCCGGACCGAGCCGGAGGCCGACGCCCGATCGTTGCTGGCCGAGATGGTCGGCGCCCTGTCCCTGGCCCGGGCCGACGCCGATCCGGAACGGTCCGACGCCATCCTCGCCACCTCCCGCGCGGCCCTCAAGGCGCGCTTCCATCTGGAGACCGCCGCATGAGCGACGCCACGGCCGCCGACGCCTCGGGGCCCGGGCCCCTGACGGGGCTTGAGCAGCTTCGCCGCGCCTTCGCGGGGCCGAGCCGCCCCGGCATCGGCCAGACCATGGGCTTTCGGCTGGTGGAGCTGGAGGCGGGCCGGGTGGTTTTCGCCGGCGCGCCGGGACGCGAGGTCTACAATCCGATCGGTACGGTGCACGGCGGGTACGCCGCCACCCTGCTCGACTCGGCCTGCGGCTGCGCGGTGCATTCGGGTCTGGCGGCGGGCCAGGGCTACACCACTCTGGACCTGAAGGTCGCCTATCACCGGGCCATGACGTCGAAGACCGGAGAGGTTTTCGCCGAGGGCCGGGTGGTCACCCTCGGCCGCCGCGCCGCCTTCGCCGAGGCGACGCTGAAGGACGCCGAGGGCCGGCTCTACGCCTCGGCCACGTCGAGCCTGCTGGTGATGACGGCATGAGCATCGCCGCAACGCCCACCGCATCCGAGGCCGGGAGCCCCCGGAGCCGGCGGGGCGCACAACTTCCACGTCGCGCGCTTCTTGCCGTGGGCGCCGCCGTTCTGGTCGCCGGGGCCGGCCTGGTTGTCATCTTCATGCCCAAGGCCTCCGAATCGACCGACGCCGCCTATGTCCAGGCCGACAGCGCCGTGATCGCGCCTCGCGTGAAGGGACTGATCGCCGAGGTGCTGGTCGGCCACGACCAGATGGTGAGGAAGGGCGACGCCCTGATCGCCATCGATCCCGAGGAGTTCGACGCCCGGGTGGCCTCGGCGCGGGCCGACCTGATGAACGCCGGAGCCGCCGTGGCGGCGGCCAGGG
>CAIXWN010000051.1 GCA_903923135.1 uncultured Caulobacteraceae bacterium | reverse complement strand
TTCGCCTCGATGGCGGCGAAGGTCTCGGCCACGACGTCGGCGGCCTTCAGGGCGCCGGCGGCGACCTTGTCGGCGATCTCAACCACGGTGCGCATGCGGACTCCTCACGACAGGGCCTTGTTGACGTTCTCGCGCAGGCTTCTCGAGATGCCCGGCTCCATGGCCACCCGGCGTAGCGCCGCCAGCATCAGCGCCTGGCGATGGGGGTCGTAGCGCCGCCACTGATTGATCTGCGGCATGATGTAGTGGCTGCCCGAACGGCCCAGGCGGTCGATCATCAGCAGCCGGTCGGCGAGGAAATCGTAGCCCCTGCCGCTGGGATCATGGAAGGCAACCCGGTTCTGGCGGAAAAAGCCGCCATAGTACTGCAGGCTTTGCGAGAAGTCGCCCGGGTCGAACGATGGGTGCCCCTCCAGGGCGATGATCCGGTCCACCGCGCCCGGCGCTCGCGACAGGGCCTGGGCGTTGAACCACTTCTCGATCACCGTCGGCCGGTCCTTCCAGCGGTCGTGGAACCAGTCCAGGGCCTGGTCCCGCTGCGGATGGTTCATGTGGGTCAACAGGCAGAGGGCCTCGAAGGAATCGGTCATGTTGCCCGCCCCGGTGGTCTGGGCCAGGCAAAGGGCGGCGATCTCGGGTGTGTCCAGGGCGGTCAACAGATCCAGGACGGTGTTCTTCAGCCGGCGGCGGCCGATGCCGGCGATGTCGGGGACGTAGGGGCCCGTCTCGGCGTTGGCCTCGTAGAGCTTCCGCAGCCGGACCTCGAACCGCCCGGCGATCTCGCGGCGCAGGAAAGCGCGGGCGGCCATGTGACCATCCAGGTCGATGCGGGCCAGCCCCTCGCTCAGCACCGGTTCGTCCGGCAGGGTCAGAATCTGGGCCAGCAGCAGGCGGTCGGAGGCCTCGTCGGTGAGGGTTGCCTCGATCGCCTGCAGGAAGGCCTGTGGCGGCGCCATCGGCCGGCCGGCGGCGACCTCCCCGGCCAGGGCGCGGATCAGCCGCACCGCCAGGGTCTGGCCGGCGTCCCAGCGGGCGAAGGGGTCCGGGTCGCTGGCCATCAGCACGGCCAGGTCCTCGTCGGCCAGGTCGGCGATGATAGTCACCGGGGCCGAGAACCCGCGTGGCAGGGAGGGGATCGGCGCCGCGCCGACGCCCTGCAGCGACACCACCTGACGGCTCTCGCGCAGTTCGATCACCGCCATCTCCGCCGCCTCGGCGCCGTCGAAGGAGAAGCTCAACGGCGCGCCGTCCCGTCCCACCAGGCCCAGGGCCAGGGGAATATGGAACGCCGCCTTTTCAGGCTGTCCCGCGCTTGGCGGGCAGGTCTGGGTCAGGGTCAGATCGTAGCGGCGGGCTGCGGCGTCATAGGCGCCGCTCACCGTCACCCGCGGCCGGCCGGCCTGGGTGTGCCACAGACCGAACTGGGTCAGGTCGCGTCGGGAGGCCGCCTCCATGGCGGCCATGAACGCTTCGGTGGTCACCGCCTGACCGTCGTGGCGGGCGAAATAGAGGTCCATGCCTCGGCGGAACGCCTCCGGCCCGATCAGGGCGCGCAGCATCCGCACCACCTCGGCGCCCTTGTCGTAGACCGTGTTGGTGTAGAAGTTCTCGATCGCGGCATAGGCGTCCGGCTTGACGGGATGGGCGGCGGGCCCGTCGTCCTCGGCGAACTGGTTGCGCCGCAGGGCCTTCACCGACTCGATCCGCCAGACGCCCGACGACATCTTGTCCTCGATGAACTGCTGGTCGCGGAACCGGGTCAGGCCTTCCTTCAGGCACAGCTGGAACCAGTCCCGGCAGGTGACGCGGTTGCCGGTCCAGTTGTGGAACTGCTCGTGGGCGACGATCCGTTCGATGATGATGTAGTCGTCGTCGGTGGAGATGTCGGGGTCGGTGATGATGCCGGCGGCGCCGAAGAGGTTCAGCCCCTTGTTTTCCATCGCCCCGGACCAGCCGCTCAGCGCCACCACATTGAACACGTCCAGATCGTATTGCCGGCCATAGGCGGTCTCGTCCCAGGCCATCGAGCGCTTGATCGCGTCCATGGCGAAGCGGCACTGCGGGATCAGGCCGGCGTCGGCATAAATGGCCAGGGCCACCTCGCGGCCGCCAGCGGTGACAAAGCGGTCCTCCAGGCGGTCAAGGTCACCGGCCACCACGGCGAACAGATAGGATGGTTTGGGATAGGGGTCGCGCCAGACAGCGAAATGTCGGCCGCCCGGCTCGTCGCCCGACGCCACCGGATCGCCGTTGGACAGAAGCACGGGGCAGGTGGCGCGGTCGGCGTGCAGGGTGACCTCCCAGGTGGCCAGCACGTCGGGCCGGTCGGGCCAATAGGTGATCCGGCGAAAGCCTTGCGCCTCGCACTGTGTCGCCAGCTGTCCGCCGATCTCGAACAGGCCCAGACGGGACGGATTGCGCCGGGGGTGGATGGCGACCTCGATCTGCAGGGTGAAGGCGCCCGGCACGTCGGCCAGGGTAAGGCCGTCGGCGTCGATGGTCAGCCGGTTGGCCGAGACCGGCTCGCCGTCCAGGGTGATGGAGAGCAGGTCCAGTTCGACGCCGTCCAGCCGCAGGGGCGCGTCGGCGTCCCCGCCCAGCGCCCGGCGAAGGCTCAGCCGGCTGCTGACCACCGTACGCTCGGGATCCAGCCAAAGGTCCAGGCTCACCGAGTCGACCGCGAAGGCCGGCGGGGCGTAGTCGGCCAGGCGAACCAGACCAGGGGCGTCGTCGGGCAACGGCGGACCTCGCGTAGGAGCGGCAAATATGAACGGTGTTTATTTACGCGGGCCGGCGCCCGGGCTGTCAAGCACGTCGCGGCGGCAGCCGGTCAACGCGTGATTTTTGCCCCGCCAGAGCACAAGGGTGGCCGGCCAGGCGGCGAACCGGACACCACCGGCCGGCTGGTCTTGGGGGTGGAGGCCCGTGCGGACGGGGCCCGGAGTCGTTCAGCGGGCGCTGAACAGACGCCGCAGGATGACGTCGCGTCGGGCCGCCAGGCGCCGACGTATCGCGGCGCGCCGGGTCTTGTCGAAGCGCACCTGCAGCATCAGGTAGTAACAGCCCGTCAGGACGGTGCAGATCAGCGGCGGCAGGCTGAGGCCGAAGATGTCTGACACGATCAGCGACACCAGCAGGGTGCCAAGTTCCAGCAGCAGCAGGTCGCGGAAGAACTTGTCGTCGGCCACCGAACCGCGGCTCAGAAGGCGTTCGGTGATTACGGCGCGGATTGCGTAGGGGCTGCGCGGGGCGCCCCAGGTGGTGAAAGTCATGTGATCGGCGACCAAGGTCATTGTCGTCTCCCGTTCGTCCGGAGCGGCTGGCATCATATTACGTAACAAAAGTTCACCATGCCTTGATCCAGAACAAAAGCCTGAATGTGTAATTTGCCCGGCATTTACCACGAATTGTCGTGAAACGGCCCCAATCGACGCTGGCGGCGCACCGGTGCGCGCCAGTCGCCTAAAAAGACGGCGTCGGGAACCTTGCGGTACGGCCCTGGTTATCAAGGCATCGCGCCGGGTCCTTCAGGTCCGCCGCCACCTTGTTCCCGGAAAGGGACCACGCCATGACCCAGACCATCACCGGCCTTTTCGACCACTACGATGACGCCCGCACCGCCGTCGGCAACCTCGCAGCCGCCGGCGTGCCGAGTGGCGATGTGAGTCTGGTGGCCAGCAACGCCCAGGGTCACCTCTCCGCCGTCGCCCAGAACGCCGTCGCCGCCGACAAGATCGGTGAGGACGCCGGCCGCGGCGCGGGTCTTGGAGCCATTGTCGGCGGGACAGGCGGCCTGCTCGCCGGCCTGGGCCTGCTCGTCATTCCCGGGATCGGCCCGGCGGTGGCCGTTGGCTGGCTGGCGGCGACCTCCATGGGCCTGCTCGGCGGGGCGGCCATCGGCGGCGTCGCCGGCGCGGCGGCCGGGGGCATCGTCGGCGCGATGATCACCTCCGGGGTGCCGGACGACGAGGCCCATGCCTACGCAGAGGGCGTGCGGCGCGGCGGCACGCTGGTCAGCGCCCGGGTGGCCGATCATCTGGTGACCGTGGCGAAGTCCATCCTCAGCGCCCAGCACACCGTCGACATCACCGAGCGCGGCGAGGCCTATCGTGCGGGCGGCTGGTCGCATTTCGATCCCGCCGCGCCGCCCTACAGCTCGCAGCAGGCCGCCGAGGAGCACGAACGGCTCGCCCACGTCTGAAAACTCAGGGCCGCGCCGGCGCTGCGGTGAGCCTTGGTTGTGGCTCGCTCGGACGCCGCCGCGCCCGCCGCACCGGACAGCCGGGTCGCCCCGCGCGGTTGGGCCAATGCCGGGGGCGGCTTGCAAGACACAGGATTCCCCTATGACCCACACCATCAGCGGCCTGTTCGACGACTATTTCGACGCTCGCGCGGTGGTGGAGAAACTCGACGCCGCGGGGGTTCCGCGGGTCGACATCAGCATCGTCGTCCACAACGCCCTCGGTCATCATTCTGAGGAGGCGCAGGCGGCCACGGTCCTGGAGAAGGTCGGCGCGGACGCCGGTCGCGGCGTCGGCCTGGGCGCTATCGTCGGCGGCGCGGGCGGCCTGCTGGCGGGCCTGGGGCTCTTGGTCATGCCGGGAGTCGGGCCGGTGGTGGCCGGTGGCTGGCTCGCCGCGGCTTCCCTGGGCGTCCTCGGCGGCGCGGCGGTGGGCGGCGTGGCCGGCGCGGCGGCGGGCGGCCTGGTGGGCGCCTTGATGGAGGCAGGCGTCCCGGACGACGACGCCAATGTCTGCGCCGAGGGTGTGCGCCGTGGCGGAACCCTGGTCAGCGCCCGCGTGCCTGACGATCTGGCCGAGACGGCCCACGCCATCATCAAGGCGCAACACAGCGTCGATCTGGCCGAGCGCGGCAAGGACTACCGCGCCGCCGGCTGGACGAAATTCGACCCCGCCGCCGCGCCCTACAGCGCCGGGCCGCGCGCGGTGGAGCCCGACCGGACGGTCCGCCGCTAAGCTGCGCCCGGAAAACAGCGCTTCTTGAACCCCGCGACGTCCGCTACCGCTCCGGACGGACCGCGGCGAACGCCGTCCCGCTCCCGTCTCCGCCGCGACAGGACAGAATGAAACCCGCCGATCCGAGGAAAGCCCCGCCGACCGACGACCCGCCGCGGGGCCTGCGGGGCCTGTTGCGCCGGCTGCCTCTGGTGCATCTCGGCCCCGGCCTGATCACCGGCGTCGCCGACGACGACCCCAGCGGCATCGCCACCTATTCCCAGGCCGGGGCGCAGTTCGGCCTGAACATGCTCTGGACCATGCCTCTGGCCTATCCGCTGATGGCCACGATCCAGTCGCTGTGCGCGCGGATCGGCCGCGTCACCGGCCAGGGCCTGGCCGCCAACATCCGCAGCGCCTTCCCGCCTGTTGTCCTGAAGGCGGTGGTGGGGCTGCTGCTCATCGCCAACGTCCTCAACATCGCCGCCGACGTGGCGGCCATGGGCGAGGTCGGCGAACTGGTCACCGGGATCAACCGCCACCTGATGACGGTGGTCTTCGTTCTGCTCACCTTGGGGCTGCAGATCTTCGTGCCCTACCACCGCTATGTCTCACTGCTGAAGTGGCTCTGCCTGTCGCTGCTGGCCTATGCGGCGGTGCTGTTCACCGTGAAGGTTCCCTGGGGCGAGGTGGCGCTGCGCACCGTCTTCCCGCGCTTCGTTCCCGACGCCGCCGCCGCGGCCGTGGTGGTGGGCGTCTTCGGCACCACCATCAGCCCCTATCTGTTCTTCTGGCAGGCCTCCGAGGAGGTCGAGGACCTCGGGCGCAATCCGGAGGCCAAGGCGCTGCTGCACAGGCCGGCCGCCGCTTCGGCCGAGCTCGCCCGCATCAAGTGGGACACCTGGAGCGGCATGTTCTATTCGGACATCACCGCGTTCTTCATCATCCTGGCCACGGCGGTCACCCTGCATGTCTCGGGGGTGACCGATATCAACACCGCCGCCCAGGCCGCGACGGCCCTGAAGCCCCTGGCCGGCAATTTCGCCTTCCTGCTGTTCACCCTCGGCATCCTCGGCGTCGGACTGATCGGCGTGCCGGTGCTGGCCGGCTCGGGCGCCTACGCCCTGTCCGAGGCCATGGGCTGGCCCTTCGGCCTGGAGAAGAAACTGCGCCAGGCGCGGGGCTTCTACGCGGTGATCGCCGTCAGCGTGCTGGCCGGCCTGGTCATCCAGTTCTCGCCGATCAGCCCGATGAAAGCGCTGTTCTGGAGCGCGGTGATCAACGGCGTGGTGGCCGTGCCGCTGATGGTGGTCATCCTGCTGCTCTCCACCAAGAAAAGCGTCATGGGCCCGTTCACCGCCAGTCGGCCGCTGGTGGTCATGGGCTGGATCGCCACCGCGGTGATGGGCGCGGCGGCCGTGCGGATGGTGATGCCGGGCTGACGCGCGGGCCGGCCCGGGGAGGGGCGGCGCGCGCCGTCAGATCAGGCCAAGAGCCCGCTTCATCGCCTTCAGATTGCCGCGGCAGAACTTGCCCAGTTGCTCGCTGATCTCGGTCAGCTGGGACTCCTCGTTGGGCATGAACCGCACCGTCAGTTCGATGTGGCTGGCGCCGTCGCCGGCGGCCTTGACCGCCACGGTGGAGAAGTAGGCCTTCATGTCCGGCCGATCGAGCGTGTAGGTGTAGAAGTGCGGGCCGGCGTCGGCCAGAAGCTCCTTCACCGTGCGGCCGCCGGGCATGTTCAGGGTGCGCACCTTGCCCTCCGGTGTCTCCTCGGTGCTCTCGGCCTCCACCAGGGTCGCCCACTTCCGGATGCCGGAAAAGTCGCCGATCACCGCCCACACCGCCTCGGCGTCCAGGGCCACGTCCTCGCCGACCGTCACCTCATGCATGATCCTGCTTTCCTTCTTCTCGCGTCTCCCGCCCGCCCTGGCGCGGCAGTCTGCCCCGGGCCGGCGGTCCTGTCGATGGATCGCCGGGCGGCTTGCCGACCGCTAGATCTCAAATTGCGGATCAGTTGCTTTATCGGAAAAGCTGGAACAGAGTGCGGCCTACAGAACGACCGGCTGGGCGAACCGCCCGCCGGCGAAGTGGAGAGACGCGATGATGGTTTCGTCGAAGCCGGTCGGCCCGCCCCTTCTGCGGCGCATTCCCATCGAACTGACCACCATGGCCGCCTTCGCGGTGGCCATCTTCGGCGTCGTCGCCACCGGCGCGGCGATCTCCTCGGCCTTCGTCGATCCCAACCCCTGGCTCTACGCCGCCGCCTACGGCGGTCCGGGCGCCCTGGCCTTCGGCGTTTACTGGGCCGTCTCGCGCCGTTTCTGAGCCAGACGCTGGTCCGGCGTCTCGTGGCGCCGCGCCATGTCGACGCCCCGCCGAGACCGGGTTAGGGTAGGGGCCCCGGGGCTCAGGCGGACAGCGGTTTGCGACAGATGGATCAGACGCGCGGCGACGATTCGCCCCGGGCGCAACCCTGAGGCGGCATGGCCGAGGTCCAGGCGCTACTCTCCGATCCCGTGGCGGTCGAGCCGTCGGCGCCCCGCTCGGCCCTGCGGCGCTTCCTCTTCGCGCTCGGCATCCTGACGGTCCTGTGCCTGTTCTGCGCGCCGCTCTATGTCGACCACATCGCGGCCGACGCCCCGCATGTGCATCTGGGCCAGGTGTCGTTCAGCCACTTCCGCTCAACCGACAAAACCGTCTCCCTTGAGGGTGACTGGCTGGTGATCTGGCGGTCTCCGGTTGTCAGTGGCGGCCCGGAGGGCGGCGACGCGGCCCTGGTCAAGGCGCCGGGTGTCTGGGAGGGCGCGCGAACCGCCAGCGGCCGGCTCCTCCCCCGCTCGGGCCTGGCCACCTACCGCCTGACCATCCATGGCCTGTCGCCCGGCGCCTACACCCTGTGGATCCCCGCCATCAGCCACGCCAGCCGGGTCTGGGTGAACGACCGTCTGGTCAGCACCATGGGCGTCGTCGGTCGCACCAAGGCGACCACCCGCTATCTGTGGCGGCCGCATCGCATCCCCATCGAGGCCGACGGGTCGGACATCAACCTGGCCATCGATGTGGCCGCCTTCCGCCACTACACCGACGGCCTCGACGCCGCCCCGGTGATCGGCCTGGCGACGGTGATGGACGCCCGCCTGGCCATCCTCTCGGCCCAGCAGGTCCTGTTCATCGTCACCCTGGTGATCCTGTTCTTCTACGGATCGGTGGTCTTCGCCTTTCGTTCCCAGGACCGCGCCTCGCTCTACATCGCCCTGGCCTGCCTCTGTCTGGTCCCCACCGCCATGGTCATTGGCCATGAGAACCTGCTGTGGCTGATCTTCCCCGGCCTGTCGTTTCCCCAGCACATGGCGGTGGAATACCTCACCTGCATCTTCACCTTCATGCTGCTGCTGGCTTACGCCGACGCCCTGTTCCCGAAGGAGAGCTCGCGCTGGCTGTTCTGGATCTTCGAGGTCCTCTTCGCCGGCTCGGTGCTGGCCCTGGGCGCGGTGCTGATCCGCGGCGACACCTTCACGGCCTCCTGGCTCGACCGCTACCCGATCTTCCTGGCCGGGCTCGAGATGCTCTACATCGTCGCGATGGTGTTCCGCGCCACCCTGCGCCGCCGGGACGGAGCCGCCATCTTCCTGCTCGGCATGACCGTCTTCACCGTTTCGGTGCTGCAGGCGATCCTGGTGGAATACGACATCGTGCCTCGCAACCAGCTGCCCGGCTACGATTTCGCCCCCATGGGCATCCTGGTGTTCTCCTTCTCCCACATCATCATCCTGGCCGAGCGCTGGTCCGAGGCCATGCGCTCCACCGAGGTCATGGCCACCGACCTGCGGCGGCTGATCGACGTCAGTTCCTCGATCACCTCCGAGATCCGCCTCGACGCCCTGCTGCGCAATGTGGTCGAGGCCACCAGCCAGTTCCTGCACGCCGACCGTGGCACCCTGTTCCTGCACGACGCCAGGACGGGCGAGTTGCGCTCCATGGTCGCCGAAGGCCTCGAGATGCGCGAGATCCGCATTCCCGCCGACTCCGGCATCGCCGGGGCCAGCTTCCAGACCGGTGACGAAAGCGTGGTCCGCGACGCCTATGGCGACCCGCGGTTCAACCGCGCCATCGACGAGGCTACCGGCTATCGGACGCGCTCGATCCTCACCCTGCCCATCGTCACCCGCGACGGGCGCCGGCTGGGCGTGATGCAGGCGCTCAACCGCCGCGACGGCCAGCCCTTCGAGCCGGCCGACATCGACCGCATGAAGGCCTTCGCCGCCCACGCCGCCGTGGCCATCGACAACGCCACCCTGTTCTCCGATGTGGTCGCCGCCCGCAATTACAACGACAGCATCCTGGCCTCCATGTCCGGCGGGGTGATCACCCTCAACGCCGAGGGCGTGGTCGAGACCATCAACGCCGCCGCCGGCGTGATCCTCGAGGTCGATCCGGCCATCATGCGCGGCCGCCAGGCCGGCACGGCCCTGTCTGACGAGAACGCCTGGCTGCTCGACGAGTTCGAGGCTGTGCGCGCCGACGGCGTCGCCCGCGCCCTGCTCGATGTCGACATCCGCACGGCCGGCGGCCGCTATGTCTCGGTCAACGCCTCCATCGTGCCGCTGATCAACGATGAGGTCTCCAGCGGCCTGCTGCTGCTGTTCGAGGACATCAGCCAGGAAAAGCGCCTCAAGGGCGTCATGCGCCGTTTCCTGACCCAACGGGTGGTCGACCAGGTGCTGCAGCGCCAGGACGAGCTGCTCTTCGGCTCGGCCTGCGTCGCCAGCGTGCTCTTCGCCGACATCCGGGGCTTCACGTCCATGGCCGAGAGCCTGAAGGCCCGCGAGACGGTCGACATGCTCAACGAGGTGTTCACCGAACTGGTCGAGGCGGTGGCCGGCGCCGACGGCGTGGTCGACAAGTTCATCGGCGACGCCATCATGGCCGTCTTCGGCGCACCGATCTCCAGCGGCCGCGACGCCCTCAACGCTGTCGACGCCGCCAACGCCATGATGCGTCTCGTGGGCGAACTCAACCTGCGCCGCGCCGCCCGCGACGAGGCCCCGCTTCGCCTGGGGGTGGGAGTGGCTACCGGCGAACTGATCGCCGGCGCCATCGGCTCGCCCAAGCGCATGGAATACACCGTCATCGGCGACTCGGTGAACCTCGCCTCGCGACTTCAGGACCTCACCAAGGCCTATGGCGTCGGCGTCATCGTCTGCGAGGCCACGGCCCGGGCCAACGCCTCCGGCCAGATCCTGCGCCGCCTCGACACCGTCGGCGTGCGAGGCCGCAACCGCAGCGAGGTCAT
>CAIXWN010000050.1 GCA_903923135.1 uncultured Caulobacteraceae bacterium | reverse complement strand
TCCGACGATGGCGAACAGCCAGGCGGGCCCCTGAAAAAAACCGATCCGCTCCGACGGTCCGGCGCTGAACGGATCGAACCGCAGCATGCGCCCGCCCACCTCGTGGAACGCGATCCGCGCCGGGCCGTCGACCTGGGCGAAGACGCCGCCGCCGACGGGATAGAAGCGGATCACTTGCGTTCCCTGGGGCGTGACGATGTCGCCGTTCGGCAGAGCCTTGACCTCGGCGCCGGAGAACAGGCCGAGCAGGGCGCGCTCAGTGCGATAGCTCGGCCGCCGCAGGGCGCTGTAGGTCCCGGCGACCCTGACGGCTTCGGCCCGGGCGTTGGCGGCCCGGGGCGGGGCGGGCGCGACGGGGCCGACAAAGGTCGCCATCAGGGCGGTGGGCAGGGTGTAGCGGATCGCCATTCCCGTGGGCGTGTTCACCGAGATGAACACGCCGACACCGGCGTCCGGATAGATCTCCAAGGTCGAGTGCTGGAAGATCACGTCGCCGCCATGGCCGTAGCCCGGCCGGCCGGACTCAGCCGTGAAGTCCATGAATCCATGCCGCCAGGAGCCCAGTTCGGGGGTGTTGGCGAACAGCGGCGCGCGCAGGGTCGCGAAGGTGGCGGCGCGCAACACCCCGGCCCGTTCCATCAGGGCCGGATCGAGAAGCGCACGCATGTAGGCGGCCATGTCCCGGGCGCTGGCCGAAAGGGCGCCGGCCGGGGCGACATTGCCGATGTATTCGAAGGGCTGGGCCTCCAGGGCCCCGGCCTTGAGGTCAAAGCCGCTCGTCACCCGGGAGAGGGTCGCCGGCGGCATCGGAGCGGGCAGGCCGTGCGCCTTCGCCAGGGCCGGGGAATAGGGTTCGCGATAGGTGGCCGTGGTCATGCCCAGCGGGCGCAGGACATGGCGCTCGGCGTAGTCCGGCCAGCTCTCGCCGCTGACGTGAGCGACCAGGGCGGCGGCCAGGGCGGCGCCATAGTTGGAATACACCGCCAGGGTTCCCGGCTCCCGCACCCGATGAACGCGGTGGGTGCGAAGCCAGTCGTCCAGAGGCTGCAGCCGCGCGGGGTCGTGAAGGAAGAAGCCCCCCAGGACGGAGTCCTCGAAGCCGGCCGAGTGGCTCATCAGATGGCGGACGCGGACGGGATTCCGGAACCCCTCGTCTGGCAGGCGAAGGTCGGGGGGCAGGTGGTCATTGACCGGATCGTCCAGGCTGATGCGGCCCTGCTCCACGAGTTGCATCAGCGAGATCCACACCACGGTCTTGGAGATCGATCCCACGCGGAAGAGGGTGTCGGCGTCCACCGGCCGCGCCGGCGAAACGCCGGCGCGGCCATAACCCTTGGTCATCACCACCCCGGTGCGGTCGACCACGGCCACGGTGACGCCGGCGACACGGTCCTCGCGCATCGCCTGTCCCAGGGCGCCGTCGACGAACGCCTCCACCCTGGCGCGGTCGAGCGGCGCCTGAGCGCGGGCGCCGGCGGCGGTGAGCAGCCCCAGCGCCAGCCCCGCCGGAATGACTATCGATCGCCAGCCGCGCATGTGTCAGCCCCTTCCCCCATTTTGCCTAGGGTCGGGCGCCGGGCCGATCGGCGCAAGTCAAGCTTCGCTGATCGTCTCCCGGATGCGGACCGCCGCCACGGCGAGCTCGGATCAGGAGAGCCCGTCTGGTCGGAGTTTGCCCTGGTCACCGCCCGCATCCGTTCGGTGCGAACGGATCGGCCTCTACGGCAGCAGCGCCGACCAGGCCGGGTCTGAGGCGCCCAGGGGATAGGGCGCCGCGGCCAGCAGCTTGCCGGAGACATCCACCGTCCACAGGTGCGAGCCGTAGCCGGTGTCGCGGGCGAAGATCAGCACGCGGCTGTTGGGCGCCCAGCTGGGCCCCTCGTCCAGATAACTTGTGGTCAGCAGCCGTTCGCCCGAGCCGTCGGCCTTGATCACCCCGATGTGGAATTCCGACCCTTCCTGCTTGGTGAAGGCGATCAGCTTGCCGTCGGGGCTCCACACCGGTGTGGTGTACCGTCCCGAGCCGAACGACAGGCGCCTGACGTTCGAGCCGTCGGCGCTCATCACATAGAGCTGGGGCGAGCCGCCACGGTCCGAATTGAAGACGATCTGGGCGCCGTCCGGGGAGAAGGACGGCGAGGTGTCGATGCCCGGATCGCTGGTGAGCCGCGTCACCGCGCGGCTGGCCAGGTTCATCACATAGATGTCGGTATTGCCCGCCTTGTCGGCCGAGAAGGCCACGCGCCCGCCGTCCGGCGAGAAGCGCGGGGCGAAGACCATGCCCTGGAAGCGGCCCAGGGCCTCCTGGCGGCCGGTCTGCAGATTCAGCAGATAGACCGCCGAACCGGTCGGGCGCAGGGCCATGTAGGTGACTTCCTGGCTGTTGGCCGACATGTGCGGGAAGAACACCTGATAGGAGCCGTCGGTCAGGTAGCTGGGATTGGCGCCGTCCTGGTCCATGATCTCCAGCCGGCGGATGCGCTTGCCCCGCGGGCCGCTCTCGGCGGCGAAGACGATGCGGGTGTCGAAGTAGCCCTGCTCGCCGGTGAGCTTCTCATAGACCGCGTCGGCGATCTTGTGGGCCACCCGCCGCCAGTTGGCGGGCGTCGAGGAGAGCTGCAGGCCTAGCAGCTGATCGCCGGCGTAGACGTCCCACAGACGGAAGTTGACCCGCAGATGCCCGTCGGCGTCGGTGGTCACCTGGCCGGTGATCAGACCCTGGGCGCTGATGGCCTTCCAGGCGTCGAAGGCGGGCTGGCTGTTCACGTCCTGCGAGCCGGTCGGAAACGTGGCCGGATCGAGGGGGCGGAAGAGGCCGGAGCGGGCCAGATCGGCGGCGACCACCTGCTGCAGCTGGGCGCCCACCGGCGCACCGCTGAACACCGGCACGGCGATGGGCAGGGGCTGCATCGCCCCCTGGTCGACGTTGACGACGATGTCGGCCCGGGCGGGGCCGGCGAGGGGCGCCCAGCCGAGCGCCAGGGCGGCGGCGAGGCTCAAGATCCATGAACGCATCGGGGTCTTCCTAACGATTCGTGCACGCCGTCCTGGCGTCGAAGTTTACCGTGAACGTCTGGCCGCGGTAGTCGGCGCCGTAGGGCTCGGCCTGGCGCACCGCGTCGAGCGCCCGCCGGGCGGCGGTGGACAGCACCGGATTGGCCGAGGCGTCGCGCCCTCCGGCGGTGATGCGGCCGATCACGCGGCCGTCGAAGCCGACCGTGAACTTCACCGGAATGATCACCGTGTCGCCTCCCGCGGTGGCGCAGTTGGGGTTCCACAACCGTTCGAGCAGTTGCGAGAGGCCGGAGATGTCGCTCTGCGAGACGCCCTGGCCGGCGTCCACCCGGGCCACGGGCGCGGTCTCGGCCCGCGCTGGCCCCTTCGCTCCGGAGGATGGCCTCGGCGGCGAGGGCCGCGTGGTGCGGGCGATGTTGGCGGCCAGGGCGTCGAGGTTGAACGCCTGACGCTGGGGCTGGGCCCTGGCCGGCAGCGGCGGGGGAGGCGGCGGTCTGGTCTTCTCGGGCAGGGGCTTCGGCTGCGGTGTCGGCTTCACCGCCTTGACCGGCGGTGGCTTCGGCGTCGGCGGGGCTGGAGCGGGGGCGGCGGCGGGAGGCGGCGTCGGCGCCTTGGCCTGGGGGACGGGAACCTCGGCGCGGGCGGTCTGGGTCTCGGGCGCGGCCTCGGCCGGCCGGGAGTCGGTGGTCGGGCCATGCGCGACGAGGGTTATCGGCACCGCCGTTCCCATCGGAGCCATGGACGGGCGCAGGTTCAGTGTGGCGATCAGGAAGAGGCCCACATGCAGGACTGCGGCCGCCAGCAGGGCCGGCGCCAGGGACTCTTGCCGCCGGGACTCCGCGCCCATCATGGCCGGGACGCCGGGCCTCCCGTCCTGGCGGCCTTGCTGTCGGCGGGGGCTCCGGAGGAGGGCCCGCCGGTATCGGTGATCAGGTCGATGGACGAGAAGCCCGACTGCGACAGGCTGGCCATCACCTGGGCGACGCGGGCATAGGGGGCCCGGCCGTCGGCGCGCACATAGATCGGTTTGGCGTAGGCCTCGCCGGCCATCTGACGCAGGGTCGGCGACAGGGCGTCGAACGCCGTTTCGGTCTCGTTGATGAAAATCCGCCCGTCGGCGCGGACCGAGACGGTGAGCGGCTCCTGCTGGTCCTGCACCGCCGAGGCCTCGGTTTTGGGCAGTTCCAGGGGCACGCCCACGGTGAGCAGCGGCGCCGAGACCATGAAGATGATCAGCAGCACCAGCATCACGTCCACCAGCGGCGTGACGTTGATCTCCGACAGGGCGGCGCGGCGGCCCCGGCGGGCGCGGCCGCGGCGTCGGCCGGCGGCGAAGGCGTCGTGGGCCCCGAGCGCCATGGGATTAGGGGCGCTCGGCCAGGCGGCGCTGGATCGCGGTCACCAGATCGTCGGCGAAGCCCTCGAGCCGGGCGGCGTACTTGCCCGTGTCGGTGGAGAACTTGTTGTAGGCGATATAGGCCGGAATGGCCGCGGCCAGGCCCACGGCGGTGGCGAACAGCGCCTGGGCTATCGACGGGGCGACCACCGAGAGGTTGGTGTTCTTCTGGATGGCGATGGCCTGGAAGGCGGTCATGATCCCCCACACGGTGCCGAACAGGCCGATGAACGGCGAGGCCGTGGCGACGATGGCCAGGCTGCCGAGCCCCGTCTCCACCCGCTGGCTCTCGCGAGCGACGGCGGAGTCCAGCACCCGGTCGATGCGCTGGACCAGGAAGGCGGCCTGGGCGTCCTCGCGGCCCTCGGCCAGCAGGCCCTTGTCGCGGGTGCCGCGCCACTCGCGTAGGGCGGCCTGGAGCATCCGGGGCAAGGCGTGTCGTGGCGACTCGCCCGCGGCGGCGGCGACATCTTCCAGCGGTCGGCCTGAGCCCACCTCGTCCTCGAACGTATCCGCCTCGCGGTTCAGGGCGGTAAGGCGGAACGCCTTGTCGATGATCACCGCCCACGACCAGAGCGAGGCGAAGATCAGGCCCACCAGCACCCCCTTCACCACCCAGTCGGCGTGCAGGAACAGGTGAATGGGCGAGAAGCTCTCGGGGGTGATCGTGGCGGCGGATTCCATGGCGATCCTTCGCGTCTTGGCTCCGCCGCCCATCGCGCCTGGGGGTGGTGAAACTATGACGGGGCGAGAGCCGTTTTCAGCGCGCGGCGGTCTGCAGCCTCTTCCTCCGCCAATTTGGTTAAGGAATGCCCAAGCCCGGCGATCAGGCCGCCGTTCACTCTCTCAGGGCAGCAGGCGCGGCGTCAGGAGCCGGACCAGATCTGCAGGCGGGCGGCGCGGTCGGCCGTCCGGGGTGATGCAGGCCGCCTCGACCGCGGCGGTGGCGATCACCTCTTCGCCGCGGGTGATCGTCTGGCCGATGTTCAGACGCGGACCCCGGATGGTGTCATAGGTGGTGCGCACCACCAGGGCGTCGTCGATGCGAGCCGCCCGCCTGAAGGCGATGTCCAGGCGGGTGACCACGAAGGCGCCCGGGTCGGGCCGCCCGAGCAGGTCGCTGTGGCTGACCCCGGCCAGGCGCAAATAGTCGGACCGCCCGCGCTCGAAATAGCGCACATAGTTGGCGTGATAGACCACCCCGGTGAAGTCGGTGTCCTCGTAATAGACCCGAACCGCCAGGCGGTGTTCGCGGCCCTCGAAACGGCCGGCGGATGGCGTGTCGGTCATTCGACGGGGACGCCGAGCGCGATCATCGTCCGGTCGAACAGGCGGTTGCGCACGTTCCGCCGCCAGCGCCGGAAGGCGTAGTGACCGGTCGACAGCACCGCCAGGCCTCCGATGCCCAGGGGCGACACCGAGGTGAACATCGCCTTGCCGAGACTGGAAAGGTTGCCCCCCAACCAGGCTGCTGCGACCACGAAGCCGACCGAGGCCACCAGGGCGTAGACCCAGAGGTCGACCGTGTCCCACCGGCTGGTGTCGAACCGGCATTCGACCTTCGCGCCGTCGGGGTCATCGATGATCCTCAGCCTGAGCGTCACCGCGGGCGGTTGCGGGCCTCCTTTGGGCTTCAGCCAGGCGGTCGCGCCATCGACCGACCCCTCGACATCCGCCGCCTGGAGCAGGCCCGCCAGACCCGCCAGAGCTCCGGCGGCCGGCAGGGAGGAAACCATCACCTTCGGCAGGGTCCCGACAAAGGGCCGCCGGCTCCAGGCCGCCGCGGCTCTTCTCTTCGATGGCTCCATGGTGGTCATCGCCCGGATCAGGCCTCCTCGTCGAACAGCATCGGCTGACCGGGCGGCGCGGCCGGCGGCGTCAGACCCAGGTGCATATAGGCCTTGGCGCAGGCCAACCGCCCGCGCGGCGTGCGCTGGATGAAGCCTTGCTGCATGAGGAAAGGCTCGATGACGTCCTCCACCGAGTCCCGCGCCTCGGCGATGGCGTAGGCCAGGGTCTCCACCCCGGCGGGGCCGCCCCCGTAGTGGTCGATCAGGGCCGTCAGGTAGCGACGGTCCAGGGAGTCGAGACCGGCGGCGTCGACCTCCAGCCGGGCCAGACCGCGGGCGGCGCACAGCCGGTCGATCACCGCGGCGCCCTCGGCCGCGGCGAAGTC
>CAIXWN010000049.1 GCA_903923135.1 uncultured Caulobacteraceae bacterium | reverse complement strand
GGCGGCCAGGCAGATCGCCGCCAGCGCCGCCGCCGCCGTCGGCGCGCCGCCGGCATGGCCGACGATCCACAGGGCCAGGCCGCCGCCCAGTCCCGAGCCGCCCAGATTGGCCGTCTGCGACCAGCCGGCGATGGGTCCGCGCTGATCCGGCCTCGTCGTCAGCACCATGGCCGCCGTCACCGCCGAACCGGCGCAGACGCCGCCGATGCTGACGCCCAGGCACAGCGCCCCCAGCACCGGCAGGGCCGCCGCCGTCATCGGCGTCACGGCGAAGCCGATGAAGCCGGCGACCACCACGGCCACCATCATCGCGTACCAGAGCCGAGGCGTCAGGCTGGCGTCGATGACAGGGCCGGCGACGAAGGACCAGGTGGTGGGCGCAAGGTACAGGCCCACCAGTCCCGACACTGCCGCGACGCTCACCCCGTGGCGGCTGAGCACGAAGCCCAGGGTCACATTGACGAAGCCGCTGATCAGCCCGCCTGGCAGGTGAAGCAGGGCGTAGAGCGGGGCCGGCAACCCGCGGGCCTGGTGTGTCTGGCTGTGCATGGGCCCCCAGCGTCCGGGACCATGGCGAAGCTAGTCTGGCGGCCCTGTCAACGCCGCCGCGGCGATCTTCAGGGCGGTGAACGCTTTTTCGGCGTCCAGGCCGGTGCGGACCAGCGCCGGAAGCTCCCACGGCCGTGCGGCCAGGGCCAGCAGCACCGCCCCGACGTCCACCGAGCCGTCCGCCTGGAACCCCGCCTGGGCCGCCCGGGGCAGGGCCTGGGAGGCGGTGTCCGACACCGCCCGAACCACCGCGAACGGCACTCCGGCCGCCCGCGCCGCCCGGGCCGCGGCGTGTGATTCCATATCCACCCCGGCCGCGCCACCGCTGCGCCGTCGCAAAGCCGCCTTCGCCGCCGTCGTCGCCACGATCACCTCGCCGCCGGCCATGTCGCCGCGCCGGGCCGCGGGCAGGGCCGCGCGCAGCGCCGCCGCCCAGGCCCCATCTGTGGTCAGGCGCTCGCCGTCGCAGACCACGGCGTCGGCGATCAGCAGGTCGCCGACCTTCAGGTCCGGATCGAGCGCCCCGCACACCCCGAAGCTCACCACCCCCCGCGCGCCCTCCAGGCCCCCGGACAGGGCCGCCGCGCCCACCGCCACGCGTCCGCGCGCGGCCGCGATGGTCGCCTCGCGGTTCATGCCAACGACGATCAGCAGCGGGGAATCGGAAGGGCTCAAGGCGCGGCTTCGGAACGGGGGCGGGAAGGGTCGCCCCCTTTCAACAGCAACCGCACGCCAAACGCCACCGGCGCCTTGAAAGCCCGCCGCCGCCGCGCCATCTGGCGGCTCGTACATGCCCACTGCCGGATGACCGACCCGACCATGACCACCGTGACCGAAGCCGATCCTCAATCCCGCCCGTTCGAGGCCGATGTCGCCCGACTGCTGCACCTGATGGTGCACTCGGTCTACTCGGACAAGGACATCTTCCTGCGCGAACTGATCTCCAACGCCGCCGACGCCTGTGAGAAGCTGCGCTATGAGGCCCTGGCCGATCCGGCCCTGCTGGGCGAGGATCCCCAGCCCTCGATCACCGTCGCCCTCGACGCCGAGGCCCGGCGCCTGACGGTGGAGGACAACGGCGTGGGCATGAGCGAGGCCGAGATGGCCGAGGCCCTGGGCACCATCGCCCGCTCGGGAACCCGGGCTTTCATCGACCGCATCGCCGCCAGCCAGGACGCCGAGGGCGGCCGGCTGATCGGCCAGTTCGGCATCGGCTTCTACTCGGCCTTCATGGTCGCCGACCGGGTGGACGTTGTCTCCCGCCGCGCCGGGAGCGAGGCCGCGGCCCTGTGGTCCTCGGACGGCCAGGGCGCCTATACCATCGGCCCCGTCGACCTCGCCGCGTCGCCGGCGCGCGGCACGCGGGTGACCCTCCACCTCAAGGAGGACGCCGCCGGCTACGTCGAGCCCTTCACCATCGAGCGCACGATCACCTCCCAGTCCGGCCATGTGCCGGTGCCGATCTTCCTTCGCGACAAGCCCGACGCCGAACCCCGCCGGATCGCCGACGGGGCCGCCCTGTGGACCCGCCCCAAGGCGCAGGTCACCGCCGAGGAATACGCCGACTTCTACCGCAGCGTCGCCGGACAGTACGACGCCCCGGCCCTGACCCTGCACTATCGCGCCGAGGGCCGGACCGAATATTCGGTGCTGGCCTTCATCCCGGAAACCAAGCCCTTCGACCTCTTCGACCCCGACCGCGCCGGCCGGCTCAAGCTCTATGTGCGGCGGGTGTTCATCACCGACGAGGCCCACATCCTGCCCCGCTACCTGCGCTTCGTGCGCGGCCTGGTGGATTCCGACGACCTGCCCCTGAACGTCTCGCGCGAGATGATCCAGGAGAGCCCGCTGCTGGCGGCGATCCAGAAGGGCGTCGCCAACCGCCTGCTGTCGGAACTCGGTCGCCTCGCCGCCTCGGAGGACGCCGAGGAGGCCGAGCGCTATCTGAAGATCTGGGAGAACTTCGGCGCGGTGCTCAAGGAGGGTCTCTACGAGGACTACGCCCGCCGCGAGACCCTGATGGGCCTCGCCCGGTTCCGCACCACGGCGCCGGCCGGCGGCTGGCGCTCGCTGAAGGCCTATGTCGAGGACCTCAAGGCGAACCAGACCGCCATCTACTACGCCGTCGGCGCCGACCTCGACCGCCTCGCCGCCTCGCCCCAGCTGGAAGGCTTCCGCGCCCGGGGCATCGAGGTGCTGCTGCTGGCCGACCAGATCGACAGCTTCTGGGTCACCGCCGGCGTCGACTACGAGGGCAAGCCCTTCAAGTCGGTCACCCAGGGGCTCGCCGACCTCTCCCTTATCCCCCTGCCGGAGGGCCAGGAGCCGGCCGCGCCGGCGTCGGACGATGTCGCCGGGTTCATCGCCTTCGTGAAGGCGACCCTGGGCGAGGCCGTCGAGGATGTCCGCGCCTCCGAACGCCTGACCGAGAGCGCCGTCTGTCTGGTGGCCCCCGAACACGGCATGGACCGTCAGCTCGAGAAACTGCTCGCCGGGGCCGGCCGCCTGCCGGCGGCGGCCAGGCCGGTGCTGGAGATCAATCCCCGCCACGACCTCATCGTCCGGCTGAGCGGTCTGGGCGACGGCGAGACGGCCCTGCGCGAGGACGCCGCCCGCCTGCTGTTCGACGAGGCCCGCATCGCCGACGGCGAGCCGCCGCTCGACGCCCGCGCCTTCTCCGCCCGCCTGGCGCGGGTGCTCGGCCGGGCGATTTCCTAGGGCGAACTCCGACCAGATGGAATCATCCGGTCGGAGATGATTTGTCCTGAATTCAGGACCTTGGAGCCTTTCTGATCCGATCGGATTGTTGCAATCAGATCGGGCGAGGCTCCAGGCTGCGTGCGGCGGCGGCTCCGCCGCCGCGTCACATCCCGAAGGCCACCCGCCCGCTGTTGCCGCGCCGCAGGTTGCGATAGCGGGCCAGGGCCCAGAGGGGGAAGATCTTCGAATAACCATGGTAGCGCAGGTAGAACACCCGCGGGAAGCCGCCTCCGGTATAGGTGTCCTCCGGCCAGATTCCCTCCGGGGTCTGGTTTGCGGTCAGCCAGGCCACGCCGCGCGCCACCGCGGGATCCTCGGTCCGCCCGGCGGCCATCAGCCCCAGAAGGGCCCAGGCGGTCTGTGACGAGGCGCTCGGCGCCGGCTCATAGCCCTTGTAGTCGAGCTTGTACGAGTCGCAGCCCTCGCCCCAGCCGCCGTCCGGGTTCTGGATGGCGATCAGCCAGTCGGCGCCGCGGCGCACCGACGGTGTCTCCGGTCCCAGGCCCGCGGCGTTGAGGGCGCACAGGGCCGACCAGGTTCCATAGACATAGTTGACGCCCCAGCGGCCGAACCAGCTGCCGTCCGCCTCCTGCTCGCGCTCCAGATAGGCCAGGGCCGACTTCATCCGCGGGCTGTCGGAGGGCTCGCCCAGCTGGGCCAGCATGCTCACGCAGCGCGCCGCCACGTCCACGGTCGGCGGGTCGAGCAGGGCGCCGTGGTCGGCGAAGGGGATGTTGTTGAGGTAGTGATAGCTGTTGTCGGCGTCGAAGGCGCCCCAGCCGCCGTTGCGGCTCTGGAGGCCCTCGATCCACTCGCGCCCGCGGTCGATGGACCCGTCATAGGTCACCCCGCCGGGCGTGCCTTCCTCGCCGGCCAGGTGCCGGGCGCGGTCCATGGCCATCACCACCACGGCGGTGTCGTCGGTGTCGGGGTAATGGTCGTTGCGGTACTGGAACGCCCAGCCGCCCGGGCGGGTGTGGGGCCGCCATTCGGCCCAGTCGCCCTTCACCTCCAGCACCTGCAGGGGCTTGAGCCATTGCAGGCCCCGCTTGGCCGCCGCCTCGCAGTCCTCGCCGGCCGCCTCCAGAAGGGCGTGCGAGGTGAGGGCCGTGTCCCACACGGGCGACAGGCAGGGTTGGCAATAGGCCTCGTCGTCCTTGACGATCAGCAGCTTCTCCACCGAGGCGCGGGCGATGGCGCGCTGGGGATAGTCCTCCGGATAGCCCAGGGCGTCGTACATCATCACCGCATTGGCCATGGCCGGGAAGATCGCCCCCAGCCCGTCCTCGCCGTTCAGCCGCTCGTCGACGAAGGTCTTGGCCTTGGCGATGGCCGAGCGGTGGCTGCCCTGCGGAAAGCGGGGCTCCACCACGCGCAGGACCGCGTCCAGGGCGAAGAAACCCGTGGCCCAGGGCTCCTTCTGGTGGCCGCCGCGGGCCAGGCCGCGCAGTTCCGACGGCGGATGGACGAACAGCTCGTCGATGGTGATCCCCCGCGGGTTGCGCGCCCGCGGCCGCTTCGCCCGCAGCACCAGCAGCGGCACGATCACCGTGCGCGCCCAGTAGGAGATCTTCGCCAGGTGGATGGGGAACCAGCGCGGCAGGTGCATGATCTCAACCGGCATCTCCGGCACGGCGCGCCAGGAGATCACCCCGAACAGGGCCAGCAGGATGCGGGTGAAGACGTTGCAGGCGCCGGCGCCGCCGTGGGCCAGCAGGGCCTCCCGGGCCCGGGTCATGTGCGCCGCCGCCGGGTCGTCGCCGATGGTCTTCAGGGCGAAATAGGCCTTCACCGTGGCGCTGACGTCGAAGGCGCCGTCGTGATAGAGCGGCCAGCCGCCATGGTCGCCCTGGATGCGCCGCAGATAGACGCCGATCTTGCGCTCCAGCTCCGGCGCGTCCGGTTCGGCCAAGTAGGACCGCAGCAGGATGTACTCGGCGGGGATGGTGGCGTCGGCCTCCAGCTCGAACACCCAGTGGCCGTCGGGTCGCTGGCGCTTGAGCAGGGCGTCGGCGGCGCGGCCGACGGCGGCGTCGAGGTCGCTGGCCAGCTGGTCCAGGGCCGCCTGGTGGGTGGCGGCGGAAAGCGGGGATGCATCGTCCATAAGCCTATCCTCTCGCGGCCGCGGTCGCCCGCGCCGCCGTCTCGCCGGACCGTATAGCGCCCTCGATGGTGGCGGGAAGCCCCGTGGCCGTCCAGTCGCCCGCCAGCGCCAGATTGCCCCACCGCGTGGCGGCGCCCGGCCGGCGGGCGTTCTGCTCGGGCGTGGCGGCGAAGGTGGCGCGCCGCTCCTTGACGATCCGCCACGGCGGCAGCTCCGCCGGCAGGCCGTGCACGGTGGCGATGTCGGCCCAGAAGCGCTGGGCCAGGTCCTCGCGGTTCTGGTCGGCCAGGTCGTCGGCTCCACTCACCGTCACGCTGAGGCGGTCGTCGAAGGCGAAGATCCACTGCGCCGTCCCGCCGATCACCCCCACGATGGGCGCCAGGCCGGGTGGCGGCGCGAAGCGGAAATGGCCGTTGACGATGGCGTTGAAGGCGTCCGGCGCGGTCAGGCCGGGAACCATGGTCTGGCTGATCCAGGGCGGCGCGGCCAGCACCACCGCGTCGCCCGCCTCCAGGGCGATCCCGCCGTCGCCGGTGGTCAGGGCGCTCACCCGGTCGCCGTCGAAGGTCATCGCCCGCACCGGGGCGCCCAGGCGGACCGTGGCGCCGCGCGCCGCCAGGAAGGCCAGGGCCGGGTCGATGAACGCCGCCGACAGGGTCGGATGGGCCACCCGCGGCCGGTAGGCGTCGCCGCCCCGGGCGAGGGATTCGCGGATCACCGCCCCGGCCAGGGCGGCCGAGGCGCTCTTCGCCTCGGTGTTCAGCGCCGACAGCAGGAAGGGCTCCAGCAGGCGGTCCCACAGCACCCCCTCGCAGGCGATCACCTGGTCGATCCGTTTGTTCGCGCCGGGGGCCAGCAGCCCCGCCAGGGCCAGGTAGTCGGCCGCCCGGGTTCCCAGCACCCGCCGCCGCGGCGACAGCAGCCACCAGGCCAGGGCGCCGGGGTTGGGCCGGATGGTCCAGGCCTCGCCGGTGCGCAGGTCGTGGAAATCCAGCACCGCCTGGTCGGGGCCGACCAGATGGTCCTCCGCGCCGATCAGCCGCAGATAGGCGAAGGTGGCGTGGTTGCCCGACAGCACCAGGTGGTTGCCGTTGTCGAGCGTCATCTCCAGCACCGGGTCGACATAGGAGCGGCATCGTCCGCCGGCCTGGGCCGCAGCCTCCAGCACCGTTACCGCCGCCCCGCCGTCGGCCAGCCGCACCGCCGCCGACAGTCCCGCCAGGCCCGCCCCGATCACATAGATCACGGCCTCACCCGAACAGCGCCGTGGTCGCCGCCACCCAAAGCAGCCGGCCCTTGCCCAGCGACACGCGCCGCCGCGGCGTCCTCCAGCTCTCGGCCTCCATGGCCTTCAGGATGCGGCCATAGACGGCGATCATCAGGGCGGGGGTCTTCATCCGGCCCCTCGGCCGCCTGGCCATGATCCGCGCCGTCAGGTCGTACTGCTCGTGCGCCCGCGCCGCCAGCCAGCGGCAGGCGGTGTCGATCGCCGGGTGGGCCATCACCGCCACGGGGTCGGTGGTGGCGATGCCCGCGGCGGCCAGGGCCTCGGCGGGCAGATACAGCCGGCCGATGGCGGCGTCCTCGTCCAGATCGCGCAGGATGTTGGTGAACTGCAGGGCCCGGCCCAGGTGGAAGGCCAGGTCGCGGCCGGGGGCGTCGTCCATGCCGAACACCTTCACCGACAGGCGGCCCACGGCGCTGGCCACCCGGTCGCAATAGAGGTCCAGCACCTCGAAGTCCGGCGCGCGGATGTCGGCGTCCACATCCATCTGCATGCCGTCGATCACCGCCAGGAAGTCGGCCTTTTCCAGGCCGAAGTCGTCGATCGGCGCGCGCAGGTCGGCGAAGCCCGGTGGATCGCCGCCGGCGTAGGCCGCGTCCAGTTCCGCCCGCCACACGTCCAGCGCCGCGCGCCGCTCATGCGCAGACGGGCCTGGATCGTCGGCGATGTCGTCGACCTTGCGGCAGAAGTCATAGATGGCGAACATCGCCGCCCGTTCCCGGGGCGGCAGGATGCGCAGGGCGGCGTAGAACGAGCTGCCCGCGACCTTGGTCTGGGTGGTGACGGCGTCTGTCATCTGGCCCCTATGCCCCAGCCCCGCGATTCCGGCGAGACCCCAGCCGCCCGCCCAGGCTCGCGGCCACGGCCGACAGGGCCAGACCCGCGGTCTCCAGCTTGCCGTGATGCACCCGCTCCGACAGCGGATCCCGCGTCTCCAGGCGGCCGTTCAGGCTGGCGGCCAGGGTGTGGATCACGCCGATCTCCAGGGCCAGGCGCAGGTCCTTCACCCCCGCCTCCAGCGGCGCGGCCACGCACAGCAGGTCCGCCGTGCGTCCGGCCAGGCCGGCGATCACGCCGCGCAGGGCGGGGCCCGCCCGCGCCTCGCCCAGGCTGCGCACGTCCAGCCCCGCCCCGGCCAGGGCGTCCAGGGGGATGTAGACCCGGTCCAGGTCGCGATAGTCCTTGCCGCAGTCCTGCAGGTGGTTGATCACCTGCAGCGCCGCGCACAGGGCGTCCGACGCCGCCCAGGTCGAGCGCGCCTCGCCGTGCACGTCCAGCATGAACCGGCCCACCGGCGCGGCCGAATAGCGACAATAGTCCATCAGTTCGTCCCAGTCGGCGTAGCGGGTCTTCACCGCGTCGCGGCGGAAGGCCTCCAGCAGGTCCAGCATGTGGGCCTCGGTGATCCCGCGGGCGGCCAGGGCCCGGCGCAGGGCCGTCGCCGCCGGCACGGTCTCCGCACGTCCGGTCAGGCTGGCCTCCACGGCGCCCAGCCGCGCCAGCTTCTCGGCCGACGACAGGGTGGGGTGGTCGGCGACGTCGTCGCTCAGTCGCGCCACGCGATAGAACGCCAGCACCACCGGCCGGTGGCGCGCGGCGATCAGCGCCGAGCCGACCGGAAAGTTCTCGTCGGTGTGCCCCTTGCCTGACGCCAGGGCCTCGATGTCGGTCACGCGGCCATCCTCTGCCGGCCGCCCGATCGGGGGCCCCCACGGCGTTTACGGCCATTGCGGGGGCGCGGGCAACAAACCGCGGCGTCGCAGGCGTCCGCATCTTCCTCGACGGGATCCCGTCGCCGGGGTGCGGCGGGGGACAGGCGCTCCGGCGCCATCGCCGTCCGAGCCTGGAAGACTCCTGCCGCGCGACCTGACGCGGCAAGGAAGGGCTTGAGACCCTATTTTGAAACCCATCGCCCAGCCGCCGCCCGGAAGCCCCACCCATGCCGCGATCCCTCTCTATCGCCCTGACGCTCACAGACACGCTGTTCCTGGTCTACTGGAGCCTGTCGGGGCTGGCCCAGGCGCGCCTGGTCCACATCCCGCCGGAGTGGATGTACGCCCACTACGACCAGCCGCTGGTCGCGGCCTGGAACTGGTCGTTCCTGCCGCTCGATCTGGCCTTCTCGCTGCTGGGCCTTTCGGCGGTGGCGGCGGCGCGGCGCGATTCTCCGGTCTGGCGGCCGCTGGCCCTGCTGTCGCTGGCCTTCACCATGGCCGCTGGCGCCATGGCGGTGAGCTACTGGGCGATCCTGCGGGAGTTCGAGCCCGCCTGGTTCCTGGCCAACCTGGCCCTGGTGATCTGGCCCCTGGCCTTCCTGCCGTCGCTGGTGAAAGCCGACGCGCGGCGCGGCCCGACGGACTGACCCCGCGGCCGGCTCGCCTCAGGCCCCCATCGCCTGGGCGCGGCCCTTCCACTGGCCGCCCTTGCCCTGCCAGGTCTCCACGGCCGAGCGCAGGGTGAAGCCGGTGTAGAGGGCGCCGATCAGCGGCAGGGCCAGGCCCCACAGGGGAGAGCGGCGGTAGAGGCGCAGCATGGGCTGGAAGGCGACCGCCATGGCAAGCCACGCCGCCAGCCCCGTCCAGCGCGCCACGCCGTGACCCAGCAAGGTCAGCACCGGCGCCGCCAGATAGACGATGGCCATTCCCGCCACCGTGCCGGCCAGAAGCCAGGGCGAGAAGTTCAGCTGGGCGTAGGCCGAGCGCGACACCATACGGGCGATCTCGTCGAAACCGGCGTAGGGCCGCAGACTGCGCGCCCGCTCGGTCAGGCCCAGCCAGATCGGCCCCTGGAGCTTCATCAGCGCCCCCAGGTTGCAGTCGTCGATGATCTTGCCGCGGATCGCCGCCAGGCCGCCCGCCGCCTCCAGGGCCTCGCGCCGGGCCAGCATCACGCCCCCCGCCGCCGCCGCCGTGGCCCGCCGCGGATCGTTCACCCAGGCGAAGGGATAGAGCATATCGAAGAAGAAGATGAACGCCGGGATCAGCAGCCGCTCGGGCCAGGTCTCCACCGTCAGCCGGGCCATCAGCGAGGTGAGGACCAGGCCGCCGGCCTCGGCCCGGGCGACGAGCTGACGCAGGGTGTCTGGCGCGTGGGCGATGTCGGCGTCGGTGAGCAGCAGATAGGGCGGGGGCGTGGCGGCGGCCGTGGCGCGCGCCACGCCCTGGCTCTGGGCCCACAGCTTGCCGGTCCAGCCGGAGGGCAGCGGGGCGCCGCTGATAACCTCCAGCCGACCGGCGCCGTCCAGGGCGCGGGCGACGTCGCCGGTGCCGTCGCTGCTGTTGTCGTCCACCAGGATCACCCGGAAGTCGCCCGGATAGTCCTGGGCCAGCAGGCTGCCGATGGAGCGGGCGATGACGTCGGCCTCGTCCCGCGCCGGAACCACGGCCGTCACCGCCGGCCAGAGCGCCGGCGGCGGCGCCTCGCCGCGGTCGTCGCGCTCGCGCGCCCGCCAGAAGCCGCCGCGGAAGGCCAGCAGATAGATCCAGATGGCCAGGGCCAGCGATCCGACCGCCGCGGGGAGGAACCCCGTCACTTCAGATAGCCCGCCGCCCGGAACCAGGCGAGGGCGTCGATCAGCGCCAGCTCATAGGGCCTGGCCTCATAGCCCAGTTCCCGCTGCGCCTTGGCCGAGGAGAAAAACATGTGGTGGGCCGCCATCTTCAGGGCGTCGCGCGTGACGAAGGGTTCCCTGCCGGTGATCTGGGCCACCGCCTCGGCCGCCCAGGCCAGGGGATAGAGCGGCGCGCGGGGCAGGTTCACCGTCGGCGCCTTGCGGCCGGTCAGCCGGGCGATGACGCCGAGCATCTCGCGCAGGGTGGCGTCCTGGCCGCCCAGGATATAGCGATCGCCGACGCGCCCCTTCTCCATGGCCAGCACATGGCCCGTCGCCACGTCGTCGACGTGGGCGAGGTTCAGGCCGGTGTCGACGAAGGCCGGGATGCGCCCCATGGCCGCCTCCACCACGATGCGTCCGGTGGGCGTCGGCTTGATGTCGCGCGGGCCGATCGGCGTCGAGGGCATGACGATCACTGCCGGCAGGCCGTGCGAGGCCACCAGCCGCTCCACCAGCCGTTCGGCGACCACCTTGCTTTCCTTGTAGGCGCCGATCCCCTCGCCCTCGGCCAGGGGGGCGGTCTCGTCCACCGGGGAGGGCCCGTCGGGCGCACGCAGGGTTGCCACGCTGCTGGTGTAGACGATGCGCTCGACCTTGCGGGTCAGCGCCGCCTCCATCACCGTGCGCGTGCCCTCCTGGTTGGCGCGGATGATGTCCAGAGGATCGCGCGCCCAGAGGCGGTAGTCGGCGGCCACGTGGTAGAGCCAGCGCACCCCGTCCAGGGCGCGGCTCATGTCGGCGGCGTGGCGCATGTCGCCCTCGACCACCTCGCAGTCGACGTCGGCCAGATTGTCGCGCGGGCTGCTGGGCCGCACCAGCACCCGCAGCTTCAGCCCCCGCCCGGTGAGACGACGCAGCACCGCCGACCCGACGAAGCCGGAGGCGCCGGTGATCAGGACCTGGTCGCCCGATTGCATGGAACGCTCTCCCGAAACCCTCGCGGTTCGATTCGCACATCTGGCGGCCCACCGTCACCCCCCATGTTCGCCGCACCCCGCGCGCCATTGCCACAAGGCGCGGCCCGCGCCATAGGCGCAGCGCATGGCTGACTATGACTTCCTGATCATCGGCTCGGGCATCGCCGGGGCCTCGGCCGCCGCCAATCTCGCTGGCCGGGCGCGCGTGGCGCTCTTCGAGCGCGAGAGCGCGCACGGCTACCACACCACCGGGCGGTCCGCGGCCCTGTGGTCGGCGCTCTATGGCAATGATCCGATCCGCGCCCTCACCGTCGCCAGCCGCGCCTTCTACGACGCCCCCCCGCCTGGCTTCACCGATCACGCCCTGCTCAGGCCCCGCGGCTGCCTCTACTTCGCCGGACCGCGCCAGCTCGGCCGGCTGGACGAGATCGCCGCCGGCGCCGCGGACCTGGGGATCGCCACGCGCCGCCTCACCGCGGCCGAATCGATCGCCCTGTGCCCGGTGCTGATCCCCGGCCGGGTGGCGGGCGGCCTGCACGAGCTGGACGCCATGGATATCGACGTCAACGCCCTGCACCAGGGCTATCTGAGGATGTGCCGCGCCGCCGGCGGCGACGTGCGCACCGACGCCGAGATCGTCTCCCTGACCCGCGACGGCGGCGTCTGGCGGGCGGCGCTGAAGGGCCGCGAGGTCGTCACCGCCAGCGTGGTGATCAATGCGGCGGGGGCCTGGGCCGATGTTGTGGCCGGCCTGGCCGGGGTCGCGCCGGTGGGACTGACGCCCCTGCGCCGCACCGCCTTCCTGCTCGACGAACCGGACGGCGTCGTCGCCCGCGACTGGCCGGCGATGATCGAGGCGGACGAGGACTTCTACTTCAAGCCGGAGAGCGGCCGCATCCTGGTCTCGCCCTGCGACGAGACGCCGTCCGAGCCCTGCGACGCCTGGCCGGAGGACATCACCATCGCCGAATGCGTCGAGCGTCTGCAGGCCTGGGCTGACATCCCGGTGCGCCGCATCGTGCGCGCCTGGGCGGGCCTGCGCAGCTTCGTCGCCGACCGCACCCCGGTGATCGGTTTCGAGCCCGCCGCGGCGGGCTTCTTCTGGCTGGCCGGGCAGGGGGGCTATGGCGTTCAGACCGCGCCGGCCGCCGGTCGCACCGCCGCGGCCCTGGCCCTGGGCGAGCCCCTTCCCGACGACGTGCGGGCGCGCGGACTGCGGCCGGAGCAGATCTCGCCGGCCCGCTTCCGGGCCTGATCCGCCGCTTCAGGGCCGGTCGCGCCTGGGCAGGGCCTTGATCTCCTCGGGCGTCAGCCTGTGGATCGCCGTCACCGGGCAGTGCTGCAGCATGCCCGTCTCGCGGAACACCACCGTCGCCTCGATCGCCGAGCAGATCCACGGGCTGGACGGGCGGTCTTCCAGCCCGAAGGACTGCCGCCAGCTGAGCCCCTGGCATTCGCCCATCAGGTCCAGGCGGTAGATCTCGCCGGGGAACACCTTCAGATAGACCGTGTGATCGTCGGGGGCGTTGAACCCCTCGACATTGTGGCGGGCGAAGCAGGCGCCGGAATGGATCGAGGCGGCCGGCCGGGCCGGGGGCGTGGCCGCCGCGGGCGGCGAGGGCTGGGCCAGCGCCGGCCCTGCCAGCAGGGCGACCGCGGCGACAAGGGCCCCTGGCGCGATCCATTGGCGCATCGCATTGACTCCCGGTGTCTTCGCGTTCTGACGACGTCTGGGTCCTTATACCCCAGCAGACCGCGAAGCGGATTTCAGCCGGGACCGTTCGCCGGCGTCGCGGCGGTCCAGCGCTTCAGCCAGGCCTCCACTGTGTCGTGCCACTGCACCGAATTCTGCGGCCGCAACACCCAGTGGTTCTCGTCGGTGAAGGTCAGGAACTGGCTGGGCACGCCCCGCCGCTGCAGGGTGGTGAAGGCGCCCACGCCCTGCTGCACCGGGATGCGGAAGTCGCGGGCGGAATGGACCACCAGGGTCGGCGTCTTCCATGCCGCGGTGAAGCGGGCGGGATTGAAGGTCTCATAGGCCTCCGGGTTGTCCCAGGGCGTGCCGCCCAGGTCCCATTCGGTGAACCACAGCTCGTCCGTCGACGACCCTAGGGCCCGGGTGTCGAACACCCCGTCATGGGCCATCAGGCACTTCCACGGCGCGCTCCACTGGCTTTCCATCCAGTAGACCAGATAGCCGCCGAACGACGCCCCGGCGGCGCAGGCGCGCGAGCCGTCGATGAAGGCAAACCGGTTCAGGGCCGCGGCCCAGCCCTTCTGTATGTCCTCCAGCGGCCGGTCGCCCCAGTGGCCGTCGATGGCGTCCATGAACGCCTGCCCGTAGCCGGAGGAGCCATGGTAGTCGATTGTCACCACGGCGAACCCCCAGCCGGCCCAGACCTGCGGGTTCCAGCGGTAGCTCCAGAAGTTGCTCAACGAGGCTTCCGGCCCGCCGTGCAGGATCAGCACCGCCGGATAGGTCTTCCCCGGGGCGTAGTCCGCCGGCCGGATCACATAGCCGTGGACGGTCTCGCCGTTCCAGCCGGCGAAGGCGAACGGTTCGGCGTCCGACATCGTCACGTCCGCCAACTGTTCGGCGCCGACATGGGTGATCTGCCGCGCCGGGCCGCCGCCGAGGCTCACCCACAGCTGGTCCGGGCTTTCAAGGGTGCTGCGCGCATAGACCAGGGTCGAGGCGGCGGCGGAGAAGTCCGAGACATAGCCGTCGGCGGTGAGCGGCCGCACCTTGCCGGTGGCGACGTCGATGGCGAACAGGCGGTTCTGCTGGGTGTCGGCCGCGGTCATCAGCAGCGAGCGGCCGTCCGGGGCCCAGGCCAGGAAGTCTGCGCTCAGGTCGACCCCCGGGTCCGCCTCCCGGCGGACGCCGGTCTTCAGGTCCATGATCCACACCGCGGCGCGGTCCGATTCATACCCCGGCCGTCTGGTGGCTTCCCAGGCGACCCGCGTCCCGTCAGGCGAGATCATCGGATCGGTGTCCGCGCCGGGATTGTCCTGCGTCAGATCTTTCGGCGGCGCCGAACCGTCCATCGGTTCGATCCACAGCTCGGTGTTCGGCCGCCACGCCTCGGTGCGGCCATCGCGCACGCTGCTGAAAACCACCTGCGCGCCGTCGGGGGTGATGGCGTAGTCATCCTCGTCGCCGAACGGTCGCGAGGGGGTGTCGCCGTCGAAGCCCGCCATCAGGGGCGTCGGCGCGCCCGCGAACAGGCCGTCGGCGCCGCGTGTCAGGGCGAAAAGATGGTTGCGGGCGCCGTCCGCCCAGGCGTTCCAGTGGCGGATGAACAGGTGATCGTAGAGCGCCCCGGTGCTCTTGCGGGCGGCCCGGGCGTCCCGCCTGGCCCGGGTGGCCGCGGGATCCTCGGCGTCGGGGAACACCGCCATCGACACCACCAGGCGCGGCCCGTCGCGCGACAGGCGGAAGGTTCCGACATCCAGGGGCAGGCGGGTCAACTGCGTCGCCGCTCCGCCCGCCACCTCGGCGCGCCAGACCTGGCTCAGCGTGGATCGGCCCGACAGGAAATAGAGACTGCGGCTGTCCGCCGACCACAAGACGTTGCTGGCGTCGTCGCCGAGCGCCTCCAGGCGTCTCGGGGTCGCCCCCGGGGTGGTGACGTCGAGCAGCCAGGCGGCGTGACGGGCGGAGTTGGCGTCGAAATCCGTGCTGCGGATGTCATAGACCACCCAGCGGCCATCCGGCGACACCACCGGGGCGCTCAGGCGGTCGAGGCTGGCCAGGGTCTTCGCCGTCAGGGCGTGACCGGACGTCGCGATGGCCCCCGCCGGGACCGCGGCGAGCAGGGTGACTGCAGCGAGGGCGGCGCCAAGACCGCGCCGGAAAAACGGCATGACTACACACTTCCTGGGCGCCACAGCTCAGTTTGGCGCCAACACACACTCAGTTAAAGCCCGTCCCGTGTTCCGGGAGACCCCATCGCAGGCGAGCGGGGATAGACACTGCGATCACAGCCGGCGCAACCCCGCGACGATCATTTGCGCGCTTTCGACGCTCCCTGCCTCCTGGCGGGCGCCATCGGGCCCCCGGTTCGCCCGGTATCCTGAATATCCGCGGGGCTGCCGGACTCAGGCCAGGATGCCGGGCAGGTCCAAGCGGTGTTCGCGGGCGCAGTCGATGGCCGTGTCATAGCCGGCGTCCGCATGCCGCATCACGCCCGTCGCCGGATCGTTCCACAGCACCCGCTCGATCCGCTTCGCCGCCGCCGCCGTCCCGTCGCAGACGATCACCATCCCCGAGTGCTGCGAAAACCCCATCCCCACGCCTCCGCCATGATGGATCGACACCCAGGTCGCCCCCGAGGCCGTGTTCAGCAGCGCATTGAGCAGCGGCCAGTCGGAGACAGCGTCGCTCCCGTCCCGCATCGCCTCCGTCTCCCGGTTCGGCGACGCCACCGATCCTGAGTCCAGGTGATCCCGCCCGATCACGATCGGCGCCTTCAGCTCGCCGCTCGCCACCATCGCGTTGAACGCCAGGCCCAGCCGGTGCCGGTCGCCCAGCCCCACCCAGCAGATCCGCGCCGGCAGGCCCTGGAACCGGATCTTCTGCGCCGCCATGTCCAGCCAGGTGTGCAGGTGCGGATTGTCGGGGATCAGTTCCTTCACCTTGGCGTCGGTCCTGGCGATGTCCTCCGGATCGCCGGAAAGCGCCACCCAGCGGAACGGCCCGATCCCCCGGCAGAACAGCGGCCGGATGTAGGCCGGCACGAAGCCCGGGAAATCGAAGGCGTTCCCGACCCCCGCCTCCCGCGCCATCTGGCGGATGTTGTTGCCGTAATCCACCGTCGGCACGCCCGCCGCCTGGAAATCCAGCATGGCCCGGACATGGAGGGCCATCGAGGCCTTCGCCGCCTCCGCCACCTGGGCCGGGTCCTGCTCGCGCATCCCCGCCCACCGCTCCAGGCTCCAGCCGCGCGGCAGATAGCCGTTCACCGGATCATGGGCCGAGGTCTGGTCGGTCAGCAGATCGGGCCGCACGCCGCGCGCGAACAGCTCGGGCAGGATCTCGCAGGCGTTGCCCACCAGCCCCACCGACACCGGCGCCCGGTCGCGGCAGCTGCGGTCGATGATCGCCAGCGCCTCGTCCAGGCTCTCGGCCCTGCGGTCCAGATACCCCGTCCGCAGCCGCATCTCGATCCGGCTCGGCTGGCATTCGATCGCCAGGCAGCTTGCGCCGGCCATCACCGCGGCCAGCGGCTGCGCCCCGCCCATGCCGCCGAGGCCGGCGGTCAGCAGCCAGCGCCCCGCCAGATCGCCGCCATAGTGCTGCCGGCCCATCTCCACGAACGTCTCATACGTCCCCTGCACGATGCCCTGGGCGCCGATATAGATCCACGAGCCGGCGGTCATCTGGCCGTACATCGCCAGGCCCTTGCGATCGAGCTCGTTGAAATGCTCCCAGGTCGCCCAGCGCGGAACCAGGTTGGAATTGGCGATCAGCACCCGGGGCGCATCGGCGTGGGTGCGGAACACCCCCACCGGCTTGCCCGACTGCACCAGCAGCGTCTCGTCGTCCTCCAGCCGGCGCAGGGTCTCGACGATCTTGTCATAGCTCTCCCAGTCGCGCGCCGCCCGGCCGATGCCGCCATAGACCACCAGTTCCTCGGGCCGCTCGGCCACGTCGGGATGCAGGTTGTTCATCAGCATGCGCAGCGGCGCCTCGGTCAGCCAGCTCCGGGCGGTGAGTTGTGTTCCGGTGGCGGCGCGGATCACGCGGGTGGGGTCCAGGCGGGTCATCGGCGGGGGGTGTCCTTGATCTGCGCCAGGGCCGTCAGGCAGGCGCGCAGCACGGTGGAAAGGCAGCCGGTCATCGGCGCGGCGCGACCGGGGTCCCAGGGGGGCGGCCAGGCGCCCTCGGCGGGGGGGCCGTCGGGCTCGTCCATGTAGCCCCGGCAGGCCAGCTCCATCTGGATGGCGTGGACGCCCTGGCCGGGCGCGCCGCACCGGCGGGTGATGTAGCCGCCCTTGAAGCGGCCGTTGGTCACCCGGCTGAACGGCGAGGCGTCGCAGGCCCGCTCCACCGCCGCGACCAGGGCGGCGTCGCAGCTGGCCCCGTCGTTGGTCCCGATGTTGAAATGCGGCAGCTCGCCGTCGAACAGTCGCGGGATGCGCGAGCGGATCGAGTGGGCGTCATAGAGGGCGACCGACCCGTGGCGGGCCGCAAGCCGGGCGATCTCGGCGTCCAGCGCGCGATGATACGGATCGAACCACAGCTGGCGGCGGTCGGCGATCTCGTCGGCTCCCGGCGCCTCGCCCGGGCGGCAGAGCGGCGCGCCGTCGAAATCGGTGGTCGGGCAGAGCTCGGTGGTCGCGGCGCCGGGGTAGAGCGAGGCGCCGGTGGGGTCGCGGTTGACGTCGATCACCGTGCGCGAGATGGCGGTCCGCACGATCGTGGCGCCGAGGCCGGCGGCGAACCCGTAAAGGCGGTCGACCCACCAGTCGGCGTCGCGCCGCCCCAGCCAGGGCGAGACCAGTCGCGCCTCGATGTCGGCCGGGATGTCGGTCCCCGTATGTGGCAGGCTGACGATCAGCGGGGCGTCGCCGCGGCGTACGCTCAGCCAGGCGGGCGCCGCGCTCATGACGCCTCGCAGACGCCCGGCAGGCGCAGGGTCGCGGTCGAAGGAAGGATGGACCCCGACCTCACCAGAGCGATGGCCGCCTCGATGTCCGGCTGCAGGTGGCGGTCGTCCTCCAGGTGGGGAACGGCGGCGCGCAGCACGGCGCGCGCGGCCTCCAGGATCGCGCTGGAGGCCAGGGGGCGCTGGAAGTCGCAGCCCTGGGCGGCGGCCAGCAACTCGATGGCGATGATCGCCCGGGTATTGTCGGCCATGGCCAGCAGCCGCCGCGCGCCATGGGCGGCCATGGAGACGTGGTCCTCCTGGTTGGCCGAGGTGGGAATGGAATCGACGCTCGCCGGATAGGCGCGCTGCTTGTTCTCCGAGACCAGGGCCGCGGCGGTCACCTGGGTCATCATGAACCCGGAGTTGAGGCCGGGGCGGGGGGTCAGGAAGGCCGGCAGGCCGGAGAGGGCCGGGTCCACCAGCATCGCCGTCCGCCGCTCGCTCAGCGAGCCGATCTCGCACAGGGCCAGGGCGATGATGTCGGCGGCGAAGGCCACCGGCTCGGCGTGGAAGTTGCCGCCGGACAGGGCCTCGCCTGTCCCGGCGAAGATCAGCGGATTGTCGGTGACGCCGTTGGCCTCGGCCTCCAGGGTGTCGGCGCACTGGCGCAGGATGGTCAGGGCCGCCCCCATGACCTGCGGCTGGCAGCGCAGGCAATAGGGGTCCTGCACCCGGGGATCGCCAGACAGGTGCGAGGCGCGGATCGCCGACCCGGCCATCAAACCGCGCAGGGCCGCCGCGGCGTCGATCTGGCCCCGGTGTCGCCGCAGGACGTGGATGCGGGGATCGAACGGGGTGTCCGAGCCGCGGGCCGCCTCGGTGGACAGCGCGCCGGTGACCAGGGCGCAGCGGAACAGCAGTTCGGCCTCGAACAGGCCCGCCAGGGCGTAGGCGGTGGAGAACTGCGTGCCGTTGAGCAGGGCCAGCCCCTCCTTGGGCCCCAGGGTCACGGGCGCCAGGCCGGCCTGGGCCAGGGCCGCGGCGGCGGGACGCCGCTCGCCCGCGACGAGGATATCTCCGACGCCGATCATCGCGGCGGCCATGTGGGCCAGGGGGGCCAGGTCGCCGGAGGCGCCCACCGATCCCTGCGCCGGGATCACCGGCGTCAGGCCATGCTCGAGCATGGCCGTCAGAAGCCCGATCGTCGCCGGCCGGACGCCCGAGGCGCCTTGGGCCAGGGACGCCAGCTTCAGCGCCATCATCAGGCGGGCCACGGCGACGGGCATCGGATCGCCGACGCCGGCGGCGTGCGACAGAACGATGTTCCGCTGCAACTGCTCCAGGTCGTCGGCGTCTATGCGCACGCTGGCCAGCTTGCCGAAGCCGGTGTTGACGCCATAGACCGGCTCCCCGCGGGCGACGATGCGCTCCACCGCCGCGGCGCTGGCCGCGACGGCGGCCATGCAGGACCGGTCCAGGGTGATCGCGGCGCCCTGGTGGATGCGTCGCCAGTCCTCGAGCGGGACGGCGCCGGGCTGCAGGACGACGTGGCTCATTGGCCCCTCCAGATGCGGGCGTGCAGGGGGTTGAAACCCAGGCGGTAGACAAGATCGGCCGGGCTCTCGATGTCCCAGATCGCCAGGTCGCAGGCCTTGCCCGCCTCCAGGGTTCCGGTGTCGGCGCCCAGGCCCAGCGCCCGTGCGGCGTGGCGCGTCACGCCCAGCAGGCACTCCTCGATGGTCAGGCGGAACAGGGTCGCGCCCATGTTGAGGGTGAGCAGGATCGAGGTCAGAGGCGAGGTGCCCGGGTTGCAGTCGGTGGCCAGGGCGATGGGGACGCCGTGGTCGCGCAGCCTGGCCACCGGCGGCGCCTGGGTCTCGCGCAGGACGTAGTAGGCGCCGGGCAGCAGGGTGGCGACCACGCCCGCCTCGCCCAGGGCCCGCGCCCCGTCGTCATCGAGGTGTTCGAGGTGGTCCGCCGAGAGCGCGCCGAACTCCGCCGCCAGTCTGGCACCGTGCAGGTTGGACAGCTGCTCAGCGTGGAGCTTCACCGGCAGGCCGGCCGACCTGGCGGCCTTGAACACCCGCCGCACCTGCGCCGGCGAGAAGCCGACGCCCTCGCAGAAGGCGTCCACCGCGTCGGCGAGGCCGCTGGCGGCCAGGGCGGGGATCATCTCGCGGCAGACCAGATCGACGTAGCCGTCCGCATCGCCGGCGAATTCGGGGGGCAGGGCGTGGGCGCCCAGCAGGGTCGTGCGGATCGTCACCGGGCGGCGTTCGCCCAGGGCGCGGGCGGCGCGAAGCTGTTTTTCCTCGTGTCCGACGGTCAGGCCGTAGCCCGACTTGATCTCCACGGTCGTGACGCCCTCGGCCATCAGGGCGTCCAGGCGGGGCAGGGCCTGTGAGACCAGGTCGGCCTCCGACGCCGCGCGCGTGGCGGTCATGGTCGAGACGATGCCGCCGCCCGCCCGGGCGATGTCCTCGTAGCTGGCGCCGGCGAGGCGCTGCTCGAATTCGCGCGCCCGGTTGCCGGCCCAGACCAGGTGCGTGTGCGGGTCGATCAGCCCGGGGGTGATCCAGCGGCCCTCGCAGTCGACCTCGCGGGACGCGGCGAAGCCCGGCGCCTCGTCGGCGGGGCCGGCGAACAGGATCCGCCCCCCGACGGAGGCGATCACGCCGGTCTCCGCCACGCCGAGTCCCGCCCGGTCCGGCGCCATCGTCGCCAGCCTGGCGTTCCGCCATAGGGTGTCGCAGCGCATGAAAGCTCCCCGGTTGCGGATCCATATTTCCCAAACCGGATAATATGTCTAGACATAATGGAAGCGAGGTGGCGGCATGACCCTGTGGTTCGAGACGGCTTTCACGGGCGGCGAATGGGCCGACGACGTGCGCATTTCCCATCGCGACGGGGTGATCCTGTCGGTCGAGACCGGTGTTCCGCCGAGGCCGGGCGACGAACGCGGCGGCGCGGCCCTGCCCGGACTGGGCAATGTCCACAGCCACGCCTTCCAGAGGGGCATGGCGGGGCTGGCGGAGACGCAGGGCGGCAGCGGCGCGGACAGCGACAGCTTCTGGACCTGGCGCGAGGTAATGTACCGCTTTCTGGGCGCGCTGGACCCGGACGCGGTCGAGGCCATCGCCGCCCTGGCCTACGCCGAGATGCTCGAGGCCGGGTTCACCCGCGTGGGCGAGTTCCACTATCTGCACCACGCTCCGGACGGCCGGGCCTATGGGAATCCCGCCGAGATGGCCTGTCGCCTGGCGGCCGCGGCCGCAGACACCGGCGTCGGCCTCACGCTGCTGCCGGTCTTCTACGCCCACGGCGGTTTCGGCGGTGCGCCGTCGGGCGAGGGCCAGCGACGCTTCATCACGACACCCGACAGCTTCGCCCGCCTGGTCGAGGCCAGCCGCGCGGCCGTCTCACCGCTTTCGGACGCCATCGTCGGGGTCGCGCCGCACAGCCTGCGGGCGGCGACCCCGGAGGACATCGCCCGCATCGCCCCCCTTGCGGCGGGCGGGCCGGTGCACCTGCACATCGCCGAGCAGGTCCGCGAGGTCGCCGACTGCCTGGCGTTCTGCGGCCGCCGGCCGGTGGCCTGGCTCTTCGATCAGGTCCCCGTGGACGCCCGCTGGTGTCTGGTGCACGCCACCCATGTCGAGCCGGACGAACTGCGCCTGATCGCCGCCAGCGGCGCGGTCGTCGGCATGTGCCCGATCACCGAGGCCAATCTCGGCGACGGACTGTTTCCGGCCGCCGCCTTCCGGACGATGGGCGGCTGGTTCGCCGTCGGCAGCGACTCGAACGTCCTGATCGATGCGGCCGAGGAACTGCGAACCCTCGAATACGGCCAGCGGCTGGCGGGTCGGGCCCGCAACGTCCTGGCCTCGTCCGCGCGGCCCTCGGTCGGGGCAAGCCTCTTCGTCGGCGCGCTCGCCGGGGGCGCGCAGGCCCTCGGCGCGGGGCCGGCAACCCTCTCGCCCGGCGAGAGCCTCGACCTGGTCTGCCTCGATCTGGGCCATCCGTCCCTGGCCGGCCGCCGCGGAGACGCCCTGCTTGACAGCTGGATCTTCGCCGGGCGCACCGGTCTCGTCGACGGGGTCTGGCGGCGGGGGCGCAAGGTCGTCAGCGAGGGGCGGCATGTCCGGCGCCGCGCCATCGTCGAGCGCTACCGGCGCGCCCTGGCCCGGGTGCTGGGCGCGTGACCGGGCCCGTGGCCCGGGCGGCCGGCTCCCTCGCGCTCCACCACCGCATCACCGCCGACCTGGCCGCGCGGATCCGCTCGGGCGACTGGCCGCCCGGTCGCCGCATTCCCTACGAGCATGAACTGATGGCGAGCTACGGCTGCGCCCGCGCCACGGTCAGCAAGGCCGTGCAGGCCCTGGCGGCGGCCGGACTGGTCGAACGGCGCCGCCGGGCCGGCACCTTCGTCGCCCGCCCCCGCGTGCAGTCGGCGGTCCTGGAGATTCCCGAACTCCAGGCCGAGATCAGCGGTCGAGGACAGGCCTATGGCTATGAGCTGATCTCCCAGCAGAGGCGACGCCTCGCGCCCGGGCGTCCCGACGAGGCCAGGCTCAGGCCGGCCGGCGCCGTGCTGGAGGTCGTCTGCCGCCATCTGGCCAACGGCGCGCCGTTCGCCGTCGAGGAGCGCCTGATCAGTCTGGCCGCGGCGCCCGAGGCCCGGTCGGCGGATTTCCGCCTCACGCCGCCGGGGGCGTGGCTGCTCGATCACGTCGCCTGGAGCGAGGCCGAGCACCGGATCGCCGCCGTGGCCGCCGACGACCTGACCGCCATGCGGCTCAGCCTCGACCCCGGGCGCCCCTGTCTGGTTCTCAGGCGATGGACCTGGCGCGCCGGCGAGGCCGTGACCTTCGTGCGCCAGACCTTTCCGGCCGACGCCTTCGAACTGGTGGCGCGATTCGCCCCCGGAGGCTTCTCCCAAGCTTCAGGTCTTCCTGCGGTCCGCCCGGACTGAACAAAAGCGGCGAAAATGGGGATTTATTCTGGCACGGCGCTCCTGACCGCCGCATTACCCAGGAATAGTGACACAATCACAACACAAGCTTGATTTTTCGCGCCCGACAGGCCATCTAGGCGGGCAGTGGCCGCGCTTTTTTGAAGGAGGCTTGCCCATGAACAAGACTTCCTGCATCGGCCCGCTCGCCGCGGCGCTTCTCCTGGCCGCCTCTGCGCAGGGCTGGGCCGCCCCGGCGTCGCCGGCGGCTGGCCACTTGGCCCTCGACGCTTTCGAGAACCAGAAATCTCCGCCGCCGGCCTGGGACGCAACGGTTCCGGGCGCGCCCGACGCCGCCGATTCGGCCAGCCGCTCCGGCCTGGATCTCGGCGGACTGGACTCCCCCGGCGCGCCGGCGCTGGACGCCCTGCCGCTGTCGCAGGTCGCCGGGGCCGACAGCCATGCCGCCACGCCGGCGGCCCACCCCAGCCTGTGGGATTTCGTCGCCCGCGTGCGCGATGGCGGGCTGCCCGAGCCGGCCAGCTGGGCGCTGATCCTGATCGGCTTCGGCATGATCGGCGCGGCGCTGCGGGGTCTGGTCATCGCCAACCGCCGTCTGGCCCGCCTGCAGCCCGAAGACGCCGAAACGCCGGCGGCGCCGCATGTTGAGGGTCCGGGTCCCGCCTGATCGCCCGCCGCCGGGCAGGCAGGCTGGCGACGGGCGCCTTGGCGACCGCTGAATATTGCCGCAAGCTGCATCGATCCGTGGGGGGCGTCGATGATGCCGGAAAGGGCCGCGCGCCATGGGTTTCTACGACCGCTTCATCCTGCCGCCACTGCTCAACCTTGCCTGCGGCGCCGAACCGATCGGCCGGCAGCGGGCGCTGCTGGTGCCGCAGGCCTCCGGCGTCGTTCTCGAACTGGGGTTCGGTTCGGGCCTCAATCTGCCGCACTACGACCGCGGCCGTGTGTCCCGTCTCTACGCCCTTGAACCCTCGGCGGGCATGCTCGTCCGGGCCCGCAGGCTGGCGGCCGCCAGCGATCTGCCGGTCGAGGTTCTGGCGGAAACCGCCGAGACGCTTTCCCTCGGCCCGGCCAGCGTCGACACCGTGCTGGTGACCTACAGCCTGTGCACCATCCCCGATCCGGTCACGGCGCTGCGGGCGGCGCGGCGGGCCCTGAAGCCGGGGGGGCGTCTGCTGTTCTGTGAACACGGCCGGGCGCCGGACGCCGCCGTCCTTCGCACCCAGACCCGCGTCGAGCCGGTGTGGAAACATATCGCCGGCGGCTGCCACCTGACACGGGATATCCCGGCCTTGATCCTTGAGGCGGGCTTCAAGGTTGAAAAACTGGACTCCATGTACCTGCCCGGAACGCCGGGATGGGCCGGTTTCAACTACTGGGGCGACGCGCGCCCGGCCTGAACGTTGACACGCGCCGCGCCCGGGCGGCCATTTCCGTGCTGCATCGCAAAACGGTTACAGGCGCTCACTAGAACCCCCGCCGACGCCTCCGGGATTCGGACCATCACGGCCACCAGAAACGGGTCGGAGGCATGAACGGGGTTCCTGCATGTCACCGAAGGTCTTCTCCCTGGCGCTCGCCTCGACCGTGAGCCTTTTGGCCCTGGGTCCCGCGGCGCGCGCCGCTGACCCTGCGGCGGCCGCCGAGAGCTCTGCGCCGACGACCGTCGACCAGATCACCGTCACCGCGCCGCGCGAGGAGGTTGTCGCCCGTCAGCGCCAGCAACTGTCCGCGACGATCCTCAATGTCCAGTCGGCCGAGACGATCACCAAGTACCCCGACTACAACGCCGCCGAGGCGGCCGGCCGGATCCCCGGCGTGTCTCTGTCCACCGACACCGGCGAAGGCCGCTTCATCAACATCCGCGGCATCGACGCCAATCTCAACGGCGCCACCTACGGCGGCGTGGTGCTGCTGAACACCTATCCGGCGGGCACGGCCGCCAGCGGCTCGGGTCGCGCGGTGGAGTTCGACACCATCCCCACCGGCGCCATCGACGGCATCGTGCTTTACAAGACCCTCTCGCCCGACCGCGAGGCCGAGGGGCTCGGCGGCCAGATCGACCTGACACCGCGTTCGGCCAAGAACATCACCAAGCCCTTCGTCGAAGCCGAACTGGGCTGGGGCTATGAGCCCCTGCATGACCATACCGGCCCGTTCACCGGCTCGATCGCGCTCGGCGCCAAATTCGGCTTCGTCAACGGCAAGCTCGTCGTCGCCGGCGTGGACAAGGATGCGCCGGCGCTCTCCGGCTGGATCAGCAATCCGACGCCGTTCTCGATCGTCCTGACCGGCTCGCGCAAGGACGACCGCCGGTCGATCGACGACATCGAGCCCAGCTACGCCAACGACGGGGCCACGGCGGTCGACAACGTCCTTGGCGAGGTGGATTTCCGCAAATACGACTATCACCGTCGGCGCTTCGGCTATGGCGGCGAGTTCGACTTCCAGCCCAACGACGACCACAGCTACTATTTCCGCTTCGACGAGGCCGGCTATGTCGAGGCCGCCCACAAGCAGCACTTCTACGCCGTGCTCGACGGCAGTCCGGTCGCCGACCCGGCCAGCCTGAACGGCGGGGTGATCGACACCTTCCGCCCGCGCATCTTCACCGACGACTCCCAGGAAACCCACCGCAACATCGTCATCACCGCCGGTGGCCGGGACGACTACGGCGCCATCGTGGTCGACTACCATGCCGCCTACAGCCGCGCGTCCTACGTCGAGAACTACTACCGCGAAGCCCGATGGAACGGCCCGGCCGGCGAATATGTCGCCTACAACAACCTCATCAGCCCGGAGGGCGTCTACAAGTTCTACACCGACGCGGCCCTGACGACGCCGTTCAACATCCAGAACCCGTCGATCTACAACAACCCGCGCCTGCGTCAGTACTACGAGGCCGACCGCGACGAGGAATACAGCGGTGTGATCAACGTCACCGCGCCGCTGCACATCGTCGGCGAGGGCGGACAGCTGAAATTCGGCGCCAGCGTGCGCGAGCGGTCGAAAATCGTCACCGACTTCTTCGCCCAGGCCACGCCGACGGCCAATCTCGCCACCTACAGCACCGGCGCCAACCCGTGCTGCAACTACTACGGCGGGCTCTACATTCCGGCGCCCGTGGTCGACCTGCACGCCCAGAACGCCCTGTTCGCCGCCAACATCGACTCGCTCGATCCCTCGCTGGGCCGGGACTTCAACGACACCGAGAACGTCTACGCCGGCTACCTGATGTACACGACCAGCTTCGGCAAGCTGAGCGTGCTGACCGGCGTGCGGGTGGAGCACACCGAGGCGACCTACGGGAACTACCTCGCCACCACCGACTCGGAGGGGAACTCGACAGTATCCTTCGTGACCCAGGGGCACAGCTACACCAACGCCTTCCCGACCGCGCAGTTCAAGTACGCGGCCAACGACCGGCTGCAGGTGCGCCTGACCTATTCCACCGGTATCGCCCGACCGGGCTTCAGCCAGGCCGGCGGCTTCGCCGGGGTCGATTTCTCGACCGCCCCGCGCCCGGTCTATACGTCCGGCAATCCGAACCTGAAGCCGACGACTGGCAACAACTTCGACCTGGACGTTGAATATTACATGCCGTCCGGCGGCATCCTGCAGATCGGGGCCTTCGACAAGGAATTCCAGAACTACATCTTCAAGCACAGCCGGATCAACGTGTCCGATCCGATCTTCCAGGGTCAGCTGGGCGACATCGCCACCTTCGCCAATGAGTCGGCCTATGCCCGCGGGATCGAGGCGGCCTACCATCAGAAGTTCACCATGCTGCCGGGCCTGCTCGGCGGCCTGGGGCTGGACGCCAACATCACCCTAGTGAAGTCCAGCTTCCTCGAATACGACTCGACCGTCAGCGCCGATGGCAGGAACCACTATGGTTCCCTGCCGGGCACCTCGAACCTGACCTGGAACCTCGCCGGCTTCTATGAAGCCCACGGTCTGGAGCTGCGGCTGTCGACGGAATATGTCAGCCACAGCCTCTTCGGTCTGAACGGCGATCGATCCCTGGACACCATCCAGGACAACAAGCTGAACCTCGACTTCACCTCGAGCTATCGGGTGAACAGCCACTGGACGGGCTATTTCAACGTCAAGAACCTGCTGAACACGCCGCTGCGCTACTACGAGGGTTCGACCAACCGTCCGATCCAGCGGGAGGTCTACGGGCAGACCTACGAGTTCGGCGTGCGGGCGAAGTTCTAGCCCCCCTCAGGCCTGGTGGGTGATCCGGCCGGCGGTGATGGTCAGGGCGGCTTTCGCCTTGAGGATCTCGGCCGGCTCGACGGTCATCAGGTCCTTTGAGAACGCCGTCAGGTCGGCGCGCTTGCCCACCTCCAGCGTGCCCAGGTCGTGTTCGCGCCCCACCGCCTTCGCGGGCGAGAGGGTCAGCATGCGCAGGGCCTGGGCGCGGCTCACCGTCTCGTCCAGCCTCCAGTCCGGCGCGGCGAAGCCGTCGAGGCTGTGCCGATAGACCGCGGCGTAGAACTCGATCAGCGGATCGCCCTTCTCGACGGGCGCGTCGGTGCCGGCGCAAACCAAGGCGCCGGACCGTAGCAGGCTGCGCCAGGCGTAGGCGCCCTTCAGTCGGGCGTCGCCCAGCCGCGAAGGCGCGAAATAGAGATCGCCGATGGCGTGCGAGGGCTGCATCGAGGCGGTGACGCCCATGGCGGCGAACCGCGGCAGGTCCCGGGGCGAGATGATCTGCGCGTGCTCGATTCGCCAGCGGCGGTCGGTGCGCGCCGATCCGAGCACCTCGGCCATGGCGTCGAGCGTGAGGCGGTTGCCGCGGTCGCCGATGGCGTGGACGGCCACCTGGGCCTTCACCGTTTCGGCCTTTCGCATCAGCTCGACCATCCGGTCATGCGGTGTGACCAACAGGCCGGTCCAACCCCCCTTGTCCGAATAGGGCGCCAGGAGCGCCGCCCCGCGCGAGCCCAGGGCGCCGTCGGCGTAGAGCTTGATCCCCCGCAGGCGGACCTGTCCGGTCGGGTCGACCGAGGGGCCCGTCGCCAGCACCTCGGCCGCCGCCGAGGGATCCATATAGGTGTCCAGGCGCAGGCCCAGGACCTGGGTCCGCGCCATGTTGCGCAGGATCTCGATATCGTCCTGCTCGACGCTCATGAAGTGGGCGGCGGTCCAGCCGCGCGCCGCGTAGAGCCGGTCGGCCCGGCCGAGGGCCTCCCGCTTGGTGGCGCGGTCCGGTCGGGTGATCACCGGCTCCAGCATCTTCTGGGCGTTGTCGACGAACAGGCCCGTGGGGCGCCCCTTGGCGTCCTTGAGGATCTCCCCGCCGGCCGGGTTCGGCGTCGACGGACCGACGCCCAGCACCTCCAGGGTCTTCGAGTTCACCACCCCGGCGTGACCATCGGCGCGCTGCAGATAGACCGGCCGGTCGGCCACCACCGCGTCGAGATCGTCGCGGGTCGGGAATCGCCCTTCCGGCCAGTGGGTCTCGATCCAGCCGCGACCGTTGATCACCCCCGTCGGATTGCTCGTCGCCCAGGCGCGCAGGCGCGACTGGAGCTCGCCTATGGACGAGGTTCCCTCAAGGCTGAGGGTCATCTCGCGGATGCCCACCCCGGTGAAGTGGACGTGGGAATCGACGAAGCCGGGGAAGGCGGTCGCGCCGCCCAGATCGATCTGCCGGGCGCCGGGCGCCGCCCGCCGGGCGTCGGCGAGGGCGCCGACGAAGACGATGCGGTCGCCCTTGACGGCGATGGCCTCCACACGGCCCGCCGCCGCGCCGGTGTGGATCGTCCCGCCGCTGATCACCAGGCCGGGCTCGTCTCCCCGGGCGAAAGCCGGCGCCAGCAGGGCGGCCGCTCCGGCGGCGAGAGCGGTGCGGCGGGTGAAGGCGGAGCTGAGTCGGTCGGAGCAGGTCATGCCCGATTCAGTGCGGCGGATTTCCGCGCCTGTCAAAACGCCCGGGCGGCCCTGCCGATGGCGCCCAGGTGGGTGTGGCCGAAGGCGGTGGGGTATTTCAGGCCGTAGCCGAGCAGGCGGTCGAAGCCGATGTGGACGACCCAGACCAGCGCCGCGGCGGTGGCCAGGGGCGCCGGCGCCATCAACCCGGCGGCGGCCAGGATGGCCGGACCCAGATAGCTGTGACCGGCGTTGTAGGCGGCCGCGCCCACCCGCGGGCCGGCCAGATAGCCCAGCATGGAAAGGTCCGGGACCAGGAACAGCAGGGCGAACACGCCCCAGCCCGGGCCCCAGTGGGCGTAGGCGGCCAGCGCCGCCGTCAGGGCGGCGGCGCCTTCAAGGCGCAGGATGGCCCGGGCCGCGCCGGAAGCGCCGACGGGCGGGGTGTCGGCGACGAGCCTCGCAGGGGAGGCGGCGCGGTCGAAGGTGGCGATGACGGACATGGCGAGGCTTCCAATGGGCGGCGATCCGGTGTCGGAACCCGCGCATCAGGCCTCAGGCCGCGCATCTTCACAATTGGATGAACCTGAAGTTCGGATCAACGATTGTGCATAGAGGGCCAATTGCCCGGCCGGGTGAGGCGGGCGGCGGCGATGGACAGGCGCGCCCAGGCCTCGCGGGTCATGCTCTCGACGATGTCGGCGGCGGCGGGACGGTCGCGGATCCGACCGACGGCTTCCCCGGCCACGGTCGCGGCCGTGCGCAGATCGCCCCGCGCGCGGGCCTCGTCATAGACCTCGCGCAGCGAACCGAAGGCGGCGCGGGCCTCGGTCTCTCGGCCCGCCCAGGCGGCGGTCAGGTCGTTCTTCAGAACGCGGAACGAGAACTCGTCGGGCCAGTCCACGCCCCGCAGGGCGTCTATGGCGGTGGTCCGGATGGTGTCGTCGCCTGTGGAACGTTCGGCCAGGTCGGTGGCGGCCTGGGGCGTCAGGGCCTCGGCCGACGCCCAGAACCGGGTGCCCACCACCACCCCGTCGGCGCCCAGCATCAGGGCCGCCGCCAGACCGCGCCCGTCGGCGATTCCGCCCGCCGCCAGCAGCAGGGTGTCGGGCGAGCGTCGCGCGATGTGGTCGGCGGCCTCCGGCACGAAGGGCAGGGTGGACCGCGCGCCCCCGTGGCCGCCGGCCTCCGTCCCCTGGGCGACAATCGCGTCGGCCCCGGCGTCGAGAGCTTCGTCGATGTGCCGCAGGGTCTGCGCCTGACAGATCAGCCTGGCGCCGTGGCCGTGGATCACCGGCGCAAAGGGCCTCGGGTCGCCGAATGACAGGAACACGCACGACGGGCCATAGGCCAGCGCCTCCTCAAGGCGCTGCGGCGCCTTCGCCAGGGCCCAGGTGATGAAGCCCACGCCAAAGGTTTCCCGGCGCGCCAGGGTCAGCTCGGCCGCTAGATCCGGCTCGCCGCCCAGGACCCCGGCGTAGCCGCCACCAACCACGCCCAGGCCTCCCGCCCGCGACACGGCGCGCGCCAGCCGGCCGCCGGTGACCAGGGCCATGGGCGCGCAGACGATGGGGTGCCGCAGGTTGAACCGTTCGGTGAACCGCGTGCGCAGAAGGTGGTCGTCGGACACGGCGGGGCGCTCAGTTGACGGGGTTGCGGGTCGGGCCGACGCTCGGGGTCGCGCCGTGCATCATGGCCTTGCCGACGACCGCGGGGAGGGCGAAGGCTGCGGGGAGGCGGCCGCGGCGGGGCTTGCAGAACATGGCGATCACACCGGTCCAGGCTGCGATTCGCGCCATCCTAGAGCCCGATCCGTTCGTACGGAACAGATGCGGACGGTGAATCGGGCCCTACAGATTTGCCCCAGCGCGGATTCGGCGGCTTCGCCGCAGCCGGTTCGTCGGCGTTCACGAGTGGGCGGCGGCTTCCTGTCGCAGCGCCGGACCGCGCCCCGCCCTGGGCGGTGTGGTCGGGTGGCGGGCTGGTCCGTGGGGGACGGCCTCGACCATCTCGCGAAGTTCGGAAGGCGTGACGAACAGGCGCCGGGCCCAGCGACGGACTTCCGCGGCGTTGTCGAGGTCAATGACGTCGCCCGACCGCCAGCCGGCATGGTTCTCCGCACGAATCATCAATGAATCCTCCCGGAAGCGTCCCCGGATGCGGGCCTTTGAAGCCGCCCGCCTTGGTCCGGGGCGAAAACGTCACCGCCGCCGGCCCGGACTGTGTTGGCGCCATGGCGACGTCGCGCTGATCTGGATCAATCCCTAAGCACCGAAGGGTTCCGGCGGCCGCCAGCGCAGAACCAGCCGGTCGAGCGTGGCGACGATGCCGCCGTTCACAGTGACCGGCTCGGAATCGTCGACCTCGAACTCGGGAATCCGCGCCAGCCACTCCTGCAGGGTGATCACCACCTCGCGCTGGCCCAGGGTCGCGCCCGGACAGCGATGCACGCCGGCTCCGAAGGTGCAGGTGGTCAGGACAGGCCGCGCCCAGTCCACGGTCAGGGGGGCGGGATACTCCGTCTCGTCGAGATTGAAGAGCATGGTCGGCAGGGCGATCATCTCGCCGGCCTTGAGCAGGACGCCGTGCAGTGTGGTGTCGCGGGTCACCCGGCGCGACATCACCACCAGGGGAAAGCGCCGCACCAGTTCCTTCACCGCCCCCGGGATCCGGCGCGGATCATCCACCAGCGCCCTGCGCGCGGCGGGATGGCTGGCCAGGAAGCGCATCACGAAGCCCAGCAGCGACGAGACGGTGTCCAGGCCGGCCATCATCAGGTGGGTGCAGGCCCCGACAGCCTCGGTGTCGGTGACCGCCCGCCCATCGACGCTAGCGTGGATGATGCGACTGATCAGATCGTCGCCAGGCCGTTCCCGCCGCGCCGCCACCAGCGGCCGCAGATAGTTGCGCAGGCTGCGCGAGGCGCCGTCGCGCAGAGCGACATCGGTCTCGCGGGTCACCTGTCCGGCCCAGCGCGCCAGCATCGCCCGGTCGCTGAGGGGAATGTCGACGAGGTTGAGGAACACCGTCAGGGGCAGGATGTCGGCGAAGGCGGCGATGAAGTCGCAGCCGCCCTGCGGCGCAAGCCCCTCGATCAGTTCCGCCGCCAGGGCCCGCACGGCGGGCTCGAGGCCGCGCACGACCCGGGGCGACAGGCCCTCGTCCAGCACCGCCCGGAAGGGGCCGTGCTGCGGCGGATCGAGCACGATCGCGCCGAGCGGCGCGCGGCTGGTGGCCGGCGGCACTGTGTTCACCGCCGATGAGAAGCGGTCGTGGTCGCCGTAAAGGTCCAGAACGTCGCGTCCCCGCACGGCGATCCAGTGGCCGCCGTAGCGCGGGCTCCAGACCAGGGGGCTGACGGTGGCGCGCTGGAAACGCACCCAGGCGGCGTGAAAATCCTCCCCAGGCGCCGCGGCGGCGTAGACGTCGAAATCCACCACCAGAGCCGCCGGAACGTGGGCGGGACGGGCGGGCTCCCCGGTCATCGCCGTGTCCCCGTCAGGCGGACTGAGTGGTGTCGGGCAGACCCAGGATCCGTTTGGAGATGATGTTGTTCTGGATCTCCGACGAGCCGCCGTAGATCGACATGGCCTTGCCGAACAGCCACGTGCGAACGGCCTCGTGCTCCTCGGCCGTGAAGGCGTCGCCTTCCCAGGCCAGGCCCTGGTGACCCATGATTTCCAGGGTCAGTTCGGCGCGGCTCTGCGCCACATGGGTGGCCGAGTTCTTCAGCACCGAGGCGGCGTTGCTGGGGCCGGCGGCGCCGCGCGATTCGGCCATTACCCGGGCCAGGGTCAGGCCGTGGGCGCGGGCGTCCAAGAGGTGGCCCGTTAGGCGGGTGCGGAGGTCGACGTCGGCCAGTCGTCCGTCCTGTCCGACCTCCAGGTAGCGCCTGGCGATGTCCTGAAGCGGCGCGACCCGCCCGCCGCCCGGCGCCCCGGTCTGGCTGGCGCGCTCGTGCTGCAGCAGGCGCTTGCCGACCGTCCAGCCCTTGTTGATCTCGCCCAGCAGGGCGTCCTTGGGGACCTGGGTGTCGGTGAAGAAGGTCTCGCAGAAGGGCGAGGCGCCGGCGATCAGCTTGATCGGGCGGGTCTCGACGCTCGGCTGGCGCATGTTGATCAGCAGGAAGCTGATGCCGTCGTGCTTCTTGGCCTTCGGGTCGGTGCGCACCAGGGTGCCGCACCAGTCGCCCCACTGGGCGCCGGAGGTCCAGATCTTCTGGCCGTTGACCAGCCAGTGGTCGCCCTTGTCCTCGCATTTGGTCTGCAGGGAGGCGAGGTCGGAACCCGCGTTCGGCTCCGAATAGCCCACGCACCAGCGCACGTCGCCGCGGACAATCGGCGGGATGTGCTCCTGCTTCTGGGCCTCCGTGCCATAGTCCAGGATCGTCGGGCCGATCATCGTCACGCCCATGCCGTGGACCAGCGGATTGAACGCGCCGGCCCTGGCCATTTCCTGGCCCAGGACGCGGGCCTGTTGCGGCGACAGGCCGCCGCCGCCGTATTTCGCCGGCCAGGTGGGCGTGCCCCAACCCTTGGCCCCCATGGCGCGCTTCCAGGCGAGCATGTCGGGGGGCAGGACGCCGCCGTCCAGCAGCGGCATCATCGCCCCGGCGCGGCCGCGCAGCGAGGACGGGAAGTTCTCGTCCAGCCAGCCGCGCGCCTCGGCGCGGAAGGCTTCGAGTTCGGCGTCGTGTTCCATGGTCGTCCGGTGTCCCGCTTCGGTTCAGGCCTGTCGCTTCCCGAAGAACGGCCCGGCTCCCCGAGGGAAGTCAAGGCCGGCCGGGGCGTTAGGGTCAGCCGGCCATTTGCGCCTTTCGCTCCCGCCGGCGGCGGGTGAGGATGTGCTCGGTGTAGCCGTTCGGCTGCGCGCGGCCCTCAAACACGAGATCGAGCGCCGCCTGGAAGGCGATGCTGCCGCCGGGATCGGGGCTGATGGCCCGGTAGAGCGGATCGTCGGCGTTCTGGGCGTCGACCACCCTGGCCATCTTGGCGAAGGTCTCGCGCACTTGGGCCTCGCCGCACACGCCGTGGTGAAGCCAGTTGGCGATGTGCTGGCTGGAGATGCGAAGGGTGGCGCGGTCTTCCATCAGCCCCACGTCGTGGATGTCGGGCACCTTGGAGCAGCCGACGCCCTGGTCGATCCAGCGTACCACATAGCCCAGGATGCCCTGGGCGTTGTTGTCCAGTTCCTGCTGGATGTCGGCCGCGTTCCAGTTCGACCGCGCCAGGGGCGGGGTGAGCAGGTCGTCTGTCCCGGTGGTTTCCGCGGCCGCGGCCATGGCGGCCTGCAGCGCCGGCACGTCGACCTCGTGATAATGCAGGGCGTGCAGAACCGCGGCGGTGGGCGAGGGGACCCAGGCGGTGTTCGCCCCGGCCCTCGGATGGCCGACCTTGGCGGTCAGCATCGCCTGCATCTGGTCCGGCGCGGCCCACATCCCCTTGCCGATCTGGGCGTGGCCCGGGAAACCGGCCGCCAGGCCGATCTCCACGTTCCGTTTCTCGTAGGCGGCCAGCCAGGGCTGGGTCTTCATGGCGTCCTTGCGAACCATCGGACCGGCCTCCATGGCGGTGTGGATCTCGTCTCCGGTGCGGTCGAGGAAGCCGGTGTTGATGAAGAACACCCGGTTGCGCGCGGCGTGGATGCAGGCCGCGAGGTTGGCGCTGGTGCGGCGCTCCTCGTCCATGATGCCGATCTTGACGGTGTCGCGCGGCAGGCCCAAGACCTCCTCGACCCGGTCGAAAAGCCGCACCGCCAGGGCGACCTCGTCGGGCCCGTGCATCTTCGGCTTGACCACATAGACCGATCCGGCCGGGCTGTTGCCGCGGGCGCCCTTCAGGTCGTGGACGGCGGCGGCGACGGTCACCAGGGCGTCGACGGCGGCCTCATAGACCGGCTGGCCGCCCAGGGTGACCATGTCGGTGAGCATGTGATGGCCGACGTTGCGCACCAGCAGCAGGCTGCGGCCCCTCAGGGTCAGGCCGCCGCCGCCGGGGGTGGCGTAGGTCCGGTCGGGGTCCAGGCGGCGGGTCTCGGTGCGTCCGCCCTTGGGGAACGTCGCCGACAGGTCGCCGCGCATCAGGCCCAGCCAGTTGCGGTAGACGTTGGTCTTGTCCTCGGCGTCGACGGCGGCGACCGAATCCTCGCAATCCTGGATGGCGCTCAGGGCCGCTTCCATCAGCACGTCGGCGACGCCCGCGGCGTCGTCCTTGCCGACGTTGTGCGCGCGGTCGATCAGGATCTCCAGGTGCAGGCCGTTGTGGCGCAGCAGGACGCCCTCGGGCGAAGCCGCGTCGCCGCGCCAGCCGACGAACTGCCCGGCGTCGGCCAGGGTGGTCTCGCGCCCGTCGGTCAGCCGGACCCCCAGAGCGCCGCCCGCCACCGTGTATGCGGCGGAGTCGGCATGGGAGCCGCTCGCCAGGGGCGCGACCCTGTCGAGCAGGGCGCGGGCGTAGGCGATCACCTGCGCGCCGCGCGCGGGATCATAGCTTCTGGCTCCGGTGGGCGGGGCGAGGGCGTCGGTGCCGTAGAGCGCGTCGTAGAGACTGCCCCAGCGGGCGTTGGCGGCGTTAAGGGCGTAGCGGCCGTTGGACACGGGCACCACCAGTTGCGGGCCGGCCAGGCTGGCGATCTCGGCGTCGACATTGGCGGTCTCGACCTTGAACGGCGCCGGCGTCGGCAGCAGATAGCCGATGGCCTTCAGGAAGTCGGTCTGCTCGGCCACATCGACCGGCCGGCCGCGGCGGTCCTTCCACCACTGGTCGATCCGGGCCTGCAACTCGTCTCGCCGCGCCAGAAGGGCGGCGTTGCGCGGGGTGAAGTCGGCCAGCACGGTTTCCAGGCCGGACCAGAACGCCGCCGGCGCGATACCCGTCCCGGGCAGCAGCTCCGCTTCCACGAAGGCGTGGAGGAGATCATCGACGAAGAGAATTTCACTGACGTTCATGGACGCACCAACGGGTTCTCGGGACGCCGCCTTACTAAACGGAAGCGCGCGGCTTTGAAGCCCCAAACTTGGGGCGGCCGGGTCGTGGCGGCGGAGGATCCGGAATCCGGGGCGTGATTCAGGTCAGCCGGCGGTCGGGGCCGAGAGCGGGCTTCCGGGGGGCGGAAAACGCGAACTGGCTGTCCGGGGCCTGGAGGTGGCGTCGGTCGAAGGGGGATCGCAGGGTGTTGCGCAGAACCTCGAGGGGCGCCACGCGGCGCCGCAGGTCGGGCAGCGAAACGGAGGTGTCGGTGTGGGGGTCGTCGGTCAGGGGTAGGCTTTCTGTGAACGGCGCGCTCGGTCTTGTCAGCCGGAGGCTTGGACGGAGCGGCATGTTGGGATCGTGGGATCTCGCGCGGGCGGTTCCCGGTCAGGCGGCCCGAAAGGCGGCGCTGTGTCGGAAACGGGTAGAGATACGACGGCGTCCCAGCTTGAAGTCCGGGTGTCCGGCCGCACGCGATATCTCAAAGATATATCATTCGTGGCCGAATTCAAGGCCTCGCGGATCTCCGTTCGCTCAGCCGGGCCGCGGCTCCGTCCCCACGGCGGGGCGGCCACCGCTCAGCGGCGGCGATCAGCTGTCCGAGAAGGCGAACGGGGCGCTTGTGCGCCGGATGTCGTCGGACAGGATCTGACGGCCGATCGGCGGCGCCGAGCGGGCGGTGCAGTCGCCGCGGTGGCACAACCGGCAGGTGACCCCGATAGGGGTGGCCGAATCCGCGCCGAAGCCGGGCAGGCCCTGGGTGTAGATCAGCCGGCCGGCGTGCTCGGCGGCGCAGCCCAGGGCGATGGCGCGCTCCACCCGCGGGGCGTCATAGGCGCCGCCGCCGGCGGTCACGGTGCGGGCGATGGAGAAGAAGCGCTGGCCGTCGGGCAGCTCCAGCCACTGGGTGACGATCTGCCGCGGGGTGCGGAACACCTGATGCACGGTCCACAGCGGGCAGCCGCCGCCATGCCGGGCGAAAGGAAATCCGGCGCCATCCAGGCGCTTGGAAACGTTGCCGGCCGGATCCACGCGGATGAAGAAGAACGGCACGCGCTCATGCCCCGGCTTCTGCAGGGTGGTGAGCCGGTGAGCGGTCTGTTCGAAGCTGGCGCCGAACTGCCGGGCCAGGGCCTCCACGTCATAGTGGCGGGCCTCCGCCGCCCGGGCGAAGGCGCTGTAGGGCATCAGCACTGCCGCCGCCGCGTAGCTGGCCAGGGCGCGTCGGGTCAGCCTCTCGCCGCTCTCGGTGTCGAAGGCGCCGTCACGGATGACCGCGTCGATATCGGGCCGCATCTCCAGATAGGCCAGCTGCAGGGCCAGCTGGAAGGTCTGGCTGGCTCCGTCCAGGGAGTCGTCCAGCAGGATCTCCCGCCGGTGGCGGTCGAGCCGCCGTGTCGAGCCGACCATCACGGCCGACGGCAGCCGGCGAACGCGCAGTTCGTGGCGCGACTTCAGATAGTCGACGACGGAGCCCCGTTCGGCGACGGCCTGGGCAAGCCGCTCGGCGGCGTCGTCGAGGCCCGGAAAGCTGTTGCGCCGGGCGGCCAGGAAGCGCCGTGACTCGGCGACGGGGTCGTTGGCGTCCGGGCCGCCGCCGGCCTGGGTCTCCACGTCGCGGTCGGCCAGGGCCAGGTGCTCCTCCTGATAGGCGGTGTAGAGCCGCAGCAGGGCCTCGAGCACGCCGGGGAAATTGGTGGCCACGTCGGCCGTCTCCAGCGACGGCAGGTCGATGTCGGCGAAGATCGGGTCCTTGAGCACCGACTGCAGCCGCGCCGCGTCGTCCGCGCCGCTCTTGCCGGCCAGGGTGGTCACGTCGACCTTGTAGGTCTGCACCAGACGCAGCAGCATCTCGGCGCTCAGCGGCCGGTGGTTGCGCTCGAGCAGGGCGATGTACGAGGCCGAGACCTCCAGATCACCGGCCATGTCGGCCTGGGTCAGGCCCAGGTCGCGCCGCAGCCGGCGCAGACTGGGGCCCACATAGAGGCGGCGTTCGGCGGTCATGGCGGGCAGCCCTTGTGAGGTGCGGACTTTACAACCTTACACGATATAATTGTAAAGTCTGACAGCTAAACCGCGCATCGACTCCACACAGGCCGGAACGCGCTGTACGCGCCCCTCAACCTCCCACGCCGGACCCGAAGAAGAGACCGATGTCCTATCAAGATCAGATCGCCAGTGTCAGCCAGCTCATCAAGAGCAAGAACGGCCCGTGGGACGGCATCAGCGCCGAGGCCGTGGCCCGCATGCGCCTGCAGAACCGCTTCCAGACCGGCCTGGACATCGCCCGCTACACCGCCGCGATCATGCGCCGCGACATGGCCGCCTATGACGCCGATCCGGCCGAATACACCCAGTCCCTGGGCTGCTGGCACGGTTTCATCGGCCAGCAGAAGATGATCTCCATCAAGAAGCATTTCGGCTCCACCGACCGCAAATACCTCTATCTTTCGGGCTGGATGGTCGCCGCCCTGCGTTCGGAGTTCGGCCCGCTTCCCGATCAGTCGATGCACGAGAAGACCTCCGTGCCGGCGCTCATCGAGGAACTCTACACCTTCCTGCGCCAGGCCGATTCGCGCGAGCTGAGCGGCCTGTTCCGCGACATCGACGCCGCGCGGGCGGCCGGCGACGGCCCCAGGGAGCGGGCGCTGCTGGCGACGGTCGAAAACTATCAGACCCACGTCGTGCCGATCATCGCCGACATCGACGCCGGCTTCGGCAACGCCGAGGCGACCTATCTGCTGGCCAAGAAGATGATCGAGGCCGGGGCCTGCGCTCTGCAGATCGAGAACCAGGTCTCGGATGAGAAGCAGTGCGGCCACCAGGACGGCAAGGTCACCGTCCCGCACGACGACTTCCTCGCCAAGGTGCGCGCCTGCCGCTACGCCTTCCTGGAACTGGGCGTGGAAGACGGTGTCATCGTCACCCGCACCGACTCCCTGGGCGCGGGCCTCACCAAGCAGATCGCCGTCAGCCACGAGATCGGCGACCTCGGCGACAAGTACAACAGCTACCTCGACGTCGAGGAGCTGACCGCCGAGAACGCCCACAACGGCGACGTCATCATCAGCCGCAACGGCAAACTGCTGCGTCCCAAGCGTCTGCCCAGCAACCTCTTCCAGTTCCGTGAAGGCACCGGCGAGGACCGCTGCGTGCTCGACTGCGTCACCTCGCTTCAGAACGGCGCCGACCTGCTGTGGATCGAGACCGAGAAGCCGCACATCGAACAGATCGCCGGCATGGTCGACCGCATCCGCGAGGTCGTTCCCAACGCCAAGCTCGTCTACAACAACTCTCCGTCGTTCAACTGGACACTGAACTTCCGCCAGCAGGTGTTCGACGCCTGGAACGCGGCTGGCAAGGACGTCTCGGCCTATGACCGCGCCAAGCTGATGAGCGTCGACTATGACGCCACCGAACTGGCCACCCAGGCTGACGAACAGATCCGCACCTTCCAGGCCGACAGCGCCCGGCGGGCCGGTATCTTCCACCACCTGATCACCCTGCCGACCTATCACACCGCGGCTCTGTCCACCGACAACCTGGCCAAGGAGTATTTCGGCTTCCAGGGCATGCTCGGTTACGTCCTGGGCGTCCAGCGCCAGGAGCTTCGCCAGGGTATCGCCTGCGTGAAGCACCAGAACATGTCCGGCTCGGACATCGGCGACGACCACAAGGAATACTTCGCCGGCGAGGCGGCCCTCAAGGCGGGCGGCGCGCACAACACCATGAACCAGTTCGCCTGACACCGTCACGGCCGCCCTGAGGCGGACCTGATCTGCAGCGGCCCGGGGCATCACGCCCCGGGTCGTCTTGCTATGCGGCGCCGCCGTTCGCCGCCCGACCTGCCGCCGGGGCGGCGCCAGAGCCTTTCAAGGTCCGGAACGATCCACTAACCTCGCCTCCCGGGCGGGCTGGGACGGGCCAGGCCGCCGCACCCAGACGCGAGGAGATCCGCCCCATGCGACGCCACGACCTGACCAGGATCACCCTCCTCGCGGGCCTGTCCTTCGCCTTGCTGCTCTCCGCCTGCGCCAGCGCGCCTCCGCCGGGCCCCTCCGGGGCCGGCCAGGCGTCCGCGCCGCCGCCTCCGGTGAACGCCCCGCCGCCCCAGGCGGACGCGGCCCCGTTGTCTCCGCCCGAGGCCGCCATTCCTTCGTCCTACCCGCGCTACGGAGACTCCGACGACTTCCTCTGCAACCACGGCGATCCGGCCGATCCCCGCACCGTCCAGGCCTGCATCCGGCTGCGTGGCCCCGGCACGGCCGCGCCGTCGCCGGCCCAGGGCCGCATGGGCGATTCCGACGATTTCGTCTGTAACCACGGTCAGCCCGGCCAGCCCCGCACTGTCGAGGCCTGTCGCCGGCTGCGCGGGCCTGGCGGTTGATCGCCTGGCGGCCACACGGGCAGACCATGCCGGGCGCCGCCCGTCCGGCTGGCCTGTGGCTGGCGATCATGGTGCTGGCGACGCTGGTTTTCCTCGCCGTCGGCCGCCCGGCCGCCGCCGCCGGTCCTGAGCCGACGCGCCGCGTGGCCCTGCTCGTGGCCAACGGCGCCTATCTGCACGCCGGGTCGCTGAAGAACCCTGTCAGCGACGCGAGCCTGGTCGCCTCGGCCCTGAAGAGGGTCGGCTTCCAGATCGTCGACGCCGACCCCAATCTCGGCATCGGGCCGTTCCGCGACGCCCTGCGTCGGTTCCGCTCCAACGCCGTCGGGGCCCAGGTGGCGCTGATCTACTATGCCGGTCACGGCATAGAGGCGCGCGGCAAGAACTGGCTGATTCCCACCGACGCCATGCTCCAGCAGGACGCCGACCTGGACTACGAGGCCATCGACCTCGACCTCGTGCTCAGCGCCACCGAGGGGGCGGACATGCGGGTCGTGGTTCTCGACGCCTGCCGCAACAACCCCTTCGGCCACGCCTGGAAGCGCACCCAGCGCGCCGTCGGCCAGGGTCTGGCGCCCATTGATGTCGACGATGTGCTGGTCATCTATTCGGCCGCGCCGGGGCAGACGGCTTCCGACGGCCACGGCGCCAACAGTCCTTTTGCCGAGGCCCTGGCCCAGCGCCTGACACAGCCGGGCCTGCCCATCCAGCTGCTCGGCGGCCTCGTCCGCGACGACGTCCTGCGCGCCACCGGATCGCAGCAACGGCCTTTCATCAGCGCCAGCATCACGGGCGAGCCCTTCATGCTTGCGCCGGGCGCCGCTGGTCCGGTGTCCCGGGCCGCCGCCGCCGTCGCGGCAGACGATCAGGGCTCGGTGGAAACGGTGTTCTGGCAGTCGGCTTCGGCAGGAAACGACATCAGCCTGTTGCGGGCCTATCTCAACCGCTACCCGAACGGCAGTTTCGTCGAGCTGGCCAGGGCCCGGATCGCCGCCATCGAGCACCCGGCTCCGGCCGCCAGGAGCGTCGCCGACCGCGGCGCGGCCGAGCCCGCCAGGATGGATCCGCGGGCGATGGAGCTGGCCTTCTGGAACAGCGTGTCGGCCAGCAACGACGCGGCCCAGCTGAACGCCTACATCGACCAGTATCCGACGGGACAGTTCGTCCGCGCCGCGCGGGCCAAGATCGCCGCTCTCACGCCGGCCGCGGCCCCGGAAAAGGCCGCAAGGAACGCCGCGCCGGCCGCCGGGGGCTCGCGTGGCGGCGTCGGCGGCTATATCGCCGCGGACCAGGCACCGGCGCCGAGACCGCCCGCGCCGTCGACCTTCGCCGCGCCCGCCGGCCGCTACGGCGCTTCGGACGACTACATGTGCAACCACGGCGACCCGGGCGATCCTCGCACGGCGGAGGCCTGCAAGCGCCTTCGCGGCGGTCCGGACTGACGGCTGCGGACGTTCCCCTGGTCGGCCCGGAGGTTCGGACCGTCCGCCGAAGGTTGGCCGGGCGCCCGCCCGCCCGCGGCCTGATCCGTTCGCCCACATTCGCCGCCTACAGCCTTTCCCGATCTGATTGCAACAATAAGATCGGATCAGAAAGGCTCTAAGTTTTTGACTCTAGGGCAAATTATCTCCGACCAGATGAGTCCATCTGGTCGGAGTTTGCCCTAGGTGAAACTGGCCCCCGATTGTTTGAATCCAGGGCAAAGTGCTCCCGACCACAGGATTTTCTGCGGTCAGGTAAGGCCCCTGGCGCGAAGGCCTTGTGCCCGTCCAGCCTCAGGACCCCTTCTCGGCCTGCTCGCGGCGCGCTTCGGAGAGGATGTAGGCGCGGATGTTCTCCACGTCCTCCTGGTTCAGCCACTTGGCGAAGCTGACCATGCCCTTGTCGCCTAGGGCGCCGCCCAGGACGACGGCGCGAAGGGCTTCGGGGCTCATCAGCATGGGCGTAGTGCGCAGGTTCGGGAGATAGTGACCCGAAGCGTTCAGGCTGTGACAGACGGCGCAGTTGGCGTGGAACGTCACCTTGCCTGCGGCGGCGTCGCCGGTCGAGCTGAGCGCGGCGAGGTTGAGCGAGCGCTCGGGCGCCTTCGGATAGGCCGGCGCCTGATCGGTTCCACCGATCTTGAACACCAGCAGACGCCCGGGCAGGCGGGGACGGTCGGGCAGCAGCGACTGGGCCGCCAGCGGCGCCGCGCCGCCATAACCGACCATGATCGCCACATACTGCTGGCCGTCGAGCGAATAGCTGGAGGCGCCGGCGATCATGCCGTTGCCTGCCTCGTAGCTCCACAGCAGCTTGCCGTTGTCGGCGTCATAGGCGTTGAGCCGGCCCTCGGCGTCGCCCTGGAAAACCAGGCCGCCGGCGGTGGCCAGGACGCCCGCGTTCCAGAAGTTGTCGTGGTGCACCGTCCAGCGGGCTTCCTGCTTGACCGGATCCCAGGCGATCAGTTCGCCCTTGAGCAGGGCCTTCATCGCCTGCCGCTGGGCCTTGTCGTCGGGCAGGGCCCAGATCGCCGTGTCGAGGCCGAGGTTCCAGGCGCCCTCGCGGTACTTGTAGTTCTTGTCCACGCCGTAGAGTTGGGGAACGTCCATCGCCGGGATGAACACCAGACCGCGGGCCGGGTCGAAGGCCATCGGCTGCCAGTTATGGCCGCCGTAGGGAGCGGGCGAGACGACGGCGGGCTGGTCGCGATAGCGTCCGTCGGCCGTCTCCACCGGCCGGCCGGTCTTCAGGTCGATGCTGGAGGCCCAGGTGGTGGTCACATAGTTCTTGGCGCTGAGCAGATGGCCGTTGGCGCGGTCGATGACGTAGAAGAAGCCGTTCTTGTTGGCCTGCATCACCACCTTGCGCGGCTTGCCGTCGATGGCCAGCGTGGCCAGCATCAGATGCTGGGTGGCGTCGAAGTCCCAGTTGTCGTCCGGTGTCGGCTGATAGTGCCAGACGTATTTTCCGGTGTCGGCGTTGACCGCGATGATGGACGACAGGAACAGGTTGTCCGACTTCCCGTCGGAGCGGTGCACCGCCGACCAGGGCGAGCCGTTGCCGGCGCCGAAATAGACCAGATTCAGTTCGGGGTCATAGGTGATCGATTCCCACACCGTGCCGCCGCCGCCGCTCGCCGGAATCTTGCCGCCCCAGGTTCCGGCGGCCTTGCCGGCCAGAACCGCGTCCGAGGCCGCGCCGTCCGGCTTCCCTTCGGGATTGGGCGTCGTGTAGAATCGCCAGGCCAGCTTGCCGGTCTTGCCGTCATAGGCCGAGATATAGCCGCGCACGCCGTATTCGGCGCCGCCATTGCCGATCAGGATCTTGCCCTTAACCACCCGCGGCGCGCCGGTGATGGTGTAGGGCTTGGACTGATCCACCGTCACCGTCGACCAGACGACCTTGCCGGTCTTGGCGTCCAGCGCCGTAAGCCGCCCATCGAGGGCCGCGGCATAGACCTTGCCGTCCCACACCGCGACGCCGCGGTTGGCCACGTCGCAGCAGGCCGAGAAGCCCCGGCGCCGGTCGACCCCCGGGTCATAGGACCACAGCGACTTTCCCGTCCGGGCGTCGAACGCATAGACCTTCGACCACGAGGTTGTGGTGTAGAGCACCCCGTCGATCATCAGGGGGGTCGCCTCCTGGCCGCGGTCGGTGTCGAATTCCTGGTGCCAGGCCAGGCCGAGCCGGCCCACCGACGCGCGGTCGATCTGTGTCAGGGGGCTGAACCGCTGGTCCGCATAGGTGCGGCCTGTGGTCAGCCACGAACCGGTTTCGCTCCCGGCGTTGACCAGACGCTGGGTGTCCACCCCGCCGCCATCCGGCCCGAACGCCGCCAACGCCAGACAGGCTGCAGCCAGCCCCAACCCCGTCCACGCCTTCATCTGCCGTTCGCTCCGTTCGTGTTGATGCTCCCCCGACTGTGGCGGGGTTGGCTGCTATGGACAGCAGCGACGCGGGATTTTCAAGGGGCAAGCCTTCGGAGGTCGCCGTTGTGGCGGCCGGGTCGCTCCGCGCCGCGCCTGTCGGGTCCAGGGACCATGTACCCGGTTCGGGGGATATCACCGACGAGCCTGCTCTCTACTGTCCCCCGGGTCGCCGTGTGCGCCGGAGAACTGCATGCCTCGCTGCCTGAACCGCCGCATCGCCGCCAGCCTCATCGCCGGCCTCGCCGCTGTGGCTCAGTCGTCAGGAACGGCGATCGCCGCCGACGCCGGCCTCGCCTGCGCTGGCGAGATGACCGATCTTGACGGGCGGGCCTCGGTGCGAACCCAGGTGGTGAACGGAGCCGCGGTTTCCGGCGCGGCCGAGTTCACGCCGATGTTTCACAACACCCTCTCAGCCGAGGCGCCGGCCCGTCTCCCCGACGTCCTGAAACCCGATGGCGAGACGCCCAACAGCGGCGCCTATCCGGCGGCGAAACTCTACTACACCTATGTTGTTACGCCCCAGGGCCAGCACGCCGTGCCCGCCTACCGGCTGCGCCTCGAGGTTCCCGTCTGGGCCGGGGGCGAGAAGACGCCCGCCTATGTCAAGGTCCGCGTAGGGGCGTGGGCGGGGGGCAGGCTGGTCGCCAAGCGGGATATCAGCGCCATCGTCGGCGCGCCGGACGTGCCGATCTATCCGGTCGATCTGCAGCTGCGTGACTTCGACACACGATCCGCCGACCCGGACGTCGCCGGGCTGGCCGAGGCCCTGCGACAGGTCGACCACGTCGATGTCGAGATCCACGAGGGCTCCTCGGACGGGCCGGTGAGGGTGCGGGGGACAATCAGCCTGGGCGCCCAGCATGACCGGCTGCTGGCCGTGGCGGGCGCCCTGCGGGACGCCGAGGCGAAGGCCAGGGCCGGAGCGTGCGGACCGCCGGGCTGAACGGGACGCGGCCGCTCAAGTGGGTGCGATCAAGGGAATGGTCAGGTCCACCCGCAGGCCTCCGGCGCCGGGGCTCATGGCGTACGTCCCGCCGATGCGGCCGAGCCGCTCCGCGATGTTGCGCAGTCCGTTTCCCCGTGGCGGGCCGCACCCGGCCGGCAGGCCGCACCCGTCGTCCCGGACCGAGATTTTCAGAGAGGCCGGCTGCTGCTCCACAGACACCCAGACGGCGGCGGCCCGGGCGTGCTGCAGCACGTTGGAGATCACCTCGCGGTGCGATGACGTCAGCGCCTTGCAGATCCTGTGGTCCAGCAGAAGGGCGTCGAATGGCCGTTCCGGCAGCGGCCAACTGAGGGCGATATCAGCGGTGCGCAGCCGTTCGGCCGTCTCGAAGCGCAGGTCGGCCATCACCTGGTCCAGCGTCATCTGGTGGCCGGTCAGGCTGGAGATGACGGTTCGGATATCCGACATCGCCTTGCGCACGTCCGCGCGCACCAGCGCCACGTCGGTGCGGTGCAGGCTGGTCAGCAGCCGGGCGTTGACGTCGTCATGCAGGTCGCGGGCGATGCGCTGACGCTCTTCCTCAACGCCGCGGCTGTATTCGCTGCGGGTCGCCTCCGCGGTCCGCATCAGGCCGATCAGTTGGCTGGCCAGCGCCACCTGCGCCGCGTCGAACAGCTTTCGGCCCTTGGCGCGGTATCGAAGCACCAGGGCCCGTTCATCCGCCGTCGCGGGCATGATCAGCCCGACGCCGTCGTCGATCATCTCCGGCGTGGCCGGTCCGTCCGCCGACGGCGACAGGTCCAGTGGATCAAACAGTCTGACCAGCAGGGCGCGCCAGGCCTCGCGCCGCTGGTGGGGATCCGGCGTGAAGGCCACCTCGGTGGCCGACTGCAGCAGCGCCGTCTCGGTGACGGCCGGCGCCCCGGCGATCAGGCGCCACAGCCAGGCCCGCGCGGGAAAATACAAATTGGCGACGAGCAGGATCGACAGCGACAGAGCCGCTGGACCCTCCAGGCCCAGGCCCCAGATCAGCAGCGCGTCGGCGGCCAGCAGCGCCAGGGCCCCGGCGGTGCCGATCAGCACCCGATGCGACCAGCGGTCCAGGTCGAACAGGCGATAGCGGGCGATACCCAGGGCCACGCCGCCGTAGACCACGAACAGGGGCAGGAACGACATGCCGTCCCCGCCCAGGGACGGCGTCCCCAGCAGCGGCGGCGCGGCCATGGCGGCGGCGAGCAGGGACGATCCCAGGAACACCGTCACGGCGTTCCAGCGCAGGATCGCCCGCGCAGCCGGATCGCGGCGCGCCCGCATCCACTGCAGGGCGAGAACGACGCAGGCCGCCAGGGTCGGGACCAGCAGACCCAAATAGAACCACGACAGGGGGGCCAGTCCCAGGGCGCTGACCACGCCCGCGGCCACCCCCAGCGCCGGCGCTGCGAGCAGCGCCCAGGGCGGAACCAGCAGCCGGGGCTGGCAGGCGAAGAGCGCCAGGATGCCGGTGGCGCAGAGGTTGGACCCGATGAAGTTGATCCCCTGGGCCACGCGCAGCAGCATTCCGGGCGCGGTCAGTTCCCGGGCGTCGAACAGGGCCCCGCTGAACGCCGCCAGCAGCACCCCCAGGCAGGAGACGGCGAAGAGGCGCGCGCCCCAGTCCGCGGGCCGAAGGACCAGGACGCCCACGCCGAGCAGGCCGATGACGAACCCCTGGCCAAGCAGCAGCCAGACATCGCCGGACAGAGACAGCAGGCTGCGTGGCCGGGGATGCAACATTCGCACGCGCGTGACGGCGTCCGGGCCGAGATCCACGCTCGCCCCCATTCCCCGCCCGACCCGGGCCAGCCGGTCCCGCTCCTGGTACCAGCTGGCGATGGCCTGCGGCGAACCGGTGGGTTCATAGTCGGCCAGCAGTTCGGCGGCCGTGGCGCTGAAGCGTCCCGCCGCGCTCTGGATCGTCACCACGTCGTTGGGTTTGAGCCGTGCGACAGTCTCGCCATCGGACAGCCGGGCGACGATGGCCCCGCCCGAGGGTGTGAAGCTGACGCCGACGGCCGGCATGTTGACGCCCGTGATCACGATCGCCACGGCGACCGCCACCAGGGCGTAGGCGAAGGCGATGATCAGCCGGCCCGGCGAACGGACCCCCAGCAACGCTTCTGCCCTGGACTGAAAAATGAGCCGCACCACCCTGTTGTCGACAGCCTCGCCAAACCGGCCGCCACGGTCAAGTCAGGTTCAGCCGAACGGCCTCCCGGGCGGCCTCGGCGCGCGAGCGGATGCCAAGCTTGCGGTAGATGGTCTTCACGTGGGTGGCCACGGTCTGGCTGCTCATGCCCAGCACAATGGCGGCTTCCGGCAGGGTCATGCCCCGGCCGACCACCGTCAGAACCTCGGTTTCGCGAGGCGTCAAGGCATGGCTTTCGGCGGGCCGGTCGACGACGAACCGCGCATGGGTGCGAAACAGCGAGAGGATTCGCCGCGCCACCGCCGGCGAGATCGCCGCCTCGCCGCCGTCGATCTTGCGCAACTGGGTGACCAGTTCTTCGGTGTCCCGGTCCTTCAGCAGATAGCCGTGGGCGCCCGCCGCCATGGCCTGGACCAGATGGTCGTCGTCGTCGAAGACGGTGGTCACCACCAGATGCACATCGGGGTGGCTTTGGCTCAGTTCGCGGATCAGGTCGACGCCCGAGCCATCCGGCAGGCCCAGGTCGATCAGCGCCAGCAGGCCGGCGCCCGCGGTGTCGCGGCCGGCGAACCAGTGGCGGGCGCCCTTCAGGTCGGCGGCGTTGCCGATCTCGATCTCGCCGAAGGCTTCGCGCAGCAGCGCATTGAGCCACTGCCGCGTCTCGCCGAGGTCCTCGACGACGAACGCCCTGCGTCCGGCCCGCTGCGATGTGTCCGCCATGAGCTTCTCTACGCCGCCCGAAATCCGGCGCCCATACCCGGAACCCGGTAGGCCGGCGGCCGGCTTGATCTCAGAAGAACCTCACCCGGAACACCCGCGCATCGTCCTGGCGGCGGAAGAAGAGGCGCGTCACCGAGCCGGCGGTGTGGAACTCCCAGTTCTCTCCCCGGGGGCCCACCTGGCGCGACAGCCAACCCCAGGCCGCGTCGTTCAGCCTCGACCCGGTCATGAACGGCGACAGGCCGATCTTCTGCGGGGCGAAGACGGTGAAGGGCTCGCGGTTCAGGCCCCAGATGGCGCTCAGCTCCACCGCGACGGTCATCCAGTGGCCGTCAAGGGCCGTGCGCTCGCGATCCGGGTCCGGGTGGGCGGACGCCCCCGGGCCGCCGGCCTCCAGCGCCGCCAGAAGGGCGTCGAAGGCCGCCCTCACCCTCTGGAAGGCCTCGCTCGAACCGCCCATGTCCGGGTGCGCCCGCTTCGCCGCCCGGCGATAGGCGGCGCGGATGTCGTCCCGGCCGGCGCCGGGCGCGACGCCCAGGATCGCGCGGTGCTCTTCGCTCATGCCCCCGATGCTCACCGGGCCAATTTGCCCGGCCTGCCCGGCCCTGGCCAGGGGGCGCCGCCGCGCGCCCGTCCGTGCTGGCCGAACCGTCACAAAACCGGGATAGTCCGGGTCTCTCATCCCCTGGAGGCTCGCGCCGGCCATGACCGCCCCGGACGACGATTTCGACCTCGACCTCAGCCGGCGACGTCTCCTGACGGCCGCCGGTCTCGCCGGCGGCCTCGCGGCGACCGGCGGCCTGGCGGCGTCCGCGCCGGCCGCCGCCGAGAGTGTCTCCCTCGACAGCGCCGTCGACGTCGCCACGCCGCCGGTCGC
>CAIXWN010000048.1 GCA_903923135.1 uncultured Caulobacteraceae bacterium | reverse complement strand
GCCGGGCGGCTGGAGTTCCACACCGTCCTCGACTGGCGCGAGCGCCACGCCTGGCTCAAGGCGGTCTTCCCCGTCGCCTGCCGCGCCCCCACGGCGACCTTCGAGACCCTGTTCGGCGCCGTCGAGCGGCCCACCCATCAGAACACCGACGCCGACGCCGCCCGCTACGAGGTCCCCGCCCACCGCTGGGCCGACCTGTCCGAGCCGGATTTCGGGGTCAGTCTGCTCAGCGACGCCCGCTACGGCTTTTCGGTGCTGGGCGGCCAGATGGGGCTCAGCCTGGCGCGCGGGCCCACCTCGCCCGATCCGGCCGCCGACCGCGGCGAACACCGCTTCGCCTACGCCCTCTATCCCCACGCCGGCGACTGGCGCGCCGCCGGGTCGGCGGCCGAGGGCGCCCGCTTCAACCGCCCCCTGCTGTGGGCCCCCGGCGTTCCCCACCCGGTGCTCCTGGCCCCCCTGGTCTCGGCCGCCCCGGCCCGGGTGATCGTCGACACCGTCAAGCCGGCCGAGGACGGCGAGGGCTGGGTCGTGCGCCTCTACGAATCCACCGGCGCCCGCGCCCGGGCCCGGCTGGACTTCGGCCCCGCCGTGCGCGCCGTCTGGCTCAGCAACACCCTCGAGGACCGCCTCGCCCCCGTCCCCCTCGCCGGCGGCGGCTGCGAGGTCGTCCTGCGCGGCTTCCAGATCATGACCCTGCGCCTGCTCTGACCGCCCGCGACGCGGCGCGTGCGTCCGGCGGCGCGCGGGTGTAGGCTCCGCCACCGGAGACCAAGGCCCGACCATGGCCCACGACGCTGTCACCCGCCGGAACGCCGCGGCCCTCTTCGCCGCCGGGCTCGGCTGCGCCGGTCTCGCCCGCGCCGGCCGGGCCGGGGCGGTCGAGGTGTTCCGCTCCACCGAGGGCACCCGGCTCGAGCCGCCGGCCTACACCCCGCCGGTCAACATCGCCGCCGTCAGCGACCTCTACCGGCGGATGACCGCGCCGATCCGCGTCAACGGCCAGGGGCCGTTCCCCTTCGTCGTCGACACCGGCTCGAACCAGACGGTGATCTCCCGCGAGCTGGCCGCCCAGCTCGGCCTGCCGCTCGGCGATCCGTCGCCGCTCAACGGCGTCGCCGGGGTCCAGATGGCCCCCACCACCCGGGCCCGCCTTGACGTCGGCCCCCGCCGCCACCGCGACGCGCCCCTTTCCATCCTCGGCCAGGCCGACATCGGCGGCGCCGGCCTGCTGGGGCTCGAGGATCTCGACGGCCAGGTGGTCACCCTGGATTTCCGCGGCCGGGCCCTGCGCATCGACCCGGGCCGCCGCTCGGTCAACGATCCCGCCGCCGTCGCCCTCAAGGCCCACCGCCGCAACGGCCAGCTCACCCTGGTCGACGCCGACCTCGCCGGCCTGCATGTCACCGCCTTCCTCGATTCGGGGGCCCAGAACACCATCGGCAACATGGCCCTGCGCGCCCTGGCCCAGGCCCGCACCCCCATGAGCCCCTGGCTGGAGACCCCGATCGTCAGCGCCACCGGCCAGACCATCACCGCCGAGATCGCCAACCTGCCGCGCCTGCGGGTGGGAACCCTCAACATGCCCAACTGGCCGGTGGCCTTCGCCGACCTGCACACCTTCCGCATGTGGAACCTCGTCGACCGCCCGGCCATCCTCCTGGGCGTCGACGTGCTCAGCCGCTTCGAGGCCGTCTGCCTCGACTTCGCCCGCGACGAGGTCCGCTTCCGCCTCCCCGCCGCCTGACCGGGCGGCGCCGGCGCGGCCTTGGTCTGGGAAAGTGGGCCGGCGGGTTGTAGGGCTGGGGGCGGAGGAATCGCATGGGCCCCTGGGCGATCTGGACTCGGGAACGGCGCTATCTGACCGGCCTGATCCGCACCCTGCTGCGGGTGCGCTCGATCTCGCCGGACTCGCCGCATCTGGTCTGCGACGACCTCGAGGCGGCGGTCGACCGCTGGCGCGGCCGCCCGGCCATCCGCTTCGACGGCGCCCAGATCACCTATGGCCAGCTCGACGAGCGGGCCAACCGCTACGCCCGCTGGGCCCTGGCCCGCGGCCTGAAACCCGGCGACGCGGTGGCGATCTTCCTGCCCAACCGGCTCGACTATCTGCCGCTGTGGTACGGCCTGACCAAGGTCGGGGTGATCGGGGCGCTGATCAACACCCAGCTGGCCGGCGAGGCCCTGGCCCACTGCCTGGGCCTGTCGGGCGCGGACCTGTGCGTCACCGACGGGGCCACCTCGGCGGCGTTCGAGGGCGTGGCCCCGGGCCTGGCGCGGCCCATGGCCCAGTGGAGCCTGGGCGTCTCCGGGGCCGACGGCGACGACCTGG
>CAIXWN010000047.1 GCA_903923135.1 uncultured Caulobacteraceae bacterium | reverse complement strand
CGGCGGTGCGGGCGGCCGAGCCCGGACCGGCGAGGTTGGCCAGGCCGATGCGCCAGGCCCCCCGGGTGGCGCCTCGCAGACGGCCGGCCAGAACCGCCGCGCCCGCGCCGAGCAGCCAGAGCAGGGAGAAGGCGCCGGCCACGCCGGCGATCATCACGGCCGCGGCCACCGGCGTGGGGGCCGTGACCACGGCCAGAGCGGCGAGGCCAGCGCCGGCGAGAAGGGCGCCGAGGGTCTCGACCCCCAGGACCATGCGGCCCGACAGCTGCCGGCGGAAAAGCGCAGCGGGCGGCGTCGCCCGGGCCCTGGCCAGGGGCGCCAGCGAAAAGGCCGCCGCGGCGAGCAGGCCGAAGGCTCCCGCCCGGGCGAGAGGCCAGGGATAGAGGGCGAAGAGCGCCGGCACAGGCAGGGTGTCCCCGACCGCCACGCCGAGAACAAGGGGAGCGATGGCCCCGATGACCAGGCCGATAGCCACCCCCAGCACCGCCAGGAGGCCGATCTGGATCAGATAGACGTCGCGCACCAGGGCGCCGTCCGCGCCCAGGGCCTTGAGCACGGCGATCGCCGGCTTGCGACTCTCCAGGTGGGCCGACACCGCGCCGAAGACGCCCAGGCCGCCGGCCACCAGAGAGGCAAGGCCGATGAAGCTGAGGAAGTATTCCAGTTCGTCGATCAGCCGCCGCAGACCCGGCGCGGCGTCAGTCCGGTCCGTCAGGCGATATCCGCCGCCCGGATCCACACGGGCGAGCGCGGCGAGCAGGGCGGCCTTGGCCGGGGCCAGGGCCACGCCGGGCGGCAGGGCGATGCGGACGGTCTCGCTGAACGGCAGACCCGGGTCGAGGAAGCCGCCGCCCTCGACCACGGGCAGGCGGGCCAGCACCCGCGGGCCCAGGGCGAAGCCGCGCGACAGGCGGTCGGGCTCGGAGAGCAGGATCGCCCGGGCGACGAAGGGAACATTGCCGACCAGGAAACGGTCGCCCAGCCGCAGGCCAAGTCGATCAAGCAGCGGCGCCTCGACGGCCGCCCCGGCGGCGTCGCCCGAAGGGCGCAGGGCCTCGGCCAGGGAGCCCGCGCCGGAGAGCGCCACCTTGCCCTCCAGAGGATAGCCTTCGCTCACCCCGCGCAGTTCGACCAGGCGCCGCTCGCCGGACGGAGCCTGCGCCATGGCCTCGGACCCGGCGGCGTAGGCGACGCGGCCCGCCCGGGCGAAGACCGCCCGCTCGGCCGACGTGAACGGCGTCAGTCGCCGGCTGACGGCCAGGTCGCCGCCGAGAATCTCGGCGGCCTGGGAGGCCAGGCCCTCGCGGAAGGCCTCCGCCACGGAACCGGCGGCGGCGATGGCAGCGACCCCCAGGGCCAGACAGGCCAGAAAGATGCGGAAGCCGCGGACCCCGCCGCGCAGTTCCCGGGCCGCCAGGCGAAACGCCAGGGGCGCCATCAGGCGTCCTGCACCATGCGGCCGTCGAACATCCGCGCCCGACGATCGGCGCGGGCGGCCAGGGCGTCGTCGTGTGTGACCAAGACCAGGGCCGCGCCGGCGGCGGCGACCAGATCGAACATCAGATCGGCCACAGCGGCGGCGTTGGCCGCGTCGAGATTGCCGGTGGGTTCGTCGGCGAACAGCAGCTCGGGGCTGGCGGCCAGGGCCCTGGCCAGGGCGACCCGCTGCTGCTCTCCGCCGGAGAGCTGGTGCGGATAGTGGCGCAGTCGGGCGGTGAGACCGACCCGGTCCAGCCACTCGCGCGCTGTGCGCGTCGCGCCGGGCGCGCCAGCGATCTCCAGCGGCGTCGAGACGTTCTCCTCGGCGGTCATGTTGGGGAGCAGATGGAAGGCCTGGAAGACCAGGGACACCCGACCGCGGCGAAGCCGGGCCCGGCGGTCCTCGCCCAGGTCGGCCAGGTCCTCGCCGAACAGGCGCACCTGCCCCCGCGTCGGACGCTCGAGCCCCGCGGCCACGGCGATCAGCGAGGATTTGCCGCAGCCCGACGGCCCGACCACGGCGACGCGTTCGCCGGGCCGGACGATGAAATCCACGCCGCGCAGGATGTCCACCGGCCCCGCCGCCGACGGAAGGGTCAGGCAGACGCCGTGCAGATCAAGCGGCGCGGGCGGGGCGTCGGCGTCGAACATGGACACTTCCGGAGATTGAGGGACGGAGAGGTTTCCTACATAGGGTCGAGAATGTCGAACGCACCATCACTGTGTCACAGCCGGCGCGCCTGGCTGGCCGGCGCGGCGGCCCTGGCGGCGTGGCCCGCCCTCGCCAAGACGCTCCCTGTTCTCACGATCCTGGGCGACTCGATCACCGCCGGCTACGGACTGCCGGCCGCCTCCGCCTTGCCCGCCCGGCTGCAGGCGGCCCTGGCGCGGATCGGCGCGCCGGCCACGGTGCGCGGCGCCGGCGTCTCCGGCGACACCACCGCCGACGCCCTGGCCCGCGTGGATTTCTCGGTTCAGTCCGACACGTCGCTCTGCCTGGTGGCGCTGGGAGGCAACGATCTGCTCCAGGGGCTCGATCCGAAGACGACGCGGTCGAATCTCGAGCGGATCGTGCGGCGGCTGAAGTCGCGCCGCATCGGCGTGATCCTGGCCGGCATGACCGCGCCGCGAGCCATCGGCGCCGACTACGCCCGCGACTTCGATGCGGTGTTCGCCGCCGTGGCCCGGAGCGAGGGGGTGGCGCTCTACGCCGATCTTCTGGCCGGGGTCGCGCGCGTGCCGGCCCTGAACCAGGCCGACGGCATCCACCCCAATCCGGCGGGGGTCAACATCATCGCCGGTCGGCTGGCGCCGCTGGTGGCCCGGAGCCTGAAGAGGTCGCGGTGATCCGTCTGTTCGTCGCCATCGCCGTGCCGGAGGAAACGGCAGGGGCCTTGGCCCCGCTCGCCAGCGGAGTCCCCGGCGCGCACTGGAGCCCGCCGGAAAACTTGCACATCACCCTCAGGTTCGCCGGCGAGGTGACCGAGGGCCAGGCCGATGATCTGGACGCCGCCCTGGGGGCGATCGTGACCTCCCCGTTCGATGTGAGTCTTGGCGGCGTGGGCGCCTTTGGCGATGAGAACGGCATTCACGCCCTCTGGGCCGGCGTCGAGCCCGGCGAGCCGCTGGCGCGCCTGCGCCGGCGCTGCGAAAGCGCGGCCCGGCAGGCGGGCCTGAAGCCGGACAGGCGAGCCTGGAGGCCCCATGTCACGCTGGCCTACGCCAGCGGCCTTGAGAGCGGACCGGCGGCCGCCTGGACCCAGGCCCACAATCTGCTGCGGACCGGACCGTTCACCGTGGAGCGGTTCGGACTCTATTCAAGCTGGCGCAGCCGCAGCGGTTCGCTTTACCGGCTGGAGCGGTCCTATCCGCTCAGACCCTGGCCGCGTGGTCGCGCAGCACCCCCAGCGGCATGATCGCCAGTACTTCCTCGTGGGTGGCGGCCAGGACCACCGGCGGCGCCACTCCGGCGTCGAGAGCGTCCTTCCAGCGTGGTGCGCAGAGGCACCAGCGGTCGCCCGGATTGAGACCTGGGAAGTCGTATTCCGGGCGTGGGGTCGACAGGTCGTTGCCCACGGCCATGGAAAACGCCAGGAAGGTCTGGGTCATCACCGCGCATACGGTGTGCTGACCGGTGTCTTCCGGGCCGGTCTCGCAGCAGCCGTTGCGGTAGAACCCGGTCAGCGGATCAAGGGAGCAGGGCTCCAGTTCTCCGCCGAGGACGTTGCGCGCGCTCTTGTCGTATCGGATGGTCATGGTCCGCCCATTATGGCCTAAGGACTCGGTTTCGTCACGGAGCCTCCCGTTTATGTCGCACCCCGCCAGACCCCGCCGCAGCGCGCTTTACATGCCCGCCTCCAACCCCCGCGCGGTGGAGAAGGCCCGCGGGCTCGCCTGCGACGTGGTGATCCTGGACCTGGAGGACGCGGTGCTGCCCGACGCCAAGGACCGCGCCCGGGACGACGCTGTCGCGGCGGTGAAGGCGGGCGGTTTCGGCCGGCGGGAAATGGTGATCCGCGTCAACGCCCTGTCGACGCCGTGGGGCGCGGCCGATCTGGCCGCAGCCGCGGCGGCAGGCCCGGACGGGGTGCTGGCGCCGAAGATCCGCAACCCCGGCGACATCGCCGCCTATGACGCGGCCCTGGCCGCGGCCCCGCCGCACACCCGCCTCTGGGCGATGATCGAGACGCCGCAGGCCATCCTGGGAATCGACGCCATCGCCGCCACGCCCTCACGGCTGGACGCCCTGTGCATGGGAACCAACGATCTGGCCAAGGAGATGGGCGCGCGCCAGACGCCCGACCGGGCCCCGTTCCTGGCGGCCATGGCGCTGACGGTGATGGCCGCCCGGGCTCATGACCTGGCCGTTCTGGACGGCGTGCACAACGAGATCGACGACCTCGTCGCCCTCGAGCGGGTCTGCCGTCAGGGCGTGGATTTCGGCTTCGACGGCAAGAGTCTGATCCACCCCAGTCACCTGGAGATCTGCAATGCGGTGTTCAGTCCGGCTGCGGAGGAGGTCGCCTGGGCTCGGGCTGTGATCGCCGCCTTCGACGCCCCGGAGAACGCCGGCAAGGGCGCCCTGCGGGTGGATGGCCGCCTGGCCGAACTGCTGCACCGAGACCAGGCTGTGAGGCTGACGGCCGTCGCCGACGCCATCGCCGCGTCGCAGACCTGACTAGCCCTCGATGATCGGTCTGGTCGCCGCCCTGGCCCTCTCCGCCGCCTCGCCAGGGAACGGTGCGGGCCCGCTGGAGGCGCGGCTGCGGGACTCGGCGGCGGCGGTGGCCTTGCAGGGACCCCTGGATGGGGCCTGGACCCTCTACGACGCCCGCCGCCATCAGCTCTACCGACTGCAGATCAGCGATCCCCCACCGGGTTCAGGGCCTCTGGACGCCGCCTGGCGCGGGCCGGGGGCGTCGACGACCATCGGCGGGGTGACGTCCATCGGACTGGGCCACGGACAACTGACGATCGTCCTGACGCCGGACCGCGGATCGGAGTCCGTGACCCTGGGACTGACGGAAACACGGCACGGAGCGTGGGCGGGATGGATGACGAGCGGCCGAGGCCGACACAGGGTCGCCCTAAGGCGCTCTCGGTAACGACCTGAAACCTGCCTCACGGCGGCAAAGCGCCTCAGGGTGAATTGTCGATCAGTGTTTCGATCCGTTCGCGCAGGTCGCGGACGGTCTCAGCCAGGATCATGTCCATCAGGGCCCCCGGTGGATGAGGCGCCATGGGGTCGGCGATCCGCCAGACGTCGGTTGTCGGTCGGCCGGGCCAGGCGGAACAGTCGCCTCGCAGCGCCTGGCGGCAGAGCGAGACATCGGGCTTTCGCCACGGCGTCTCGACCTCGCGACTGCGGGCGGCCTGGCAGTGCTCGTGGGGCCAGGATTCCTCGTCGCACAGGCTGATGAGATGGTGGAACACTGGAGCGCCCGACGTCGCAAACACCCGCCAGGATTTCGAGTGCAGATCGGCGGTCGGATAGCCGAGAGCCGCCAGGATGGCCAGAACACGAGGCTGCACGTAGCCCCGCGGCTGAATGCCCGCGGAAGCCGCCACGAAACGCCCGACGCCCAGACGGCCAAGAACCGACTCGGCGATGATCGACCGGGCCGAGTTACCCGGAGAGAGAAACAGAACACGGGTCGTGGGCGGCAAGGGGAACGTCGCTTTCGAAACTGAAACGCTTCAGACCACCCTCGAAGACCGTATGACATCTCACCGGCTCCAGGTGAAAGGTCGTATTTCCCGCATTCAAACCCTGTTTTGACGTCCTTGAAGCAACGCCTGTCGAATTAAACATGGCATTTTAGGCAACTCTGCAGTCTCGGTGATCGCTGCCCGCGCCGCCCGACGACGCACGTTGCGATGCGGCCCCGATCCCCCGTAGAGTTCGGCCAACAGGAAGGCCGAAGGCCCGGACAATCCAGAGGGAAACGCCCATGACCGCCCCGATCCGCATCGATCCCGCCAGCGGCCGGAAGATCTTCCACACGCGCGCCGCCAAAGCCACCGACCGGATCGCCGGAAAAGGCTACGCCATCGTCACCGACGCGGCGCTGAAAACCCTGCCCGAGCTGCCGCCGGGCGCGACCTTCAACGCCGAGGAACAGGCCAGGTACCGACAGTTCAAGGAGGCCCGCCGCGGCGCCGCCGACTACATGGCCATGGAGGGCGATTTCGCGAAGTACCTGGCCGACGTCTACTCGGCCCCTCCCGTCAAGCGGGAGGCCCTCAACGACGACTGCGAGATCCTGGTGGTCGGCGCCGGTTTCGCCGGCCTGCTGTTGTGGCACAAACTGCGCGCCGCCGGGTTCACCGATGTCCGCTTCTGCGAGAAGGGCGGCGATGTTGGCGGCACCTGGTACTGGAACCGCTATCCCGGCATCGCCTGCGACGTCGAGGCCTACAGCTATCTGCCCCTGCTCGAAGAGACGGGCTATGTGCCGACGATGAAGTTCGCCTCGGGCTTCGAGATCCTCGAATACTGCCAGTCGATGGCCGAGACATTCGGCTTCTATGAGCAGTGCCTGTTCCACACCACGGTGGACGCCACCACCTGGGATGAGGCGAGCGGGCGCTGGATCGTGGCGACCGATCGCGGCGACCGCATGCGGGCGCGCTTCGTGGTGCTGGCCAACGGCATCCTGACGACCCCGAAGCTGGCGCGCATCGAGGGCATGGAGACGTTCCGAGGCGAGGCCTTCCACACCTCGCGCTGGAACTATCATGTGGATCTGAAGGGCAAGCGCGTCGGTATCATCGGCACGGGCGCCACGGCGGTGCAGGCCATTCCCGAGCTGGCGAAGGTGGCGGGGGAGCTCGTCGTCTTCCAGCGCACCCCCTCGTCCATCGACGTGCGCGACCAGCGCGCGACCACCGAGGAAGAGAAACGGACCTGGGCGAACGAGCCAGGCTGGGCGCGGGCCCGGCGGGCCCGGTTCGCCAGGATATCCGCGGGGCGCACGGCCATCCAGGCCAACGACGACTACCTTTCCGGCAAGGTGGACGATTTCAAGGAACGCAAGCAGTACGAACGGATGCTCAGCGCCGAGGAGATGATCGACAAGCAGCTCGACGCCAACTTCCGCATCATGGAGCAGATCCGGGCCCGGGTGGACGCCATCGTCAAGGACCCGAAGACCGCCGCCGCGCTGAAACCCTACTACCCCTACGGCTGCAAGCGGCCGACCTTCCACGACGAATATCTGCCGACCTTCAACCTGCCGCATGTGCGCCTGGTCGACACCGCGCCCACCGGGGTGCGCCGGATCAACGAGACCGGCGTCGTGCATGACGGCGTGGACTATCCTCTGGACGTGCTGATCTACGCCACCGGCTTCCAGTGGATGGCGACGTCGACGTTCAACCTGATCACCGGCCGCGATGGCCGGACCCTGACCGAGAAATGGGCCTCGGAGGGGGTGCGGACGTTCCTTGGTCTGCACAGCCGGGGGTTCCCGAACCTGTTCATCGTCTCCGGACCCCAGGGTGGCGGCGGCAGCTTCAACTTCACCGACGCCATCGACGCCCACGCCGACTATGTGGTCTGGATGCTGAAGACGATGCAGGAGCGCGGCGCGGCGGTCGTCGATGTCAGGGCCGAGCCGGAGGCCGCCTATGCGGAGCATTGTCGCAAGGCGGACATCGCCACCGCGCCGCTCAGGGACTGCCTGACCTATTACAACGGCGACGGCGCGGCGGAGCCGGGCAGTCTGGCCTATTACGGCGGCAACCGCTGGCACAAGTTCCGCAGCGCGGCCCAGGCGAGCCTCGAGCCCTATCTGTTCGAGGACCGGGCCGGCCAGGGCGCGTGAGGCAAAGGGAGGTCCGACGGGCCATGTCCACCCGGATGATCGAAACGCCTTTCGCCGGCATCTCGGTGCGCGACAGCCGGAGCGATGGCCCGGCCGTGCTGATGCTGCATGGCAATTCCTCGTGCAAGATGATCTTTCGCCGCCAGTTCGAGGCCCCGATGGCGAGCCGCCTGCGGCTGATCGCCATGGATCTGCCCGGTCACGGCGAGTCCGGCGACGCCCGCGATCCGGCCAGCGCCTACACCCTGGGCGGCTATGCCCGAGCCGCTCTGGCGATTCTGGACGCCCTGGACATCCGCCGCGCGGCGGTGTTCGGCTGGTCGCTCGGCGGCCACGTGGCCCTGGAGATGATCTCGCGTTTCGCCGGCCTGACCGGGGTTATGATCAGCGGCACGCCGCCTGTTCCCAACGGCGGCTTCGCTCTGGGCTTCCGGCAGACCGCGCAGATGGCCCTGGCCGGGTCGGCGAACTGGGCGGAGGGCGACGCCGAGGCCTACGCCCGCGCCACGGCCGGCGCCGGCGCCTCCTTCGAGCCGTTCCTGCTCGAGGCCGCCCGCCGCACCCATGGCCTGGCCCGGGAAACGTTCTTCGCCGACGCCCTGTCAGGCCGCTCCGATGACCAGCGGCGGATCGTCGAGACGGCCCCCACGCCGCTGGCCGTCGTCAACGGCGCGGACGACGAATTCATCATCGCCGACTATTTCAACGACATCGCCTGGGCCAACCTGTGGGACGGGCGCACGCACAGCCTGGCAGGTCTGGGTCACGCCCCGTTCTGGCAGGCGCCGGAGCGCTTCAACCCGCTTCTCGAGCGCTTCGTCACCGAAACGGCGGCGGGCCTGTGAAGGGGCTGGGGGGCGGCTGAGCCATGCGACTGGAATTCCCGGAAACGGGCCACTCGAACGAAACCCTGGTGGCGGTGGTGCTGGGCGCGGTGCTGGCGACCGTCAGCGGCGTGCTGGCCAACCAGCTTGAGGCCCACGTCCGCCGGCGCGAGCGCGAACGCTCCGCCGCCCTGCTTTTCGGCGAGGTGCTGTCCACCCTGAAGGTCCTCCTGGAGTCGGCTGACCGCATCCGCGCCTTTCCGCCGGCCTACGGCCCGGTCACCCGTCGCATGCTGCGCTCCGCCCGCCGGGAGATCGACATCTATGAGCGGAACCGGGAGACCCTGGTGGACCTGCGCGACCCGGCCCTGAGGGCCGATCTGCATCGCCTGGTGGTCCAGATCGCCATGCCGCTGGACGGAATCCTCGATTCCGTGGACGACGCCCGGCCAGAGGAGGACGACACGCGCGACCGCGGTTTCGACTGGATGATGGAGAACAGCCTGCGAATTCCCGACCTGGTGGCGCGGCTGGGAGCGATCGCCCGGCATGACTTTGGTCACTTCGCCTCCAGCGCGGCCACGGCGGCGACGCCCCAGCCAAACAGGACGGATCAGGCGAGCGCGGCCAGCGCCGCCGCGCTCACGGCAGACGCTTCGGCCGCGCCGTAGGGGACCGGCGCACCTGCCCCCCACACCGGGCCGGGCCAGACGGTGTCGTCCGGCCGGCGTCCCACCACATGGACATGCAATTGAGGGGTGATGTTGCCCAGGTTGGCGACATTGAGCTTGGAGACCGGCCGTCCCAGCGCCACACCCATGGCCCGCACCGCCCGACCGGCCCGCACCGTCTCCTCGATCAGACCCGCCCTTTCCGCCAGGCTCAGGTCCTCGATCTCCCGCGCTCCGTCGACGCGCGGGATGAGGATCAGCCAGGGGAAACGCGCGTCGGCCTGCAGGCGCACCTCGCACAGGGCCAGCGCGGTCAGGAAGCGGGAGCCGGATTCGAAGGCGGGGTCTGTCGCGAACACGTCGCAACCTTGCAGCCGCGCGCGCGGGGGTCTAGACCGCGCGCGCCTTTTTACACTTACCTCAACACGGAGACAGCCCTCATGGCTCGCGCGAAAATCGCCCTCATCGGCGCCGGCATGATCGGCGGCACCCTGGCTCATATCGCCGCGCGCGAGGCCCTGGGCGACGTCGTCCTGTTCGACATCGTCGACGGCGTGCCGCAGGGCAAGGCTCTGGACCTCAACGAGGCGACGCCGGTTTTCGCCGCCGACTCGCTGTTGAAGGGGACCAGCGACTATGCTGACATCACCGGGGCGGACGTGTGCATCGTTACCGCCGGGGTGCCGCGCAAGGCGGGCATGAGCCGCGACGATCTGCTTGGCATCAATCTGAAGGTGATGAAGGCCGTGGGCGAGGGCATCCGGACCCATGCGCCGAACGCCTTCGTGATCTGCATCACCAACCCCCTGGACGCCATGGTGTGGGCGCTGCGGGAGTTCTCGGGCCTGCCGCATGAAAAGGTGATCGGCATGGCCGGCGTGCTCGATTCGGCGCGATTCCGGTTCTTCCTGTCAGAGGCCCTGGGGGTGTCCGTGCAGGACATCCATGCCTGGACCCTCGGCGGCCATGGCGACGACATGGTGCCGATGGTTCGCCACTCCACCGTCGGTGGCCTGCCGCTGCCCGAGTGGGTGCGCCAGGGCAAGATCACCCAGGAAGCCCTCGACGCCATCGTCAAGCGCACCCGCGGCGGCGGCGGCGAGATCGTCGCCCTGCTGAAGACCGGCTCGGCCTTCTACGCTCCTGCCGAGAGCGCCATCGCCATGGCCACGGCCTATCTGAAGGACCAGAAGCGGGTCCTGCCCTGCGCAAGCTTCCTGTCGGGCCAGTACGGCCTCACCGGCCTCTACGTGGGCGTGCCCACGGTGATCGGGGCCGGCGGCGCCGAGCGCATCCTGGAATTCCCGCTGGACGACACCGAGAAGGACATGTTCGCAAGGTCCGTCGCGTCGGTGCAGGGCCTGATCGACGCCTGCAAGGTGATCGAGCCTTCGCTCGGCTAGGTTAGAACCACCCGGCGTCGCGCAGCGCCCTGGCGTAGGCGCGACTGACCGGGGCTCTGGTTCCCCCGGGCAGTGTCAGGACCGCCCGACCTTCGGCCCGTTCGATGCTGACCACGGCGTCGCGCGCCACCCACCAGGACCGATGGGTGCGGGCCCCCTCGATGCCCTCGAGTTCCGCCAGGGCGTCGGCGAGCCGCATGAGGATCAACTCCTGGCCAAGCGAGGTGTGCAGGCGAAGGTAGTGGTCCTGCGCCTCGACGGCCCACAGGGCGGCCCCCGCTAGCCGTTCAGGCAGGCGGGCCAGAAACCGCGGCGGCGGCGCGCCGGCGGCGGCCACATGGGTTTCCACCGCGGCGCGGGACTGAACCATGAGACCCAAAACCGTCATGCCGGCCGTGAGGACCAGGGCCGTCGGCAGGATCTCGACGACCAGGGCGACGTTGAAGGCGATCCCCTTCAACAGGGCGATCCCCAAAGCCGAGATGACGGTCATCGGCAGGCCGATGATGAGAACCATCAGCCCTGCGGCGGCGACTGGCCGGGTTTCGAACCACGGCCGCGGGATGAGCAGTCGGCCGCCGAAGCGGCCCAGCACCGCGCCGGCGATGACCATGCCCATCCAGTAGGCCAGACGTCCCGCCAGGGGCAGGCCACCCGTGCCAAATCCGCCGGAAATGGCCAGTACGGCGCCGACGATCGCCACCACCACCAGAACGCGCGGCAAGTCGCCGGCGCGTGCGATCCGCCACAGGCGGCGCAAACGGCCGGGTTGATCCGTCATGCCCGCCCCAGGCCGCGTCACGCGATCGCCAAGCTCCCCGTGCAAGCCGACAGAAGGTACTTCCGGCTGAAGACGCCGGGCGCCGCGGGCTGTCAAGCCGGCGGATATCGAAATGTCGCCCTTGCAACATCCGGGGCTTCGGTCATGTTCCGGCCCCGAGCGGCGGACCCGCGCCCGGAGCAACCACGACAGGGATTGACGGCCGCCGGGGGGCATGGCCGTGAAAGCCTGGAAGCGCAGAGCCTGAACCGCGACGATGGACGATTTCATTTTCCACGACCCCACCGGCCGACGGGCGCGCCGCGCCAATTTCGGCGTGGGCATGCTGGTGTCGGTGGCCGCCCTCATCGTGGCCGCCTTCTTCGCCACCCTCGCCTTCGCCCCGCGCCTGCCGCAACTGACGCTCAAGGACCCCCAGGTGCTGCAGGCGCTGCACGTGGAAACGGCCCACAAGTTCAGGCGGCCGGCGGGCTGGCGGAAGATTCCGCGTCCGGCCAGGGCCGGGGCCGGGTCACAGGCGCGACCGCTGTCCGTGGGTTTCTACGTGACCTGGGACGAGGACTCGCGCGTCTCGCTGCGCCATCACGTGGACCAGCTGGATGTGATCTCGCCGCAATGGATTCTGCTGGACGGATCGCTTGGCCGCGTGGCGGTGACCTCGGACCCGTTCGCTGAAGCCCTGGTGGCCGGCGCCAAGACCCCGCCTTCGGTGCTGCCGATGGTGCACAACGGCCACAACGGCCTCTCGGACGGGCCCCTGGCCAACAATCTGCTGCTCTATCCCGCCGCCCAGGACGCCCTGATCCGCAATCTGGTGGTGCTGGCGCGGCAGAGGGGCTGGGCCGGCTATGTCTTCGATCTCGAGAACCTGTCGAAGCCGGCGCTGGCCCAGTATCCGGCCTTCCTGGCCAAGGTGCGGGCGGCGCTGAAGCCCATGGGCCGGGAGGTCTGGGTGTCGGTGCCGTTCGCCGACGACTCCTGGTCGCTGCCGAAGTTCAGGGACGCCGCCGACACCGTGGTGCTGATGGCCTATGACCAGCACTGGGGAACCGGCGACGCGGGCCCGACGGCGTCGCAGGAGTGGTTCGAGCGCACCCTGGCCCTGGACATGCGCCAGCTGGACCCCTCCCACACCGTGGTCACCTTCGGGGCCTATGGCTACAACTGGACCCTGGCGGACGACAAAGGGCCGGCCAAGGCCGAGGCCGTCACCTTCTATGACGCGACCCAGCTGGCGCACGACGCCAGCGCCGAGGTCAGTCTGGACGATGACGCCCTCAACCCGGGCTTCCAGTATGTCGACGACGATCAGCGCAAGCACATCGTCTGGTTCCTCGACGTCGCCACGGTGTTCAATCAGATCAAGGTCTCGGACGCCTACCGTCCGCAGGGCTACGCCATCTGGCGGATGGGCGGCGAGGACCCCTCGGTCTGGCGCTTCTTCAAGCAGCCCTACGATTCGGTGAGGCCGGTGGGTCTGGAGGGAATCGAGCCCAGCGTCGGAGTGACCTTCGATGGCTCCGGAGAAATCCTGCACGTGGACAACTCGCCGATGAGTGGGCGTCGCTCGGTGGAGATCGATCCCGAAACCGGCCTGATTTCCGGCGAAGTCTATCAAGTCATGCCCACGGAGTATGTGATCGACCGGTACGGCTCGCACCCCGGGTGGGTGGCGCTGACCTTCGACGACGGCCCGGACGGCCGCTGGACGCCGCTGATCCTGAATGTGCTGAAGGCCAAACAGGCGCCGGCGACGTTCTTTGTCATCGGCCAGAACATGCAGGCGCGCCCCGACCTTGTCGCCCGTGAGGTGAGAGAGGGCCACCTGGTGGGCAACCACACCTGGACCCATCCCAACATCGCCGTGACGCCGCCAGCGCAGACCAGCCTGGAGATCAACACCACGCAACGGCTGTTCGAGGTCCTTACCGGCCGCTCGATGCGCTTCTTCCGGCCGCCCTTCTTCGGAGACGCCGAGCCGTCGACTCCGGGCGAAGTGGAGCCGCTGAAACAGGCCCAGGGTTTCGGCTATCTGATCGCCGGCCTGCGCGTCGATCCCGACGACTGGCAGAAGCCCGACCCCGCCCTGATCATCAGCCGGACGCTCGATCGCCTGAAGGTGACCGGGGAAACCGAGGGCCAGGTTGTGCTGTTACATGACGCCGGCGGCGACCGCAGCCGCACCGTGGCGGCCCTGCCGGGCCTGATCGACGCCCTGCGGGCCAACGGCTACCGCCTGGTGACCATGGAGCAGCTGGCCGGGATGAGCCGCGCCGACGCCCTGCCGCCCACCTCGCGCAGCGGGCTGGACCTGTGGCTGGACCGGCTCGGTTTCGGCTTCTTCCGGTACGTCAACGAGGCAATGCAGGCGCTGTTCCTGGTAGCCATCGTCCTGGGCCTGGCGCGCCTTGCGTTCATGGCCGTCCTGGCCCTGTGGCACCGGATCCTGGAACCCGGACGCGAGCCGGCCATGCTCGACCCGGACACCGGGCCGCTGATCAGTGTGCTCATCCCCTGCTTCAACGAAGAGAAGGTGATCGTCGAATCGGTGCGCCGCATCCTGGGGTCGCACTGGCCCCGGCTTGAAGTGCTTGTGCTGGACGACGGCTCCAAGGACGCCACCTCTGCGGTGGTGCAGGCGGCGTTCGGCGACGAGCCACGCGTGAAGCTGCTCACCTTCGAGAACGGCGGCAAGGCGCGGGCTCTGAACCGCGGTCTGCTTCAGACCGCCGGCGAGATCGTCGTGGCGCTGGACGCCGACACCCTGTTCCCGCCGGACACCCTGCCGCAGCTGGCCCGGTGGTTCGTCGATCCGCGGGTCGGCGCCGTCGCCGGCAACGCCCTGGTGGGCAACCGGCTGAACCTGATCACCCGCTGGCAGGCCCTGGAATACGTCACCGCCCAGAACCTCGAACGCCGGGCGCTGGCGGTCCTGGGTGCGGTGACTGTCGTCCCCGGGGCGGTCGGGGCCTGGCGGCGGTCGGTGTTGACGGAACTGGGCGGCTATCCCTCCGACACCCTGGCGGAGGACCAGGACCTGACCCTGGCCGTGCAACGGGCCGGCTGGCGAGTGGAGTTCGATTCGTCGGCGCGCGCCTACACCGAAGCTCCCGACACGGTGAGGGGCCTGCTCAACCAGCGCTTCCGCTGGTCGTTCGGCACCCTGCAATGCCTCTGGAAGCACCGCTCGGCCCTGTTCAACACCAAACGGCCCGTACTGGGCTTCGTCGCCCTGCCGCAGATCTGGCTGTTCCAGATCTTCCTCACCGTGGCGGCGCCCCTGGTCGACCTGGCGATCGTCTCCTCACTGATCTGGGCCCTCTACGGCCGCGCCTTCCACCCTGTCGAATGGTCGCCGGACAACTTCATCCGGTCAGTGTTCTACTGGGCGGCGTTCATCTTCCTGGACCTGTCGGCGGGAGCGCTGGGGATGGCGCTGGAACGCAAGGCCCCCTGGAAGGACCTGGTCTGGCTGCCCATCCAGCGCTTCGGCTATCGCCAGTTGATGTACTATGTCGTGGTGAAGTCGGTGGTCTCGGCCATCCGCGGCTATCGCGTGGGCTGGGGCAAGCTGGAACGCCGGGCCACGGCGGTCATGGGCAAAACCTCCTAGCCGGGTCCGCGGCTTTCCGTTGCATGGTCGGGGGGCGCTACCTATAACCGGCCGCCTCTCCTCAGACCGGAATTCCAGCGCGCCATGAACATCCACGAGCACCAAGCCAAGGCCGTCCTCAAGACCTTCGGGGTCCCCGTGCCGCAAGGCTCCGCGGCCTTTTCCGTGGAAGAGGCGGTGGCCGCCGCCGAAGCCCTTGGCGGCCCGGTATGGGTGGTCAAGGCGCAGATCCACGCTGGCGGCCGCGGCAAGGGCGGCGGCGTCAAGGTGGTCAAGTCGGTCGAAGGTGTGCGCGCCGAAGCTGAACGCATGCTGGGCATGACCCTGGTGACCCACCAGACCGGCCCCAAGGGGCGTCTGGTCCGTCGCCTCTACATCGAGGAAGGCGCGGCCATCGCCCGCGAACTCTACCTATCGTTGCTGGTGGACCGGGAGACCAGCCGGGTGTCGGTGGTCGCCTCCACCGAGGGCGGCATGGACATCGAGGAGGTGGCGCACGCCACACCGGAAAAGATCATCACCTTCTCCATCGACCCGGCAACCGGCGTGTGGCCGCACCATGCCCAGCACCTGGCCAAGGCCCTGAAGCTGACTGGTGACCAGGCCAAGCAGGTGCGCACCCTGCTGCCGGCGCTCTACAAGGCGTTCATTCAGGACGACATGAGCATGCTGGAGATCAATCCGCTGATCGTCACCGGCGAGGGCAAGCTTGTGGTGCTCGACGCCAAGGTGTCGTTCGACGACAGCGCCCTGTACCGTCACCCTGACATCGCCGCCCTGCGTGACGAATCCGAGGAAGACGACAAGGAGATCGAGGCCTCCAAGTACGACCTCAGCTACATCGCGCTGGACGGCGAAATCGGCTGTATGGTGAACGGTGCGGGTCTGGCCATGGCGACCATGGACATCATCAAGCTCTACGGCGCCGAGCCTGCCAACTTCCTCGACGTCGGCGGCGGCGCCTCCAAGGAAAAGGTCACCGCGGCCTTCAAGATCATCACCGCCGACCCGAACGTGAAGGGCATCCTGGTGAACATCTTCGGCGGCATCATGCGCTGCGACATCATCGCCGAAGGGGTCATCGCCGCGGTCAATGAAATGGGTCTGCAGGTGCCGCTGGTCGTCCGACTGG
>CAIXWN010000046.1 GCA_903923135.1 uncultured Caulobacteraceae bacterium | reverse complement strand
TGCTGGGGGGCGTCATGGTCGATGGCGTCAGCATCACGGCGGTCGGCGGCCTAATATCCGCCCCGGCCGGGGGCGGCGCACCCGGGGCGCTGGCGGCTGCCATTGCAGCGATGATGCCGACCCTAGCGACCGCCCAGGTCGCCGGCCACCCCTGACGCCGCCCGCGCACGCGCGCCCAGCGCCAGCGCCAGCGCCCCGCCGGACGCGACACCGCCGGTGAGCGCCGTTCGGCGAGTCCAGCCCCGGGCATCGTTCTTGTGAGTCGTCAACGATCGCTCCCCTCGCCAGGATGCCCCCGCCGCAACGCATCAGACGTCGCGCGCATCCGTCATCTTGCCGTTGTGCTACAGTCTGATTGATTGAGCCAAGAGGGCTCCCGCGGCCATGGAATTCAGGGACTGGAGCGCCTTCCTTGCGCTCCTGTGCGACTTCCGCATGGACACCCCATCAAGGTGGCCAGGCCAGGGAACCGGTCCGGCCGGGGCATGACTTCCCGCCGGACCTTGCGAACGGCGCTTCGCCGCCGCGCCCGCGCCGCCGCCCACAGGGGCCGCGCCCGACCGCCAGACGAAGGACCCGGCATCACCCCGCCGACGGGGGCGCCCGGCAACGGGGAAAACCGCCGCGGCGCCCTCGACGCGCGGGACGGGGCGGCCTAACAGCCCCGGATGGCCGATCCGGCGATGACCCTGACCCCCGACCCGCCGCGCGCCGGGCTGTCGCCCGGCCTGCGCGGGGCCCTGTGGATGCTGCTGTCGGCGGTGACGTTCACGGCCATGACCACCCTGATCAAGTTCCTGGGCAAGGACTATCCGGCGCCGCTGCAGGCCTTCTACCGCCAGGCCGCCGGCCTGATCGTGCTGGCCCCGTGGATCCTGCGCCATCCGGTGCGGGCCTTCGCCACCACCCGGCCGGGCATTCTGATCTTCCGCGCCGGCGCCGGGACGGTCGGGCTGATGCTGCAGTTCTACGCCTTCCAGAAGATCCCCCTGGCGGAGGCCAACGCCCTGTCGTTCACCCGCACCCTGTGGCTGGTGCCCCTGGCGGCGTTCATGCTGCGCGAGAAGATGGGCCCCAACCGCATCGGCGCCGCGGTGGCGGGCTTCGCCGGCGTGCTGATCATGCTGCACCCCGGCGGCAAGGACGGCGGCATCGGCGCGCCGCAGCTGTGCATGCTGGCCTCGTCGCTGCTGTTCGCCTTCACCGTCACCGGCATGAAGGCCCTGACGCGCGACCACCCGCCATCGACCCTGCTCTACTGGAGCGCGGCGCTGGGGGTGGTTTTCGCCCTGCCCCTGGCCCTGTTCACCTGGCGCTGGCCGACCCCGGGCGACCTGGGCCTGCTGTGCCTGATGGGGGTGATCGCGACCGTCAACCAGGCCTGCTACATCAAGGGCATGCAGGCGGCCGACGCGGCGGCCATGGCCCCCATCGACTACACCCGCCTGGTGTTCTCGGCCGCGGCCGGGTTCTTCCTGTTCGGCGAGGTCCCGCAGGGCCTGACCCTGATCGGCGCCGGCGTGGTGATCGCCTCGACCCTCTACATCACCTGGCGGGAACATGAGCTGGTGGAGCGGGCGCGGCGGCTCGGCCAGCAGGACCCGATCATCAGCGGTTGAACACCGGCGGGCGCTTTTCCCGGTGGGAGGCGATGCCCTCCAGCACGTCGGGGCCGCCAAAACCGATGAACTCATAGGCCAGGGAGGCGTCGAAGGCCGGGCCGGCGGAGCGGTACCAGTGGTTGAGGCTGTGCTTGGTCCACTGCAGGGCGGTCTGGGACATGGCCGCCAGCCGGGTGGCCACCTCCAGGGCGCGAGCGTGCACCTGATCGTCGTCGACGACCAGGGAGACCAGGCCGATGCGCTCGGCCTCCTCGCCGGTGAGGGTCTCGCAGGTGAGCAGATAGTATTTGGCCTTGGCCATGCCGCAGAGCAGCGGCCAGCAGATGGCGGCGTGGTCGCCGGCGGCCACGCCCAGCCGGGTGTGACCGTCGATGATGCGGGCGGTCCGGGCGGCGATGGAGACGTCGGCCAGCATGGCCGCCACCAGACCCGCGCCCACGGCCGGGCCGTGGATCGCCGAGACGATCGGCTTGGAGCAGGCGATGATGTTGGTGACCAGGTCGCGGGCCTCGCGCATCACCCGGGTGCGGTTCTCGAAGCCGGAGGTCATCGATTCGAGAAGCTCGAACGAGCCGCCCGAGGAGAACCCCTTGCCGGCCCCCTGGATGAGCATCACCCGCACGTCGGTGTCGCGGTCGACGGTGGGCCAGATGTCGGCGATCTGGCGGTGGGCGTCGGGCGAGACCGAATTGAGCCCCGGCGCGTCGAAGGTGAGGCGCAGCAGGCCGTCGCCCGGACGGTCGAAGCGGAAGGCGGGATAGAGGGCGTCATAGTCGGTCATGGCGGATCCGCGGGTGGCTGGGCGCCCAGACTACACAGCGCCGCGGGGTTTCCACCAGCGCCGCGGAATTCGCGGAACCAGCATGGGAACGCGGCGGCGATAGGCCTCATAGTCCGCCTCGCCCAGCTCCCGGCCGAGGAACCGCTCCTCCTGGCGGGCCTTGATGAAGAATCCCACGGTCAGGACCACGCCGGCCGACAGGGGCGGGACGGCGCCGCGCAGGGCGCCGGTGGCGAAGGCGGCGACGATCAGGCCGGTGTAGATGGGGTGGCGGACGAGGGCGTAGGGCCCGGTGTCGACGATGCGATGGCCGGCCTTTCGCGACACCGAACCCGACCACAGGCGGCCCAGGTGCAGCCGCGCCCACCAGCACAAGGCAAGACCGGCGGCGGCGAGGCCGAGCAGGGCCCAGCCGACCGGGTCGCCGACGTCCCAGAGCCGCCCGGGCCCCCGATGGGGGTGGGTGCGCACGCCGAGCATCAGACAGAAGCCCAGCACGGTGGCGGCGGAATGGAAGGCCTGGAGAGCGACGCCCGGCCGCGCCACGGGACGATCGGCCCACAGGGCGGCGACCGTCCACGACAGTATCCAGGCGCCCCACAGCCCGAAGATGGCCAGTTGCGGCGACATCACCCGCGTTCCCGGCCGGCGCCGCGGCGGCATGGCGGGCGACGCCGTGGGCGGGTGAGGGTCAAGCCCCCGGCGCTGGCGGGGCCGTCGCCTCCGGTCCGCCGCCTTCGGCGGACGCCGGTTCCGTGCTGAAGATGACCGCATCGCTGAGCACATGGCGGGCGATGAGCACGCTGGCGCTCACGTGGTTGGCGACATAGGCGCCCACCCCGTCCGACCACCAGCGCTGGAGCAGATTGCGCTGCTGATGGCCCAGCACCACCAGGTCGGCCTCGACCTCGCGGGCCGCCTGGGCGATCTGCGCCGCCGGATCGCCGAACGCCAGCCGCGGAACCGCCGCCAGGCCCAGACTCTCCAGTTCCTTGACCCCCCCGACCAGGGTGGCCTCGCACCGGGCCATGCGTTCGCCCAGAACGCTGGCGTCGAAGCTCTCGATCAGCACGGCCGCCGGCGTGTCGGCCAGAACCGAGATCAGGGTCAGGGCGGCGCCGTCGCGGCGGGCCAGCAGGGCCCCCTCGCGCAGGGCGATCAGGCCCTCGGGCGAGCCGTCATAGGCAATGAGAATCCGCTCGTACATGGTGACCTCCGCAGGCGTCGCCGACGGATGAAGGGCGCGGGGACATGGTCAGCGCCCGCCCGCGGCCGGCGTCATGGAATGATATTGCCCAGACCGCCGAGGCCGCCCAGCGGGTTGAACGGGCTGGGGCGTTTGCGCGGGGGCGGCTGGTTGGGGTTGCGGTTAGGCCGCTCGTCGCCCCCGCGGCCACCCATCTCGCGGGCCATGTCCATGCCGAGAATGCCACCGGTGGAGGAGCGGTAGCGCACCTTGACCTCCCAGGCGATGTTCCAGGGCTTGGGCGCCGGCGGCCGGGGCGGATAGGCGATGTTGGTCTCATCGGCATAGGCGGCCAGCTGGAAGAAGCCGGAGGAACCGGCCGCGTTGACCACCTCCTGGGGGATGACACAGCTGGTCTGGCTGGCGTCCAGCAGGGCGTGACTGGCGACCAGGCGGTGGATCTCGCCGGTGCTCAGATAGTCGGGCAGGGAGAAGGCCGAGGTCTGGGTGGCGCTGGAGGTCCACATCACCACGTCGTCCCGGTCGCGGGCGCCGATAAGAGTGGCGAAATAGCCGCCGGCGCCGTCCACCGGCCGCCAGGCCAGGGTGGCCGAGCCGGTGGGGTTCTTCTCGTTGGTGGTCAGGCGGATCGGCGGCAGGAAGTCCTGGTTGGCGGTCAGGCTGAAGCGGATGTCGGGACCGTAGTCGCCGTGGACGAAATGGTCGCCCTGCAGCGAGCCCTCTGCCGGCACGGTCTGGCGGGTCTCGCGGTTGGGCCATTCGCCATAGGTGGTGTTGCGCCCGGGCGACGGCGGCTGCATCGGCGTCACCGCCAGGCCGCGCCCGAGGGCGGCGAATTTCTGCGCGGCGTTGGCCTGATCGACGGTGGCGAAATCAATCACCAGGGGCTGGCCGGGCGGCGCGTGTTCGCCGCAGCCCCAGAAGATCAGCATCCGCCCGCGGGGCTTCTGATACTGCGGCGGCGGGCCGGGCTCGGATTCCTGATGGGTCGGCTGGGCCTGAGGCTGGGGGCTTAGAGTCCGTTTGGAAACTCACGGGTGAGCGTTTCTGCGTAGAAGATTGCCGCCCATGGCTACGAGGATCATGGCTTCGGAGACGTCGAGCCGGGTCTCATAGTCGCGCACGAGACGGCGCCACCTGGTCATCCATCC
>CAIXWN010000045.1 GCA_903923135.1 uncultured Caulobacteraceae bacterium | reverse complement strand
GGATGGATGACCAGGTGGCGCCGTCTCGTGCGCGACTATGAGACCCGGCTCGACGTCTCCGAAGCCATGATCCTCGTAGCCATGGGCGGCAATCTTCTACGCAGAAACGCTCACCCGTGAGTTTCCAAACGGACTCTAAGCTGCTCGTCAAGCCCGTGGGTCACCGATGCATTGATGGTCAGCTTGGCGGCGATGTCGTGGCGGCGGACGACATTGGCCACAACGGTCTTGCCCTGCATGTCTATTCCGGGGGCGCCGCCGAGGATGACCTCGATGCGGAGAACAGATGAGGCCGGAATGCGCCGCAAGGTGTCGTCGAGGCTGTCATCCTTCGATGCCGGGCGGGCCCCGTCCACCAGAACATTCCCCGCCGCACCAGCGAAACCCCGTACGGCCTGACCGGCGTCGAAGGTGAAGCCGGGCGTGTGGGCCAGCATGTCCATGGCGGTGTTGGGCTGGGCGGCGGCGTAGAAGGCTGTCGGGTAGCGGATCACCCGTATCTGGTTTGTCGGCGAAGGCGGCGCCGGCGCGGCGATCGCCGGCGTCGCTGCGATCATGGCGGCCAAGACCATCCCCGAACTCACGCGCGCTCCCCCTGTCGGCGGTGTTGATCGCCTCTGCTGCGCGCCCTCGCCAGTTAATTCGCGGTAAACTCCCTGATGGCGACCGCGCCGTGCTCAGGGGGCGGGCCAGCCGAGCCGCAGCCGCCCGGCTTCGCGAGCGGGAGCGTCAGACGGCCGGCGACTCAGCGTCGGCCATGCGCTGGATGGCCACGTAGTCGGTCTTGCCCGAGCCCAGGACCGGAATCTCCGTTGCCTTGATGATCCGACGGGGCACCGCCAGGTCCGAGGCGCCCACCGCGTGGGCGTGGGCCACCAGCCGTGAGACCTCAGCGTCGCGGCGGTCGGTGACCAGGATCAGCCGTTCGCCCTTGCGTCCATCGGGTGCGGCGATCACCGCGTGCCGGCCTTCTGGCCACAGGCTCAGGGCCAGATCCTCGGCCGCGGTCAGGGAAACCATTTCGCCGCCGATCTTTGCGAAGCGCTTGACCCGACCGAGGATCGTTATCCAGCCGTCACCGGTCATCTCCACCACGTCGCCGGTGTCGTGCCAGCCGTCCACGGGAGGCTCCAGCGCGCCCGACGCGTCCAGATAACCGGTCATCACGTTGGGGCCGCGCACATACAGTCGTCCGCCTCGGGCGATCCCGGGCACGGCTTCGATGCGGGTTTCCATGCCCGGCAGAAGTCCGCCGACCGTGCCCCGGCGGTTGTCGTTGGGTTTGTTGACCGCGATGACCGGCGAGGCTTCGGTGGCGCCGTAGCCTTCCAGCACCGGAACTGGGCCGAAGCGCTCGGCGATAAGGTTGTGGGTCTCGTCGCGCACCTTCTCGGCGCCGCAGACGATGAATGTCAGGCCGGATAGCTCGTCGGCGTCCGCAGCTCGCGCGTACTGGTTGATGAAAGTGTCCGTGGCCAGCAGGACGCTGGCCCTCGAGTCCTGGACCAGTTTCGGAATGATCTTTGTATGAAGCGGGCTGGGATACTGGAAGCTTCTCAGACCGCGCAGGATCGGCAGGATCGCGCCGGCTGTCAGGCCGAAGCAGTGGAAGATCGGCAGCGGATTGAACCACACCCAGTTGGTGTCGAGCTCGATGTGAGCCGCCACCTGCGCCACATTGGCGAGAATATTGGCGTGGCTCAGCACCACGCCGCGTGGGGCGCCGAAACTGCCCGAGGTAAACAGGATCACCGCGGGGTCGGACGGCCTGAGTTTGGCGCGGGCCTGCCGTGGCAACAGCGAATCGGCCAGGGCGCGCAGGCGGTCCGCCGCGCCGATACTGGCGCGCAGATCCTCCAGATAGGTTATTTCGCAACGTTCTTCGAGAGCGTCGATCAGGTCGTGCAGCTTGCCCTGTTCAATGAAACGACGGGAGGTCAGCACCCGCTTCACTCCAGCAAGCTTCACTGCCGCTCGCAGATTGCGAAGCCCGGCGGAAAAGTTGAGCATCGCCGGGATGCGACCGAAGGCGTGGAGCCCGAAGACAGTGATCACACCGGCGGAGCTGGATGGCATAAGAAGTCCGACCGTCTCACCCGGGGTTGTCATATCGGCGATCTTCCGGCCGAGTGCGAAACTGGCGCGGATGAAGTCAGTGTAGTTGAGCGGACGCCGTTCCTGATCCTCCAGGATCGTCCGCTTGCCGCCAAATCGGTGGGCGGCGTCCAGCAGAGCGTCGAACAGTGTTGATTGACTGTCGGCGACGTTGAAAGCGCGGGCCATGGCGTCTGGGCCCCTCCCTGGGGTTTTTCTGGTGGTTTTGCAGATGAAGCTATAGGGGGCGGTCGCAGTTGCAAAGGACGATGAGCGTGGCTCCATGCTTGATCCCGGGCCCCGGAGGGACGATCTAGGCGCCATGGCCACAGTCATCGACAGGAATGCGGCGCGGGCGACGCGTCACCCGGAAAAACAGGGCCGCGCGGATTCGCCGATCCTGGCCAAGCCGCCGTGGCTGCGCGTCAGGGCGCCGGGATCGGCCGGGTACAGCGAGACCCGGCGCATCGTGAAGTCCCATGGTCTGGTGACGGTCTGCGAGGAGGCCGCCTGTCCCAACATCGGTGAGTGCTGGAGCCAGTCGCACGCCACGATGATGATCATGGGCGAGACCTGTACGCGCGCCTGCGCCTTCTGCAACGTGGCGACGGGCCTGCCGGGGCCGCTGGATTCCAGCGAACCGGCCCGAGTGGCCGAGGCCGTGGCGCTGATGGGTCTGAAACATGTGGTCATCACCTCGGTCGACCGCGACGACCTGGGCGACGGCGGCGCGGCTCACTTCGCTGCCGTGGTCACGGCTATTCGCGCCGCTGCCCCTGGGGTCACCATCGAGATCCTGACGCCTGACTTTCTGCGCAAACCGGTGGCCGCCGCCGAGCGTGTGATCGCCTCTGGGCCGGACGTGTTCAACCACAACCTGGAAACCGTGCCGCGCCTGTACCTGTCGATCAGGCCTGGCGCCCGGTACTACCACTCGCTGCGTCTGCTGGAGCGTGTGAAGGAACTCTCGCCCTCGATGTTCACCAAGTCCGGGCTCATGGTCGGACTGGGTGAGAGCAAGGAAGAGGTGATGCAGGTCATGGACGACATGCGTTCGGCGGGGGTCGATTTCATCACCATTGGCCAGTACCTCCAACCGACGCGCAAGCACGCGCCCATCGACCGCTTTGTGAGCCCCGACGAATTCGCCGCTCTTGAGACCATCGCCAGGGCCAAGGGCTTCCTGATGGTCTCGGCCAGCCCCCTGACCCGCTCGTCGCATCACGCAGGCGAAGACTTCGCCCGACTGCGCGCGGCGCGCGGGGCCCGAACGGCCGTCTAGCTCGCCTTGCGCCACGCCCTCGTTCGCCATCTGCCGTACACGCCCCAGCAGCTGTTCACGCTGGTGGGTGACGTCGAACGCTATCCCTATTTCGTCCCCTGGGTGATCAGCATGCGCACCTGGAACCGTAAGGATCTGGGGGGCGGAGTCACCACCCTGGACACCGAAGCGGCCGTGCGGTTCGCCATCGTCCGCGAACGCTTCGCCACTCGAGTCCGTCTTGATGCGGCGGCGCCATCGATCGAGGTTGACTTGCTGTCAGGTCCGTTTCGTCACCTGCGCAACCGATGGCGGTTCACCCCCTCCGGAGACGGCGCTGAGTTGAGCTTCGAGATCGACTTCGAGTTCGGCTCTCGATTTCTGCACGGGGTTCTGTCGGCCAATTTCGAGCGTGCGGTGACCAAGCTGATCAACTGTTTCGAGCAGCGGGCTCATCATCTGTATGCGCCGCCCGGATCACTGCGGTTACCTTAGGCGGTCGCGCAGCATCTCCAGGGCAGTCTGCACAGCGGCCATCTGGATGTCCCAGCGCTCATCAAGGTCGAAAATTTCCATGCGGTGATGCACCGACTGGTTGGCGCGCGCCGTTGCGAAATGCACCGTGCCCACCGGCTTCATCGGCGTTCCGCCGCCTGGGCCGGCCACACCGGTGATGGCAATGGCCACGTGGGCGTGCGAATTCTCAACGGCTCCCTCCGCCATCATCCGGGCGATGGGTTCGGACACCGCGCCCAGGTCGGCGATCAAGTCCCCTGACACGCCGAGCATCTCCTGTTTCGCGCGGTTCGTGTAGGCGACGAAGCCGCGCTCGAAGACGTCCGACGCCCCCGGGACAGCACAGATCGCAGCGGCCACAAGTCCGCCTGTGCAGCTCTCCGCCGTGACGATACGCAGCGAACGCTCACGGGCGTCGTCGATCACCAGTCTGGCGAGAGTCTGAATTTCCAGCGAAAACATAGGCATTCCTCTTTCAGGTCGTCGCCGGAGCGGCGTGGCCAAGACCAACATCGCCCGCCAGGACGTTTCAAGGGCGAATCTTCGGCCGAAGCGGGCCGTTGGGTCAGGTTGGCAGGTCGACCGCCGCGATAGCCTGGGCGGCAAGTCCCTCCTCGCGGCCTGTAAAGCCCATCGTCTCGGTGGTGGTGGCCTTCACGCTCACCCTGTCAAGGGACAGACCCAGGAGGCCGGCAAGACGCGCGCGCATGGCGTCCCGGTGCGGTTTGATCTTCGGACGCTCGCAGATGAGCGTCACGTCGACATTGACGATCCGCCCGCCGCGCCCGGCGATCAGGTCGGCGGCGTGCTTGAGAAACAGTGAAGAGGGCGCGCCGAGCCATTGGCGATCTGTCGGCGGAAAATGATCGCCGATGTCACCCTCGCCGATGGCGCCCAGCAACGCGTCGGTCAGGGCGTGCAGGCCGGCGTCCGCGTCGGAATGGCCAATAAGAGCCTGGGTGTGGGCGATCTCCACCCCGCAAAGCCAGAGCGAGTCGCCCGGACCGAACCGGTGAGCGTCGAAACCCTGACCGATTCGGGTGACCCGGGCGCCCGCCGCCATCAGTTCGGCCATGGCGAAGTCCTCCGGATAGGTGAGTTTTATCAGGCGCGTATCGCCAGGCGTCAGGACGATACGCCCACCGGCCCGCTCCATGACTGCGGCGTCGTCCGTCGGGGCCTGATCGGATGGCCAGGACAGGTAGGCGGCGGACAGCGGCCCTAGCCGGAAGGCTTGTGGGGTCTGGGCCCGCCAAAGGGCGGTGCGGTCGACGGTTGCGATGACGCGGAAATCGGAATCGGCCCGTTTGATTGTGTCAGCAACGGGAAGGGCGGGCAGGGCGCCGTCGGCGTCCCGCAGGGCCGTCAGCAGAGTAAGGATGTGCTTCGGTTCCAGGAAGGGGCGGGCGGCGTCATGAACAAGGACCGGGTGGTCTGCATCGGCGCGCAGCGCCGAAAGCCCGGACAAGACCGACTGGTCCCGAGTGGCGCCGCCGTCCGCAAGTTCCCATCCGGCGAGACCTGCAAAGGCCGCCGCGGCGATGTCGCGATCATCGGCCGGCACGACTACCACCACTTGCCGTGCGCTCGCCGCCAGCATGGCCTCGACCGACCACCTGACGACCGGCTTGCCGGCGAGGGTCCGCCACTGTTTGGCGCGTCCCGGGCCTGCACGCTGGCCAGAGCCGGCGGCGACAATTACGGCTGAAAAGTCCATGAGGCTGTTTAACGGTGAACCGGCGTCTGTCCAGGCTTTACGACCCGGCGGGAAGTGCCTAAAGGTTAGGCACGGTGATTGAGCACAAAATGAGCAAAGAGCTACTGGTCGGTCCGGTCCGCGTCCCGGGACGGGTTTGGATCGCTCCGATGACGGGGATTTCCGATCTGCCCTTTCGCGAGATCGCGACCGCGTTCGGAACATCCTATGTGGCCACCGAGATGGTGGCCTGCGAATCCCTCGTCACCGCCCGCCCGGAAGCGCTGCGCCGCGCTGCCGTGGGGGACGGTCTGCCGCTGATGGTTGTCCAGTTGGTGGGCGCCGAGCCGAGGGCCATAGCCTCCGCCGCGCGTCTGGCGGCGGAAGCGGGAGCCCAGATTATCGATCTGAACTTCGGCTGTCCGGCCAAGACGGTCACAGGCGTGGCCTGTGGCTCGGCGCTCATGCGCGACATGGAAATGGCCGAGCGGCTTGTGTCTGCCGCCGTCGGGGCCAGCGACTGCCCGGTCACCGTCAAGATGCGGCTGGGCTGGGACGACCGGTCCCGAAATGCTGCTGAACTGGCTACGCGACTCGAGGCCGCGGGGGCCGCCGCCTTCACCGTCCACGCCAGGACACGCCAGCAATTCTACGGTGGCTCGGCAGACTGGTCAGCGGTCGCGGCGGTCAAGGCCGCGGTCAGGACGCCGGTCCTCGTCAATGGCGACATTGTGGACGCCAACTCCGCTGCAGAGGCCTTGAGGCAGTCCGGTGCGGACGGGGCGATGATCGGCCGTGGCGCGCTTGGCCAGCCCTGGCTCGCCGCCGAGATCGAGGCCCAACTGGACGGCAGAGGGAGGCCGTCGCCCGACCGGGTCGAGCGCAAGGCGATTGTGCTCGAACACCTCGCCCGCAGCACCGAATTCTACGGCCCGGATCGGGGCGTGAAGACGTTCCGAAAACATTTGTCAGCCTACATTGAGCACGCCCCGTGGCCTGGATCGGCGGAGGTGCGACGGCTCGCTCGGGCCAGACTCTGCCGTATCGAAGACGCCGGCGAAATCGCGCCGGCTCTGGCGTCGCTCTGGGACGCTGCGCCTTGCCGACTGGCGGCCTGATCATGAACCTCCGTGTCAAAGCCAAAGACAGCCTCGAGTCTCTTAGGGCGAACGCGTTTGACCTCTGGCCCGAACCGGCGCTGGTTATCGACGCGGATGGGGCGCTTCTGGCGGTCAATGAGGCCGCCGAGACCCTGTTCGGTCAGTGGCTGTCCATGCTGACCAAGGGGCCGATCCGCACGGTCTTGCCGCCGGACTCCGCGCTCGTGGCCGTGATTGAGCGCTGTGCGGGCGCGCAGGCGGCGGTGCGGGTGCGCAACGTCGAGGTCGATTTTTTCGGGCACTCACCTTTCAATGCCGATGTGGCGGCGACTCCACTGCCGGACATGGGGACGCTGCTGACTCTTCATGTCCGCTCGCCGGCCACCGGAGTAGAGCGCGCGGCCGACGCCGCGGGCCTTCGATCGGTGGTGGGCCTGGGCCAGATGCTGGCCCACGAGGTCAAGAACCCGCTCGCCGGCATCCGAGGGGCGGCGCAACTGCTCAAGGGCGGGGCCAGCGCCGAGGACATGCCGTTGGCGCAGTTGATCGTCGACGAGACCGATCGCATCCGACGGTTGGTGGACCGCATGGAGGCCTTTTCGGACGACGTTCCGCCGAACCGCACCGCCGTGAATATTCACCAGGTGCTCGACCGGGTCAGGGCGCTGGCCGCCAACGGCGTCGCCGATGGCCTGCGGCTGCGCGAGCAGTATGATCCATCCCTGCCGCCAGCCTGGGGCGAGGAGGATCAGTTGATCCAGGTGTTCCTCAACCTGACCAAGAACGCCGCCGAGGCTGCCCACTCGCGAGGCGATGGCCGCGGGGAAATCTCGATCTCGACCGCCTATCGCCACGGCGTGAAGATCCGAGGACAGGACGGCAGGGTGGGCCAGGGGGCCCCGCTTGAGGTGAAGGTCATGGACAACGGCCCAGGGGTCCCCAAGCGTTTGCGGGACCACCTTTTCGAGCCGTTCGTCACCACGAAGGCCAACGGCGCAGGCCTGGGCCTGGCTCTGGTCGCCAAGCTGGTCGCCGGACACGGCGGTCTGATCGATTTTGAATCCGAAGCGGGCCGTACGGTGTTCCGCGTTCTTTTGCCCGCCGCTCCGAACTGAGCATCCCCAGAGGATCAACGACCCATGGCGACTGCGCCCCAGAAGATTCTGATTGCCGACGACGACGCCTCCATACGACTGGTGCTTTCCCAGGCCTTTTCGCGCCTTGGCTATGAGGTGCGGGCCACGGGCAATGCAGCGACCCTGCTCAAGTGGGTGACCGATGGCGATGGAGACCTGGTGATCACCGACGTCGTGATGCCAGACGAGAATGTCTTTGATGTGCTGCCGCGCATCCGGAAGTTGCGGCCCAAACTTCCGGTCATCGTGATGAGCGCGCAGAACACCCTGTTGACGGCGATCAACGCCGCTGAGGGCGGGGTGTTCGACTATATGCCCAAACCTTTCGACCTGGACGATATGGCGGCGATCGCCAAGCGCGCGCTTGAGCGACCGGCCGACAAGGAAGCCGCCAAGGCGCAGGCCCGGGCGGTCCGGGATGAGCGGTTGCCGCTCATCGGTCGTTCAGCCCCGATGCAGGAGGTCTATCGCACCATCGCCAGACTGGTCGGCGCGGATCTGACCGTGCTGATCCTCGGCGAATCCGGCGCGGGCAAGGAGCTGGTCGCGCGGGCCTTGCACGACCTGGGACGCCGGCGGGACGGTCGATTCGTGGCCATCAGCCTCGCGGCCATCCCCCGTGAGCGGGTCGATAGCGAACTCTTCGGTCGCGGCGATGGCGAGGTGGGACGGCTGGTGGAAGCCGACGGCGGCACTCTGTTCCTCGATGAGATAGGCGACATGCCGCTGGACGCGCAGACACGCCTGCTGCGCGTATTCGATGGAGCCGAGCCGGCCATCAACCCCAAGACCGGCCGCAAGCCCAATGTTCGGGTGATCGCCGCCACCAATCGCGATCTGCGGGGGCTCATCGCCCAGGGCCTGTTCCGGGAGGATCTCTATTTTCGCCTGAATGTGGCGCCGATCCGTGTGCCCCCCTTGCGCGAACGGACAGAGGACATTCCGGAACTGGCGCGCGCGTTCCTGCTCCGCGCCAGTCGTGAAGGCCTGCCGTCGAAGACGATCGACCAGGCTGCCCTGGATCGGCTGAAGCTCCACGACTGGCCGGGTAACGTGCGAGAACTGGAGAACCTTATCCGGCGCATCTGCGCGCTTTACGGGGAGGAGACCATCGGCGCACGCATCATCGAGCGTGAACTCGCAGAACAGGCGACGACCCCGGCCGGAGAGGGCCCGGTGAGCCTATCGACTCTCGTTGAACGGAATCTGGCGTCCTATTTCGCCGGCCAGCCTGGCGGCATACCGCCGGCGGGCCTCTACGACCGGGTGGTGGCCGAAATCGAAAGGCCGCTGTTTCAGCTCACGCTCGCCGCCACCCGCGGAAACCAGATGCGCGCCGCCGAGGTGCTCGGGCTCAATCGCAACACCCTCCGCAAGCGGCTGCACGATCTTGGCATCGAGAAAGCGAAGTCGCGATAGCGGTCGGGAAGGCGGGCCAGGCTGCCGCGCCCATCGCCACAGGCGCAGCTTTTGGGTCACTCCGCTGTTGAGTTTTGGGCACAGTCCGATCTAGACTCTTTTGATGGAGTTTCATGATCGTCGGGCGGCGGTGTGCGGGTGACGGGTTTTCCCAATGCCTGAAGGCGCCGCCACTGCGTTGATCCGGTTCCCGGCCTGGCGGCGGGTTCTCGAGTCGCGACTGCTGCTGGGCGGGTGCCTGGGGCTTGCGGCCACCCTGACAGCGATCTCTGTCGCTCTGGGGTCATCTCCGACACTCAGCGGCGCACTCGGGCCGGCAAGCCCGGTGGTGCTCACCCTGCTGGTCCTCGGGTCGCTTCTGATCCTGGGGCTTGCGGGGCTTCTGACATGGCGACTTGTTCGTTTGGTGAGCGCCCAGTCCAGCGACGCCGGCGCCCGCCTGCATCTGCGGTTCGTGACCCTGTTCTCGCTTGCCGCCGTGGCGCCGGCGGTAATCGTGGCGCTATTCTTCGGCGTGCTGGTCACCCGGGGTGTCGACAACTGGTTCAACGCCCGGGTGCAGAATGTCGTGGAGAACTCCGCCACGGTCGCGCGGTCCTATGTTGATGAACAGAAGGACTACATCGGTCACCATGTTGCGGGCATGGCGGACAGCCTTGATCAGGCGGCGGGCAGCCTCGCCGATTCGCCGGTGGCCTACGGCCGGTTCCTGCGAGACCTCGTCGCCGAGAGCGGCTTTTCGGCGGCCTATGTGCTCGACCGGGACGGCCGCGTGCTGGCCAGGGCCGAACCGCAGGGCGGCGCGGCGATTCCCTTCCTGGCGCCGCCGCTGTCGACGTTCACCGCGGCCGATGAGGGCGTGGTCTCAGTGGGCGCCTTTGAATCCGCCGACCTGTTCCGAGCACTCTACCGCCTGCACGGCTATACGGACGCCTACCTCTATGTCGTCCGCCCGCTCAGCCACGGGATCTTCCGCCACCTGCGCGAAACGGAGACCTCGCTTGCGGCTTACCGGGAAGCCAAGGCGCGCCGGGCGCGGATTCAGGCGGCCTTCGTGTTCAGCTACATCGAGACGGTGCTGCTGGTTCTTGTGGGGGCAGTCTGGCTGGGCATGGAAGCGGCCGACGCCATCGCGGCGCCCGTGGCCCGACTGGTGCAGGCGGCGGGCCGCGTGGCCGGCGGTGATCTGTCCGCGCGGGTCGACACCCGGCGCGACCCGGAGGAGATCGCCGTTTTGTCGCGTGCGTTCAACAGGATGACCTTTGACCTTCAGGAGCAGCAGGAAGCGTTGCGGGCGGCCAACGTCGAGGCCGAGTCACGCCGGCTGTTCATGGAGGCTGTGCTCCTCGGCGTGAGCGCCGGCGTCATCGGTCTCGACCCCGAAGGGCGGGTCTCGGCTGTCAACCTTCAGGCCTTGCGCCTGCTGGCCCTCGACCCGGTCGCCAGCCGTGGGCGGCCTCTGCGTGAGATCGCCCCGGAACTCGACGCCGTGGCGGCGGCGGCTTTCCAGAGCGGGGGCGAGGCCGAGGAGGATGTCGACATCATCCGGGGCTCGGAAACCCGCCGGCTTCGCGCCCGCGCCAGCGCCGGCGTCGAGGGCGTGGTGCTGACATTCGACGACATCACCCGCCTCGTCGCGGCGCAGCGCAATGCCGCCTGGCGTGACGTGGCACGTCGCATTGCGCATGAAATCAAGAATCCCCTCACGCCGATCCAGCTATCCGCCGAACGGCTGCAGCGTCGCTATCGCAAGGAGATCACGGCCGATCTCGAAATCTTCGATCGCTGCGTGGACACCATCATCCGGCAGGTCGGCGACATCGGCCGCATGGTTGACGAGTTCTCGGCGTTCGCTCGCATGCCCGAACCGAAGTTCGCGCTGCACGATGCCGCCGAACTCGTTCGACAGGCGGCCTTCGCCCAGCGGGTCGCCGACCCTTCGGTGGCGATCGAGATTGTCGACCCGTGTCCGAAAACGCCGCTGGTCTGCGACGGCGGCATCGTCACCCAGGCGCTCGCCAATGTTCTCAAGAACGCCGGAGAAGCCATCGCCGCCCGTCGGGCGGCCGGGGACGACACGCCGGGCCGGATCTCCATCGTTCTGCGCGCGGAAAACGACCACCTCGACATCGTCGTTGAGGACAATGGCGTTGGCCTGCCCGCCCAGAACCGGGACCGGCTGACCGAGCCTTACGTCACGACCCGCGAAAAGGGCACGGGGCTTGGCCTGGCGATCGTCAAGCGCATTCTGGAGGAGCACGGGGGCGGGCTGACGCTGGGCGACGCCCGGGCAGGCCCCGGGGCCCGGGTGGTGCTTTGGTTCCGGGGGACTCGCGATACCTTCAACACGCGTGACGCCGGCGCCGCCGGCCCCAAGGTGCAAGCATGATCAGCGACATTCTGGTTGTCGACGACGAGGCGGATATCCGCGACCTCGTGGCGGCCATCCTGCAGGATGATGGCTATGCGGTCCGGACGGCCCACAACGCCGAAGCCGCCCTTGCGGCGATCCGGGCGCGCAAGCCGGCTTTGCTTATTCTCGATATCTGGATGACGGCGGGCGGTCTCGACGGACTTGAACTGCTGGATCGGGTCAAGGTGATGGACCCCGATCTGCCGGTGATCATGATTTCGGGCCACGGCAACATCGAAACGGCGGTGTCCTCGATCAAGCGCGGAGCCTACGACTTCATCGAGAAGCCGTTCAAATCGGACCGCCTCATGCTGGTCGTGGAACGGGCCCTCGAGGCGGCGAACCTGCGGCGGGAAAACCGAAAGCTGCGCACCCAGGCTATCGTGCCGGATGGTCTGGTGGGGGCCTCGACGGCGGCCCAGCAACTCCGTTCGATGATCGCGCGGGTCGCTTCGGCCAATAGCCGGGTGCTGATCTCGGGACCACCGGGCTCGGGCAAGGAAACCGCCGCGAGGCTCATTCACGCCGCCAGCCCACGGGCCCGCAACGAATTCGTCGCCATCAGCGCAGCGGGCATGTCGCCCGAGCGTATGGATCGCGAGCTGTTCGGAGAGGAGAGCAGCGGCGTGAGGCCTGGGCATGTGGGTGTCTTCGAGCGGGCCCACGGGGGTACGCTCTACATAGACGATGTCGCCGACATGCCGCGGGAGACCCAGAGCCGGATCCTGCGGGTGCTGGTCGAGCAGCGTTTCCGTAGGGTCGGCGGCGACACCGACGTGCAGGTCGACGTGCGGGTCGTGACATCGACGTCGCGAGATCTGGGGGCGGAGATCGCCGCCGGGCGCCTGCGCGAGGATCTCTTCCACCGGCTGAATGTCGTGCCCCTGCGCGTGCCGGGGCTGTCGGAGCGTCGGGAGGACATACCCGAACTGATCGACTACTACATTGATCGTCTTAGCGAGGCGTCAGGACTGACCCGGCGCACGCTCGCTCCGGACGCCTACGCCACGCTGCAGGTGCAGGCCTGGCCCGGCAACGTTCGTCAGTTGAAGAATGTCGTCGAACGCATCCTCATTCTGGCCGCTGGCGACCCCAGCCAGCCGATCACCGCCGAAATGTTGCCCGCCGAAGCCAGCGCGGCCCCGTCGAGCGGCGGTCTGGGCGCCGAACGGATCATCGCCCTTCCCCTGCGCGAGGCGCGTGAGTTGTTCGAGCGGGAGTATCTGGAAGCGCAAATCATGCGGTTCGGTGGGAATATTTCGCGAACGGCGGCGTTCATCGGAATGGAACGTTCGGCGCTGCACAGGAAACTCAAGTCGCTCGGCTTCGGAGCTGCGCGCATCGCCGAGGAGAGTGGGGACTGATGGGACGGGTGGCCTATGTGAACGGACGTTTTGTCCGGCACGCTGATGCGGCGGTGCATATCGAGGACCGCGGGTTCCAGTTCGCCGACGGGGTCTATGAAGTGTGGGCGGTGTTCGACGGGAGACTTGCCGACTCAGCCGGGCATTTCGCCCGTCTCAGGCGCAGCCTGGGTGAGTTGCGCATCGCCGTGCCGATGAGCGACGCGGCGCTGAAGATCGTGCTGGCCGAGACGCTGAGGCGAAACCGGATCCGCGACGGTCTGGTCTATCTCCAGGTGAATCGCGGTGTCGCCAGCCGGGATCATGCCTTTCCGGATCCGCCGGTGCCGCCCAGCGTGGTGATCACGGCGAAGTCTGTTGATCTTGCGGCCGGGGAGGCCCGCGCCGCACGCGGCGTCGGAGTTGTTTCTCTGGCCGAAAACCGCTGGGGACGTTGCGACATCAAGACGGTCGGGCTCTTGCCGAACGTCCTGGCCAAGCAGGCGGCGCGGGAAGCCGGCGCCGCGGAGGCGTGGTTCGTCGATGATCTGGGGCTTGTGACCGAGGGCGCCTCAAGCAACGCCTGGATTGTCGACGCGGAGGGCGTTCTGCGCACGCGTGACGTTCAGGCCAACATCCTGCGCGGCGTCACGCGCAACTCGATCCTCGGTCTGGTGGCGGAGCTGGGGCTGCGTCTGGACGAGCGGCCGTTCACGCTTGACGAGGTTAGGTCCGCCCGTGAAGCCTTCATTACGGGCGCCGGAAGTCTGGTTCTGCCCGTGGTTCGCATCGATGGTGTCGGAATCGGCGATGGACAGCCGGGTCCTGTGGCGAAGCGGCTCAGGGGCCTCTATATCAGCGAGGCGCAGCGTTCCGCTGCGTGAACTGGCGACCGGAAGGCCTGCGGCCTTCTCTGTGCCGCCCAAACCTCAAAAAAGGGGCCTAAGCCCGTGTCGAACGATAAGAAGCAGAACCTGCAGGACACCTTCCTCAACAGCGTTCGCCGCACACGTACGCCGCTGACGATCTTTCTGGTCAACGGTGTCAAACTGCAGGGTGTCGTGAGCTGGTTTGACAATTTCTGCGTTTTGCTGCGGCGTGATGGCCAGGCTCAACTCGTCTACAAACACGCCATTTCAACCATAATGCCCTCGGGACCCGTCCAATTGTACGAGCCGCCGATGGATGAAAACGGCGAAGATTGAAGACCAACGCGATCGATCACCGTGCGCCGCCGCTCGGCGCGCTGGTCATACACCCCATCCGCCCCAAGGCGAGCCCGGCCCGGACGGCGGCAGAGCGTCTCGAAGAGGCGGTCGGCCTCGCCGCGGCGCTGGATCTGGAAGTCCGCGAGAGTCTGATTGCGCCTCTGCGGGCCGTGACGCCCTCAACCCTGTTCGGTTCAGGCAAGGTGGCGGAGATCGGCGAGCTGTGCGCCCAGGCCGGGGTCGACGTGGTGGTGATCGATGACGCCCTGACTCCGGTTCAGCAGCGCAACCTGGAGAGAGCCTGGAAGGTCAAGGTGATCGATCGCACGGGCCTGATCCTGGAGATCTTCGCCCGTCGGGCCCGCACAGGGGAGGGGCGTCTTCAGGTCGAACTGGCCCGGCTGGACTATGAACGGTCGCGACTGGTGCGCACCTGGACACACCTGGAACGTCAGCGGGGCGGGTTCGGCTTCCTCGGCGGTCCCGGCGAGAGCCAGATCGAGGCGGACAGGCGGCTGCTGGCCGAGCGGATCGTCAAGCTCAAGGCCGACCTGACCGACGTACGCCGCACCCGCAACCTGCAGCGTCAGGGCCGCAAGCGCGTGCCCTATCCCATTGTTGCTCTCGTCGGTTACACCAACGCCGGCAAATCGACCCTGTTCAACCGGTTGACCGGCGCGGACGTTCTGGCCAAGTCGATGCTTTTCGCGACCCTGGATCCGACCCTGCGCCAGCTTCGCCTGCCCGGCGGGCGCTCGGCGATCCTTTCCGACACCGTCGGTTTCATCTCCGACCTGCCCCATGAGCTGGTGGAGGCTTTCCGGGCCACACTCGACGAAGTGAGGGAGGCCGACGTCATCCTGCACGTCCGCGACATCGCCTCCAGCGATTCCGAAGCCCAAGGTCAGGACGTCACGACAGTGCTCGACGAGTTGGGGGTAAAAAGGGACGAGGGCCGACGCATCCTGGAGGTTTGGAACAAGATTGACCTGCTCGATGATGAACACAGGACGGAGATCGCCGAGCAGGCGCGGGCGCGCGGCGCCGTGGCCGTCTCGTCGGTGACCGGCGAGGGCCTCGCCGATCTGTTCGCCCGCGTCGCCGGACTGATCGACGAGGACCCCGAGCGGATCTTTCTCCTCAGTCCGGGCGATGGCGAGGCCCTGGCCTGGCTGTATCGCCACGGCCGGGTGACCGGCCGAAATGAAGGCGCAGACGGCCTAGCCGTCACGGCACGGCTCGACCCCCAGGCGCTCGGTCGTTTCGAGCAGATGCGTCCCGATCTCACCCCGCGTCTGGTGGCGGGCTAGCCGGGTCGGCCGGCCGCAGACCTTTCCGCAGTCGCGCCGCCAGCGGCCCCAAGGTCAGGCCCTGAACGACAACAATGAACACCACCAGCACGACGGTTACGCCGAGCAAGGTGTCTCGATAGGGGCCCGGCGGGAGCGACAGGGCCAGAGCGAGGCTGATGGCGCCGCGCAGCCCCATATGTCAGCCGGCGTGAGGTGTTGGTCGATCCGGAGGCGTTCGGCGTCAGTCCGGCTGCCGCCAAACCACGGGAAACAGTGGATGTTCCAGGGCGGCTCCCGCCGGCAACTCATCTTGGAGACCCGGAAAATCTGGCGACGTCTTCCAGGGCCGCGGGGCGTGGGTCACATCGTCGCCGATGAATCGCAACGACAGAGCCCGCCGCCGCGTCGCGGATCCTGCTGCTGCGTGCAAGGTGAGCATGGAGAAGGCGATGGCGTCGCCAGGCTCGAGCGCCCAACCGAGAATTCGATGGGCGGCGGGATTTGAATCGATGTCGGGAAGCTCGGCCAGTGAGCCTTCCGGGAACCAGCGGCTTTCACTGGTCATGAAGGTGCGCGGCATCAGCCAGGGGCCGAGGTGCGATCCGGCCACGAATCTCAAGGATGATTCCATCGGCACCGGGTCCAGCGGGATCCATAGGCTGCAGGTCTGCGCGCCATCGATGTTGTAGTAGGGCTGGTCCTGATGCCATGGGGTCTTCTGCCTGGTTCCAGCCTCCTTCACCAGAAGGTGATCGTGGTGCAGTCGGACCTGGCGCGCGCCCATCAGCCGGCCCGCCGCTTGCGCCGCAAACGATTCCTGAACGAGACGCCGATAGGCGGCAATGCGGCTCCAGTTGCAGAAGTCCTCGAAGAAGCGCCCGGGGTCGTCCGGGCGGCTGGCAGTGAGAGACCGGGGACTGGGAGCGGCCATATTGGCTTCTACGCCAGCGCGAGCCGCATCGATCTCAATTGGCGCAAGCAGGCCGCGAAGCGCCACGGCTCCGTCAGCTTGGAAATCAGCGACGAGGGAGTCCGACAGGGTCAAAGGCCGAACCGCTCGCCCCGCTTGCCCTTCACTGCAAGGTCGACGGTGAGCAGACGGCGCTGCCCCTCGACGCGCATTTCAGAACCCGGCAGGTACATCATCGCCTGATAGTCCCCCAGCGAATCTTCCAGGGCCCGGCTGAACCCCTGGGCGTCCTGGGCCTTGTTCATCTGGATCTTGGCGAAGCGCAGGGCCTCGGGGCTGTTCTCCGCCACGCGCATCGCCCAGGCGTAGGTTTCGCGTTCCAGGTCGGCGGGGGCCAGGACCTGGTTCACCAGACCATAGGTCTGCGCGTCTCGCGCCGAGATGAAGCGGCTTTCGAAGCACAGTTCCTTGGCGCGGCGCACGCCAATGTCCCAGGGAATGGACATGTACTCGACGAACCCGGCCAGAAACTCGGCGTTGTCGGCGGCGAACACCACGTCCATCGCTGATGCCAGCATCCAGCCCGCATAGATGCAGTAGCCCTCGACCATGGCGATCGTGGGTTTGGGGAAGTTTCGCCACTCGAGCAGCAGATCGAGGTTGTAGCGCTTGAACTGATCGTAGGTGGCGATGCCCGGTCGGGCGCCGAGACCCTTGCGATAGGCGACCGCCTCCGGCGTTCCGAGGTCGTGGCCGGTGGAGAAGACCCCGCCGGCGCCGCGCACGACGACCACCCGGACGGCGTCGTCGGGGGCGGCCAGCCTGAAGGCCTGGTCGATCTCGTCGAGCATCCGGTAGCTCTGGGCGTTGCGGTAGGCGGGCCGGTTTAGGGTGATCACAGCCAGCGGGCCTTCGACCGCATAGAGAATATCGTGAAATTTAACCATCTGTTCGTCCTGCTTCCGGGCAGACCTTTATGTTCCCTTTATAGGCTAACCCACTCTCGGGCGTCGAACCTTTGGGCGCTTCGGACGTTAAAGTCCGCTCCCGTGAAACCGGAGTGGTCACCATGGATCTGGTCTACACCGGCGCCGGCCTGGCGGGGGCGGTTTTCCTTCACCAGGCCGGAGGAAGCCTGGTCAGCGACAGTCGGGGTCAAATCATCGGCCTGTCCCTGATCGCCCAGGGCTTTGCGACGGGCGAAGACCTGCGCCCAAGACCCTCCGCGGCAGGCGCCGGCTATGATCCGCTGAATTCGGGTGGAAACAATCTGGGGCTGCTCGACCAGAAGCTCATCGACCGCATGAAGGGCGACGCCGTCACGATCGCCAGGGAATATGGTCCGCTACCGATCCCGGCCGATGCCTTGACGACCTCCGCCAGGGGGCTTGATCCCGATGTGACGCCACAGAACGCCCGGCTGCACCTTGCCCGGATCGCGGCGCGTCAGGGCGTCTTTGCCCTGGCGATCCAGGCGTTGATCGACACCCCCACGGTGCAGCCGGTGCTGGGCTTCATCGGCCAACCGACGGTCAATGTGCTGGCGGTGAGCCGCGCCCTCGACGCGCGGTATCCGATGGTCCACCCTAGGACGCCGTGACTGCTGTCGACCCGCCCCGCCCCGATCCTGACGCTCTTCTCATCGAGGCCAGGAAGCATGGCCGGGGTCGCCTCAAGGTATACCTCGGCATGGCGCCGGGTGTGGGCAAGACCTATGAGATGCTGGCCGCAGGACGGCGACGAAAGCTGGAGGGGCTTGATGTCGCCATTGGCGTCGTCGAGACCCACGGTCGGCGCGAGACGGAGGCCCTGATAGACGGCCTGCAGGTGCTTCCGCGCTCTCCCATAGAGTACCGTGGCCGTCAGCTCATGGAGTTCGATCTGGACGGCGCTCTGCGGCGTCGTCCTTCACTGTTGCTGGTCGATGAATATGCCCACACCAATGCTCCGGGCTCGCGGCACCCCAAGCGCTGGCAGGATGTGGAAGAGCTCCTGGCGGCCGGCATCGACGTCGACACAACGCTGAACGTCCAGCATCTTGAGAGCCTTGTCGACGTGGTTTGGAAGATTACGGGCGTCCGGGTGCGGGAGACGGTGCCCGACTCGGCGCTCTCGGCGGCCGATGAGATCGAGATGGTCGACATCACGCCGAAGGAGCTGCTGGAGCGCCTGCATGCGGGCAAGGTCTACATGGCCGAGACCGCCCGCCTGGCCAGCAACCACTTCTTCAAGCCCGAGAATCTCACGGCCCTCCGCGAAATGGCCCTCCGACGGGCTGCCCAGACGGTCGACGACCAGCTTGTCGGGGCCATGCGGCGGCAGGGGATCGAGGGGCCGTGGGCCGCCGGTGAACGCATCCTGGTGCTCGTCGCGGGCGACGCCATGGCCAGTTCCCTGGTTCGGGCGGGGCGTCGGCTGGCCGATCAGATGGGCGGTCCCTGGGTCGTCGCCCACGTGGAGCGTCCAAACCAGCCGCCCGGCGACAATCAGGCGACGCGGTGGCTCAACGAGGCGCTGAAGCTGGCGGAGCAACTCGGCGGATCCACGGTTGTCCTCACCGGCGACGATCTTCCAGGCGCTGTGCTCGACTACGCCGGACGCAACAATGTCACCCAGATCATCATCGGCCGCTCGCGCGAAAGGCTCTGGCGCACCGTCGCCGGCCGGTCGCTGGCTCAGGCGCTTCTGCGACGGTCGGACGGCGCCGCCCTGCACTTCGTCAGTGGGGGAGCGCCGGACACGCCCCGCGAGCCTCAGGCCCACCCGGTCGCCGAGCGTGGATGGCGGCGTTGGGCCGGCTATGTTGGCGGGCTGCTGCTCGTCGCAATCGCCACGGGCGTCGCCTTCGTCCTGGATCGGTATTCCACCGGCGGCGATCTGGCGATGATCTTCCTGGCCAGCGTGCTGATCAGCGGTCTGGCCTACGGCTTCCGCCCGGCTTTGGTCGCGTCGGTTCTGGCCATGCTGTCCTACAACTACTTCTTTCTCGAGCCACGCTTCTCCCTGCAGATCGGACATGCCGCCGATGTGTTCACCTTCACGATCTTTTTCGCTGTGGCCGCAGCATCGGGCTGGCTGACGGGGCGGGTGCGTGACCAGGCCCGCCTGGCCTCCCGCCGCGCGGCGGCGGTGACCGCCTTGCTGGCCGCCAGCCGAAGGCTGTCGGGAGCCGCCAACCAGGAGGAGACCGCGCGGGTTCTCGCCGAACAGGCGTCGGCGGCAGCCGGCGGTCGGGCTGCGGTTCTGCTGCCGATCGACCAGGATCTCGTTCAGGTGGCGAGCGCGCCCGGCCCGGTTATTCTCACGACGGCGGAAATGGCGGCGGCTCACTGGGCGTGGGAGCGCAGCGAGGCCGCCGGCGCCGGGACCGGAACCCTACCCCAACTTGGCTGGATATTCCGCCCGCTGGTGGGCGTGCGCGGGAGGGCAGGCGTGGCCGGCGTGGAGGCCAACGCCTTTGCGGCGCTCGGCGAGGAGCGACTTGTCGCCGCGATGCTCGACCAGGGAGCCGTAGCCCTTGAACGGGCGCAGTTGGCCGCCGCGACGGTGGAGCACGAATCCCTGAGGCGGTCCGACAAACTCCGCGCGGCGTTGCTCAATTCCATCAGCCACGACCTGCGAACGCCGCTCTCCACGGTGTTGGGGTCGGCGACGACCCTGATCGACTATGGCGCGACCCTCAAACCGGAGGTGTCCAGTGACCTGCTGATCAGCATCCGGGAGGAGGCCGAACGCCTCAGCCGCTATGTCGGCGATCTACTGGACATGACCCGCCTCGAGGGCGGGGCGCTGAGGACGCGCACCGAGTGGACGGACGCCAGGGACGTACTCGGTGTGGCGATCCAGCGGGTGGAGCGCCGTCTGGGGCAACGGCGCCTGACGCGAGACTTTCCCGCTGACCTTTCGGTCGTTCAGATCGATCCAGGTCTTCTGGAGCAGGCGGTCGTCAATGTGCTCGAGAACGCGATCGCCTATAGTCCTGACGCCTCGACGATTGATGTCGCCGCCTATGAGGATCGCTCCAGCGTGCTCATCTCCATCGAAGACGAGGGCCCGGGCATACCCCGGGCCGACATCGAACGAATCTTCGAGAAATTTCGTCGACTCGAGGAGCCGTCTGACCGGATGTCCAACGACCGCAACAAGGGCGCCGGGCTGGGGCTGTCCATCGCCAAGGGGTTCGTCGAGGCGATGGGCGGACGGATCGCCGCCGCCAGTCCCTTGCTCGACGGCCGGGGCACACGGGTCCTGATCAGCCTGCCCAAGCCGCCGGGCGGCGCGGCGGCGGCGGCGAAGCCGAGCGATCCGTGACCGCTCTGCGCCCGCTTATCCTTGTGGTGGATGACGACCCCCAGATCCACCGCTTTCTCGCCCCGGCCCTGGAAGCGGCCGGCTATGAACCGGTGCGAGCCGACACGGCCGCGGCGGGTCTGGCCGACATCGCCAACCGGCCGCCCGACGCCGTGATTCTCGATCTCGGACTGCCGGACATGGACGGCAAGGCGGCTCTGCAGCGGGCCAGGGCTTTCTATGACGGACCGGTCCTGATCCTGTCGGCGAGGGACAGGGAAATGGAGAAGATCGAGGCGCTCGATCTTGGGGCGGTCGATTATGTGGAAAAGCCCTTCCACGTGGGCGAACTCCTCGCCCGCCTGCGAGCGGCCCTGAGACAGCGGCTGTCTCACCAGGGCGCCCGTGCGGTCGTCCATGCCGGCGACGTAGAGATCGATCTGGTCAAACGTCTGGTGCTTCGGGCAGGGGAGCCGGTGCGGCTTTCACCGAGGGAATACGAACTGCTGGCCCGCCTGGTGGAAGCCGGCGGCCGCGTGGTGACACACAGGCAGTTGCTCACCGCGGTCTGGGGCCCGGCCAACGTCGATGACGTGCAGTACCTGAGAGTGTTCGTCGGCCACCTGCGGCAAAAACTTGAGACTGATCCGGCGGCGCCGCGCTTCCTGGTCACCGACAGCGGTGTCGGCTACCGGTTTGTCGCCGATTGATCCTGCCGTTCCGCGCGTTTGGCGTCTTCCCACAGCCGATCCATCTCGGCGAGGTCTGACTGCTCCGGAGAGGATCCGCGGGCGGCGAGGGCGGTTTCGATGAAGGTGAAACGCCGGACGAACTTGGCGTTGGTTTCGCGAAGGGCCGCTTCCGGGTCGATTTCCAGTTCCCTGGCGAGGTTGGCGCACACGAACAGCACATCGCCCAGTTCCTGACGCGCCCTGGCGGTGTCGCCGGCGATAATTTCCGCCTCCAGTTCGGCCACCTCCTCATGAAGCTTGGACAGCACCTGGCCGATGTCCGGCCAGGCAAATCCGACCCTGGCCGCCCGGGCGGAAAGCTTGGTTGCGCGCGTCAGCGCGGGCAGGGCGACCGCGACATCGTCGAGAAGGCTTCCGGCGCGCGCCGGTTTGGCGGCCCGCTCGACAGCCTTGATGTCTTCCCAGGCGCGGGTCTGCTCGGCCGAGGTGCGGGCGTTGGCGTCGGCGAACACGTGGGGGTGGCGCCGTATCATCTTGGCCGTGACGCCGCGGACGACGTCATCAAAATCGAAGGCGCCGACCTCGCGGGCCATCTGGGCGTGAAAAACGACCTGAAAGAGCAGATCGCCGAGTTCTTCGGCGAGGTCGCTCAAAGAGCCACGCTGGATCGCGTCGGCGACCTCATAGGCCTCCTCGACCGTGTAGGGTGCGATGGTGGCGAAGGACTGTTCCAGATCCCAGGCGCAGCCGCCGTCCGGATCGCGCAGACGCGTCATGACATCGAGAAGGGCGACGACGCCTGAGGGCCCCCCAGTCACGCTGTCGGTCATTCGGCCGACGTCGCCGCCGCACCGCGGATCGCTTCGGCCCTGTCCCGGGGCGAGATCAGCCGCCAGCCGGTCTGGTCGAGGATTTCGAGGGGCGCAAACCGCGCCTTGTAGTCCATCTTCTCGCTGCCCCGCACCCAGTAACCCAGGTAGAGATAGGGCAGGCCCAGAGCCAGAGACTGCACGACATGGTCCAGGATGATGAACGTCCCCGGGCTCCGGGGGGATATGTCCGGGTCGAAGAAGCTGTAGACGAGCGATAGGCCGTCGGAGAGTTGATCAACCAGGGCGCAGGCCGCAAGCTGGCCAGGGCCACCGCCGTCGGACGGCGTGCGGTATTCCACCAGATGGGTGCGGACCGATGTGTCCTCGACCATGGCGACGTAGTCGGGCCAGGCCATGTCGGCCATGCCGCCGCCAGCGTGACGCGAAAGCAGATAACGCCTGAGAAGGTCGAACTGTTCACGCGTCGCTTCCGCCTCGACCACGTGGCGCCCGAGGGCCTGGTTTCGGGACATCACGCGTCGCCCGGAGCGACCGAACTGGTAGTCGGCGACCGGCAGGCGCGCCGAGACGCAGGCTGAACAGCCTTCACAGGCGGGCCGGTAGGCGATGTTCTGTGATCGGCGGAATCCGCCCTGCGTCAGCGAGTCGTGAACCGCCGGGCCCTCGAGCATGGGCAGATGAGCGAACACTTTGCGTTCCTCGCGGCCAGGCAGGTACGGGCAGGGCGAGGGCGCCGTCAGAAAGAAGCGTAGCTGGCGGGTCGGGATATGCTGTGTCACTCAAGCCGTCGTTGTCAGGGCGGTGTCGGTCGCTGTTGTGTACCTAGCGATTAGCGGACATGGCGAGCCCAAGCGCAAGATGGGCTTCGGTGGAAAATAGCGGTTTGTCGCGTGAAGGAGCAGGCGGATGAAGGTGGGTTTCGTTGGGCTGGGCGTCATGGGCGGGCCCATGGCTGGCCATCTGGCCGCCGCGGGGCATGAGATGCTGGTCTACAACCGCTCCAGGGCGAAGGCTGACGCCTGGGCTGAGGTGCATCCCGGACGCGCGGTCGGCACGGCGGCGGAGGCCGCGGAAGGGCGCGACTTTCTTGTGCTCTGTGTCGGAGGCGATGATGATGTTCGGTCCGTGGTCGGCGAGGCGCTCGGTCGCCTGCCGGCCGGCGCCGTTATCGTCGACCACACCACGACCTCGGCGAAAGTCGCCCGCGAAGTGGCCGCGGTCGCAGCTGAGGGTGGTCGCGCCTTTCTCGACGCGCCGGTCTCCGGCGGGGAGGCCGGGGCCCGTAACGGCAAGCTTTCCATCATGGTCGGCGGGGAAACCGGGGACTATGACCGTGCGGCCCCGGTCTTGGCGGCCTACGCCAAGGCGATCAAGCACATGGGCGGCCCCGGAGCCGGTCAGTTGACCAAGATGGTCAACCAGATCTGCATTGCAGGCGTCGTCCAGGGTCTCGCCGAGGCGGTGGCGTTCACGGAAAAGGCGGGTCTAGACCCGACGCTGGTGCTGGAGGCCGTGTCCCAGGGGGCGGCGCAGTCGTGGCAGATGGACAACCGCTGGGCGACCATGGCGCGTGGCGAGTTCGAGTTCGGCTTCGCCGTTGACTGGATGCGCAAGGACCTTGGCCTCGTGCTGGACGAGGCGCGCGCCAACGGCGCCCGTGTCGAGGTCACCGCCCTGGTCGATCAGTTCTACGCCGAGGTGCAGTCCATGGGTGGCCGTCGCTGGGACACCTCAAGTCTCGCCGCTCGCCTCAAGCGCTAGGAACGAATCGCTCCCGCCCGGAGCGCCTGTCTTCAGGCGCCAAGCTTGCGGGCCGCGGCCGGAGCGAAGTAGGTGATCACGCCCGCGCAACCCGCCCGTTTGAAGGCCATCAGGCTTTCCATCATCGCGCGGTCGTGGTCGATCCAGCCATTGGCGCCGGCCGCGGCGATCATGGCGTACTCGCCCGAGACCTGGAACGCGAAGGTCGGAGCGGAAAACGTTTCGGCGACCCTGCGGATGATGTCCAGGTAGGGCAGGCCGGGCTTCACCATCACCATGTCTGCCCCTTCGGCCAGGTCGAGCGCCACCTCGCGAAGAGCCTCGTCCGTATTGGCCGGGTCCATCTGGTAGGTGGCCTTGTCGACAGGATGGTCGGCGCCCCCCGAGCCGAGTTTGGCCGAACCGATCGCCTCGCGGTAAGGGCCATAGAATGCCGAGGCATATTTGGCGGCGTAGGACATGATCATTGTGTCGGCCAGGCCGTCCGCCTCCAGCGCCGAACGAAGGGCGCCGACGCGACCGTCCATCATGTCGGATGGAGCCAGGATGTCGCAGCCAGCCCGGGCCTGCATCAGACCCTGTTCGACAAGTCGTTCAATGGTCGCTTCGTTGAGGATTCGGCCCTTCTCCACGACGCCGTCGTGGCCATGGTCGGTAAACGGATCGAGCGCCACGTCGCACATGATCCCCACCTCGGGCGCGGCGTCCTTCATCGCCTTGACCGCACGGGCTATGACGCCGTCCGGATCGGCCGCCATGCCGCCGACCGCGTCCTTCCTCGACCCGTCGATCTGCGGAAAGATGGCGATGGCCGGAATCCCCAGGCGGCGGGCCTCGCGGGCGGCGTTGGCGGCCTCCTTCACTGACAGGCGGTCCACGCCCGGCATCGCCGCAACGGGAACCCGTCCCTCGCCCTCGTGGATCACCATGGACCAGATGAAATCGCCGGGGGTAAGTTCATTCTCCCGGACCAGACGACGCGTCCAGTCGGCCTGACGGAGCCGGCGCAGGCGCAGGGCGGGATAGGCGGCGAGGGAAGCTGAGCGCATGGGTGTCCTTGAGTCGACTCTGACGAAGAGGTCCATCGCGCTGGACCCGATCTGCCCAGAATAGAAGCGATCGCCAGTCTGGCAAACACGGCAGACGCCATTTCATCCCGTCGCGGGGCGGATCATTGCGGGAAGCCCACTGAGCGGCTAGCGTCAGCGGACTCGGCGAAAGGGCCGGGCCGCGGGGTAAAGGATAGCCGAATGGCAGGCGCCACACGTGCAGGTTTGGGTCTCGGGCGCATGTTTCTGCGTAAGTCGGTTGGACAGATCCAGTCCGAACTTGAACACGGCGAACTGAAACGCAGCCTTGGCGCCCTCAACCTGGTCCTGCTGGGCATCGGCTGCATCATCGGCACGGGTATTTTCGTACTCACCGGACGGGCGGCGGCACAGTTCGCCGGTCCCGCGATCATGATCTCCTTCGTGATCACCGGCACGCTCTGCGCCTTCGTCGCGCTCTGCTATGCCGAACTCGCCGCCGCTCTTCCGGTCTCGGGCTCCGCGTACTCCTACACCTACGCCTCGATGGGCGAGGGCGCGGCCTGGATCATGGGGCTGTTGCTTCTGCTTGAATACGGTCTGGCCGCCTCCACCGTGGCTGTCGGCTGGTCGGGGTATTTCGCCAGTCTTCTGCAGGACATGCACATCGTCATTCCCCCGGCCTTGACCGCCGCGCCGGGTGTGGCGGTCAAAGATCACGCCGGCGTGATCATCGCCACAGGCATCGTCAATCTGCCCGCCATCGCCGTGATCGCCGCGGTCACCTGCCTTTTGGTGGTCGGGGTTTCGGAGTCCGCCACCGTTAACAACGTCGTGGTGGCGATTAAGCTGACCGTGGTCATCGCCTTCATCGGTATCGGTTCGCAATATGTGAACCCTGCGCACTGGTCGCCGCTTGTGCCTGCTGAAGTGCCCGCGCCGCCGCCCGGCACACCTATGGACATGTTTCACCAGATCACCCGCGCGCTCTGGGCGGTGGTCACCGGAGACAGCCATTCTCGCTATGGCATTGGCGGCGTCATTCATGGCGCTGCGGTGATCTTCTTCGCCTATCTGGGTTTCGAGGCGGTATCCACCGCCGGCGCCGAGGCCAAAAACCCCGCCAAGGATATGCCGTTGGGCATCATCGGGGCGCTGGTGATCTGCACGGGCCTCTACATCGCCACCTCGGCGGTTCTGGTTGGCATCGTCCCCTACGCCTCGCTGGACAATCCCGCGCCGATCGCAACGGCGGTGAACCAGATCGGCTTGCCGTGGTTCGCGATCCTGGTGAAGATCGGGGCTATCGCCGGGCTCTCCAGCGTGATGCTGGTGCTACTCTACGGTCAGACGCGCATCTTCTACACCATGTCCCGTGACGGACTGTTGCCCGCGTCGCTGGCGTCAGTGCACAAGACCTTCAAGACTCCGTGGATCAACACCATCATCGTCGGCATCGCCGCTTGTGGGGCGGCCGGTTTTCTCTCGCTCGACGCCCTCTCGGACCTGTCGAACGTCGGTTCCTTGGCCGCCTTCGCCCTGGTCTGCATTACGGTGATCTATCTGCGGGTCTCAAACCCTGAACTCGTCAGGCCGTTCCGGACCCCACTTTTTCCCGCCGTGCCGATCTTCGGGGCGATCATGTGCGCGGTCCTGCTGATGAGCCTTATGGCCGGAGCCGCCACCCGAAACTTCTTCCTGCTCTATCTCGCCGGCGGAATTGTCCTCTATTTCGTTTACGGCATCTCGCATTCCAAGTTGGGCAAGGGAATCCGTGTGACGGGGCATGAGGCCTCGCCAATGGAGTTGCCGCACGGCGAGTAACGCTCCAGACGACCTGCCGATCCATGAAGCGCTGCCACGCCTCACGGAGGCGTTGCGCGGTCGGTCGACCGCAGTGCTCGTGGCGCCGCCGGGGGCTGGCAAGACTACGGTGGTGCCGCTCGCGCTTCTGAACGAACCCTGGGTCGCCGGAGGCAAACTTATCATGCTGGAGCCCCGCCGCCTCGCGGCGCGGGCGGCGGCGTCCCGTATGGCGCGCACGCTCGGCGAGGCCGTCGGCGAGACCGTCGGCTATCGGGTGCGCCTCGACACGCGGGTCTCTGCCCGCACACGCGTCGAGGTGGTTACCGAAGGAGTCTTCAGCCGAATGATCCTCGACGACCCCGGCCTTGAGGGTGTGGCTGGAGTCCTTTTCGATGAATTTCACGAGCGCAGCCTAGACGCCGATCTGGGTCTGGCCTTCGCGTTCGACTGCCAGCGCGTGTTGCGCGGGGACCTGCGTCTGCTGTTGATGTCGGCTACCCTCGATGGCGCCCGGATCGCCGCCCTGCTGGACGATGCGCCGGTGATTGTCAGCGAGGGACGTCAGCACCCGGTACGTACGCGCTATCTCGGGCGGGATTCTCGCGCGCCGATCGAGACGCAGGTGACGCGGGCAGTCAGGCTCGCGCTTGAGCAGGAATGCGGCGGCATACTGGTGTTCCTGCCGGGGCAAGGGGAAATCCGCGGGGTGACGCGCCGCCTTGCCGAAGACCTGACCGACCCACGGGTGGATGTGACGCCGCTGTATGGCGCCATGGAAAGCTCCGATCAGGACCGCGCCATCGCCCCGGCGGCCGCCGGCCGTCGCAAGGTTGTACTGGCCACCAGCATCGCCCAGACCAGTCTGACGTTGGATGGTGTCTCGGTGGTCATCGACAGCGGGCTCAGCCGGGTTCCGCGCTGGGACGCCGCCACCGGGATCACCCGCCTGGCGACCGTACGGGCCTCGCGCGCCGCGGTCGATCAGCGTAGGGGCCGCGCCGGCCGAACGGGGCCAGGGACGTGCTGGAGACTCTGGGATGAGGCCGAGACGCGGGCGCTGCCGGCTTTCGATCGCCCGGAAATCCTTGAGACCGACCTCTCCCGCCTCCTCCTCGATCTGACCCGCTGGGGCGCTTCCGACGGGACGGGCCTGGCCTTTCTCGACCTTCCGCCGGCCGGAGCGCTCGCTGAAGCGCGCCGGTCACTTGTCGATATGGGCGCGCTGGACTCGGCGGGGCGGCTGACGCCCCACGGTCGGACCCTGTGTCACCTGCCCCTGCCGCCACGGCTTGCCAACATGGTGATGGTGGGAGCCGAGACGGGACAGGCCCGGCGCGCGGCGCTGATCGGCGCGCTGCTGAGTGAGCCTGGTCTGGGAGGGCGGGATGTGGACATCAGCCACCGCCTGGATCTCCTGCTTCGGGATCGAAGCCCGAGGGGCAGGGCGGCCATCGCTCTCGCTGACCGCTGGGCGAGACTGGCAGGCGTCGCCGCGGACCATGGGCGGGTGGCCGCCGATGACGGACAGCTTCTGGCGAAGGCCTATCCCGAGCGCATCGCCAGGGCCAGGGGCGCGCCCGGTGAATTTCAGCTCGCCGGCGGCCGAGGCGTGTTTGTCGAAGCAGCCGACGCGTTAGCCCGAGAGGAGTGGCTGGCGGTTGCGGAACTCGGTGGCGGCGCGGCGCGGGACCGGATCCTCCTGGCGGCCAGGATCGCCGTCACAACGATCCGGGCGACCCTTGGCGACCGGTTGCGCCGCGAGGAACGGCTAGTGGAGACGCCGTCAGGAGCCCTGCGAAGCCAGCAGATCATCCGTCTCGGAGAACTGGTCGTCGAAGAGGGGCCGTTGACGGATGCGCCCGCCGCGCTGATCGAGGAGGCAATGCTGGGGGAGGTTCGCCGACGTGGCCTGTCGATCCTTCCCTGGGGCGCCGAGTCCGATGATCTCAGAGCGAGACTCGCCTTTCTGCGAGGGGGAGACAGGGAGTGGCCGGATGTCTCGGATGGGGCGTTGCTGGCCACAATGGACGACTGGCTCCCCGACGTTCTGCGCGGACGCCGATCGCTGCGGGATGTTCCCGTCGCGGCCTTGCACGATGCTCTGCTCGGACGGATGTCCTGGGATTGCCAAAGACGCCTCGACAGGCAGGCGCCGCCGCGCTGGATCGCGCCCACCGGTTCGTCCTTCGCCATAGACTACGCCGCGGAAGGGGGACCGCGCTTGGCCGTCCGGGTGCAGGAGGTCTTCGGATTGAACACCCATCCGACGGTAGGGAACGGGACGCCTCTGGCCCTGGCCCTGTTGTCACCCGCGCAGCGGGAAATTCAGGTGACAAAGGATCTTCCGCGATTCTGGGCGGGATCGTGGAGCGATGTACGCAAGGAGATGCGCGGTCGCTACCCCAAGCATCCGTGGCCGGAGGACCCCTCGATTGCCGCGCCGACGAGGCGGTCGAAGCCGAGGGTGTGATCAGAACTTGAAGTTGACCTCGCCGCCGAAGGATCGGGGTGTTCCGGTGATACCCTGGATGAGTCCGAAGGGGGCGGTGAGGTCGAACTGGTCGAGATAGTATTTGCGGTCGGAGAGGTTGCGCACATAGGCGGCTACCTCCCACTTGGCCCCGGTGGGGGCGTAGGCGATGCGGGCGTTCTCCAGCCAGTAGCCTTTCTGCACGGTGTAGGGGTCGTTGGTGATGTCGAAGAACTGGTGGCTCTTGTAGGTGGCGCTCAGCTGGATATCGACCGACCCGTTGGGGGCGGGAATCCTGTAGTCGGCCAGGGCGGACATCGAGAAGTGGGGCGAGACGGGCAGCTGGTTGCCGGAATAGTCGCTCGTGCCTTGCGCCCTGACGGACGAATATTCATCCAGTCGGGTGTCCAGCCAGCCCATCTGCGCCGAGACGGTGAACTGCGGAACCGGCCGGGCTACCACCTGCGCCTCGATGCCCTGGGTGTGGGCGCGTTTGGCGTTCTGCAGCACGTTGACCGAGAACGCCCCTTCGTCGCCGGGCGGCGGCGGCACCAGGATGAAGACCTGCAGGTCCCTGTAGTCGTTGTAGAAAATGGCGGCGTCGACGACGAGGCGATCGTCGAAGAAGCTGCTCTTGAAGCCCATCTCGTAGGTGGTCACGTGTTCCGGCCTGGCCGGCTGCAGCTGCAGGGCGATCTCGGCGGGCACGAGGCTGAGGAAGCTGCCGTTGAAGTCGCCGCTCTTGAAGCCGCTGGCGATGCTGCCGTAGGCCAGGATGTCGTGGGTCAGGTGGTAGTCAAGGGCCACGCGGTAGTTGAAGGCCTGGCTCTTGAGCCCCTCGTGCGTGTCGGCGAGGGTCTGGATCGGGCCGAAACTGTCCATGCCGCCGGACTGGAACTGCACCGAGCCGTGATAGTCAAAACCCTTCTGCTCGCGGGTGTAGCGGCCGCCGAGCGTGAGCTTGAGCCTGTCTGTGATGGCGTAGTCGCCCTGCGCATAGGCGGCGTAGGCGTTGGTCACCTGCCTGCTGCGGTCGAAGGCCTGGAAGGCCACCCCATCCAGCGCGCCGGGCGCGCCGAACACCGCGTCGCCGTCTAGCAGGATGAAGATCGGCTGGTTCTGCTTCAGGTTCTCGTAAAGATAATACAGGCCGGCCACCCAGTTGTATTTCGACGTTGACTGTGACGCCCGCAACTCCTGGGTGAACGTGTTGGAGCGGACACCGAAGTTGATTTCCAGCAGGCGGTTCGGCGAGGCGTCGCTGTCCTCCGGATGGATCTTGTCATTGTGTTCAAAGGCGGTGATCGAGGTGAGATTGACGCCGTTCCAGACATAGTCGGCGCGCAGGAACGAGCCCAGGCTGTTGACCTTCAGGTGCTGGGTGCGGTTGTAGGATCCCTCATAGAAGCCCTTGGGCGTGCCGTAGCCGAACAGGTCGACGCAGCCGCCGGCGTTGGTCTCGGCGACCGAGCACTGGGTCCCGTCGGCGTTCAGATCGCCGATATGGCGGTATTCGGTGGGCTTGTTGTCCACCTGACCGCCGTGCAGGTTGAAAAGCAGGGTCAGATCGTCGGCGGGCTTCCATTTGAGCATCAGGCGGGCGGCGTAGTTGTCGACGCCGTTCTCGGACTTTCCCGTAACATCGTTGTGGAAATAGCCGTCGGAATTGTTCTTCACGAAGGCGATGCGCCCGGTCAAGCCCGGGGCGATGGGCCCGCCCACGGCCGCCTCGATGTTCACCGTGTTGAACGACGAGTATTCGGCGTGGAAGTCGCCGGTGAAATAGTCGGTGGGTTTGCGGGTGACGAAATTGATCGCGCCGCCGCTGGTGTTGCGGCCGTAGAGGGTGCCCTGCGGCCCCTTGAGCACCTCGATGCGCTCCAGATCGAAGGTCGCGAAGCTCTGCGAGGCCGGCGATGAGAGATACACCTCGTCGACATAGATGCCGTTAGGGCCTGCGTTGTTGGTGTCGTAGTCGTTCAGGCCGATGCCGCGGATGGTGATGATCGGCTGGTTGCCCGGCCCCGCCACCAGGGCGATGTCGACGTTGGGGGTGACCGCGCCCAGGTCCACCGACGACTTGATCCCCAGGCTCTGGATGTCCTTGGCGCTGAACGCCTGGATCGAGATCGGCACGTCCTGCACGTTTTGACTGCGCTTCTGGGCGGTGACCACCAGGGTTTCAACGGCCGTCGCCGCGGTCGGATCGGACGCCGCCGCCGTCGCTGGCGCAGCCCCGGCAATCCACACCAGGGGTGCAAGCACCGCTCCCGCAAACAGCGCCCGGCGGTCGTCGCGGATATGGATCGTCCTGGCCATGCTCTGTCCCCTCAATAGGCCCCGCCCTCGGCGTCGACCGTTATGCCGTCAGGAAGCTCAGTTTCTCCACCGGTCCCAGGGACCCGAGCTGGCCCCTGAGGGCCTTGAACGAACCCTCGGCGGCGTCCAGCGCCTGGTCAATATCGCCGGTCGTCATGGCCGCGCAGAGGAACATATTATGCCAGGGATGCACGTAGACGCCCCGCCGGAGCATCTCCGATGACCAGAAAAAACCCTGCCGGAGATCAGGATCGTCCTCGAACAAGAACAGCGGCATGGTCACCGGGCCGGTCTGGCGGAGGCCCAGGCCCGCCGCCGCCGCGCGCTCGGCCAGGCCCCTGCGCAGACGTTCTCCGAGGCCCTCGATGTGCTCGAGATAGTCGGTCTCGCGGACCCGCCTGAGGGTCTCCAGAGCTGCGGCCATGGGCGCCGCCTGATACCAGAACGAGCCTGTCGTGAAGATCCGTCCCGCGGCCCGTCTGGCGACCTCGGAGCCAAGGAGGGCGGATATCGGATGGCCGTTGGCGAAGCACTTTCCCCAGCTCGACAGATCCGGTTGCACCCCGACCGTCGACCAGCTGCAATCGCGCGCGATGCGCAGCCCGGCGCGGACGTCGTCGACGACCAACAGCGCGCCGGCGGCGTCGCACAGGTCTCGCGCGCGGCGGGCGTAGGCCGGATCCGGAAGCGCCTGATCGGTGAAGGTGTCGTGCTTCATCGGCGCAGCGAAGATCGCCGCAAGGTCGTCCCCGGCCTGGGCTGCCGCGGCCTCCAGGCTTGCGATGTCGTTGTAGTCGCAGAACACCTGATTGGCCTTTTCCCCGGGCGTAACGCCGACCGGCCGGGTGGCGCACCACGGGGCGGCTCCGTGATAGGCGCCTCTGGCGAGGATCACCGTGTTGCGTCCTGTGTGAGCCCGCGCGATCATCAGCGCGATCTGGGTCGCGTCGCCGCCGTTCTTGCAGAAGATCGCCCAGTCGGCGTGAGTGACCAGCGCTGTCATCTGTTCGGCGAGATCGACGATCAGCCCGGTCGGCCCGGTCATGGTGTCGCCCTGGCGCATACGCGTCACATAGGCGTTGTCGATCGCGTCGTCGGCATAGCCCATCAGATTGGGGCCGTAGGCGCACATGAAATCCAGCAGTTCGTTGCCGTCAGCGTCCCAGAGCCTGGCGCCTTTGGCGCGGGAAAAGAACTGCGGGTAGTCATCGGGCAGCAATCGCGTGGATTGATGGCCGAACATGCCGCCGGGTATCACCTTGTCGGCCCGTTCGCGCAGGTTGCGATCCTGACTGTTGGGACGTGACATGTCCGACTCCCGTGACCAGAGCGCAAATGATAGCTATGACTAGCACGCCCTCGCGGCTCCGCAAGGGTCAGGAGAAGTGCGTGTATGAGGCGATGGAGCCTGAACCGGCGACGGTTGAGCGATGCCCGAACCTGCCGCGTCAGCGGCGGGCGCTGGAGACGCGCGAGCGCCTTCTGGACATGGCGGGCGAACTTCTCGCCGAGGAGGGCGTCGAGAGGATTTCGACCAACCTGATCTGCGCCCGCGCCGGCATGACGCCACCAGCGCTGTATCGTTATTTTAAGGACAAATACGCTGTCCTTGAGGCGTTGGGGCAACGTCTGATGGATCGCCAGAATGCGGTTCTCTTCAGATGGTTGGAGCGCTGTGGGCCGGGCGGCTTGCAGGCGCTGGCGGACGGCGCCGAAGGTCTCCTGAGAGAGACGGCCGCGGTGACGGCTCGCGAACCGGGCGCCATCTGGATCCTGCGGGCTTTGAGGGCCTCACCGCGATTGGCCCACGTTCGCCTTGCTTCCCACCGCCTGGTCACGGATCGAATGGCGCGGGTCTATGGCCCGCTGTTGCCGCATCTGCCCGAGGCGGTGCTCTGGCGCCGTCTGCGGCTGTCCATCGAGTTCGGCTTCGCCGCTGATGAGATGCTGCATGAGGAAACCCTGATCGCGAAGGATGATGTGTTGCGGGACGCGGCGGCGATCCTGCGTCACACGCTGGATCCGTGACGCGCGGCTGACGGCTAGATCTCCATCGCCGTCCGGGTCAGGCCGAAAAGCCCCCCCAGCACCACAACGGCGATCGGAGGCGCGCGAAAGGTGACGAGCAGCACGGCGCCTGTGGCCACCGCTGCGAAATCCAGGCGATCGGCGACGGCGCCGCGCCAGACCGGATCATACAGCGCCGCTGCCAGGATCCCCACCACAGCGGCCCCGGCGCCCCGCATGGCCGCCCTGGCGATGCTCTGGCGGCGCACCCATCGCCAGAATGGCAACGCCGCAACGACGATCAGCAGACCGGGCAAAAATATGGCGAGGGTAGCCAGGAGCGCGCCGGCCGGACTGCCGCCAGGCGGCTGCATGGCGGTACCGAGGTAGGTCGAAAAAGCAAACAGGGGGCCCGGCAGGGCCTGGGCCGCGCCGTAGCCTGCCAGGAAGGTCTCCTGGCTGATCCATCCGGGCGCGACCACTGCCTGCTGAAGCAGAGGAAGCACGACATGGCCGCCGCCGAAAACCAGGGCGCCGGATCGATAGAAGGCGGCGAAGTGAACTATCCGGGGATCACCCGTGGCGAGGCCGACGAGTGGCGCGCCGGCCAGAATGGCCAGATACAACGCCGCCGCCGTCCATCAGGCGGCGCGGCTGACATCGGGCGAGAGCGCGTCAGGTCCCGTTACGTCGGTCGGCCGGCATAGCCAGATCCCCGCCAACAGGCCGACGGCGATGGCCACGCCCTGGCCCGCCACGGGGGAAAGCACAGTCACTATCAGGATCGCCGCCAGGGCGATGCCGATTCGCCTGGGGTCTGGCGCCAGGGTTCGGGCCATGGCCAGTACGGCCTGCGCGACGACCGCGGTGGCGACCAGGGCCAGTCCATGCTCAAGGCCGGCGATCAGTGGTCCGCCCAGACGGGCGACACCGGTCGCGAAGGCGGCCATGAGCAGAGCGGCTGGGAGGGTGAACCCCAACCATGCCGCCACGGCCCCTGCCGGGCCGGCGCGGATCAGGCCGATGACGAACCCCATCTGGCTGGAGGCCGGACCCGGCAGGAACTGGCACAGGGTCACCAGCTCGGCGAAGGCGTCCTCGTTCAGCCAGGCCCGGCGGATGACAAATATCTGACGGAAGTAGCCGATGTGCGCGGCAGGGCCGCCAAAAGCCGTCAGGCCCAGTTGCAGGAACACGCCGAACACCTCTGGCCACCTGGACGATGTCCCGCTGGAGGGACTGACGAGGGTCATCCTCCCAGCCGGAAATCGCCTAGCAACGCCTGCAGAACGGGATCGCGCGGGTAGGGGGTCTGTCGGTACTGTCTATATCCCTCGGCGTGGTCGACCCCGAAGTCGCGGCCGCGTTTTCGCGCCTGGGCTTCCATGCCGCCGGTGAAGTCGGTGACGCCGTGTTGCTTTCGAAGCCAGCTTCTCTGGCTTTCATGCGCTTCCAGCATGCGCCGCTTGGTGTCCATGGTCTCGCCGATGTTCACGCCGAAGTCGGCCGC
>CAIXWN010000044.1 GCA_903923135.1 uncultured Caulobacteraceae bacterium | reverse complement strand
GGCGGCCTGTCGGGCGGCACCATGGCCAGCGGCGTCGCCACCATGGCCGCCATCCAGAAGGACCCGTCGGTCGGGGCCCTGCTGGCCGATCCCTTCGCCCTGACCCCCGGCTTCAAAGGTCCGGCCCAGCCCGACGGCGACAGCACCCACGAGGACACCGTCACCGGATCGTGGGTGGCGAGCTTCATGATGGCCGGCATCAACACCAAGGCCGTGCATCGCACCAATTTCCTGCTGGGTCACCCCTGGGGGACGGACTTCCGCTATGACGAGATGCTGATGATCCCCGGCCCGCCCGCCCCCGGCGCGCGGCCGCCGGCCGGCTTCGACTTCGGCGGGGCCAATCCGCCGAAGCCCGGCGAGGGCCCCAGCCGGGCGGAGCGCGAGGCCGGCTTCTACGACATCCTGTTCATCGCCGAGGCGGCCGACGGGCGGACCCTGCGCGCCGCGGTGAAGGGCGACATGGACCCGGGCTATGGCTCGACCTCGAAGATGCTGGCCGAGGCGGGCCTGGCCCTGGCCTTCGACGTCAGTCGCGAGACGACGCCGGGCGGCTGCTGGAGCTCGGCGGCGGCCATGGGCGAGGCCCTGCTGGCGCGCCTGCCGGCCAAGGCGGGGATCACCTTCGAGATCGAGAACTGAGGACGGCCCATGAACCACCACCGGATCGGCGTCATCGGGCTGGGACAGCGGATCGCCCATGTGCTGGCGGCGATGAAGGAGACGGGGTGGATGCTGGAGGTGGCCGGCTACGCCGACGCCTCGCCGGTGGGCCTGCCCATCCTGGCCGGGGCGGGGATCGATCCGGGGCGGGCCTATGCCGACGAGGCCGCCCTGCTGGCCGACGGGCCGTTCGACCTGGTGATGATCGGATCGCCCAACCACCTGCATTTCGACCACCTGAACGCCGCCTTCGCCGCGAGCTTTCCGATCTTCGCCGAGAAGCCGATCGTGCGGACCTTCGCCGAATCCTACGCCCTGGCCCGCACCCTGGCCGCGGGGACGGCGCCGCCGCTGTTCATCGGCCTGGTGATGCGCTCGATGCCCATCGTCCGCGAGGTGATCGCCAGGGTCGACTCCGGCGAGCTGGGCGAGCTGATCTCGATGGACGCCACCGAGCATCTGCCGCCGGAGCACGGGGCCTATCTGGCCCGCAACTGGCGCCGTCGCCAGGACTGGGGCGGCTCTTTCATGCTCGACAAGGTCTGCCACGATTTCGATATCTTCGGCCGCATCGCCGGCTCGCGGCCGGCCCAGGTGGCCAGCTTCGGCGGCCGGCGCATCTTCCGGCCCGACCGCGCCGACGTTCCCCTGACCTATGAGGACGGCTCGGCCGCCTACGCCCTGCGCGACGCCGGCTGGATGGGAGCCAACGACGCCTTCCAGTCGGACATGGACGTCGACGACCACCAGGTGGCCATCGTCCGCTACGAGAGCGGCCTGGCCCTGTCGTTCCATTCCAACAGCCACGTCGCCCTGCAGGAGCGCCGCTGGTACATCGCCGGCGCCAACGGCACGATGCTGGCCGATCTGGTGCGCAACCGGCTGATGATCCGCCCGGCCCTGGACCGCCGCAAGCCCGAGCGCATCGACTACGCCACCCGCACGTCCGACAACCACAACGGCGCCGACCAGGCCATGGCCATCGACCTGCTGGCGGCGCTGGACGGCGAGCGGGCTTTTCCGGTGACGCCGCGGGACTCCCTGGAGGCCGGCCTGACGGTGATGGCCATCGACGAGGCCTCGGCCACCCGGCGGATGGTCGACTGCGCCCCGATGTGGGCGGCGTTCGACGAGGCCCTGGCCGGTCGGGGCTGAACCCGGCCCGGCAGGCGCTACAGCCAAAGCCCCGACCATCGCTTTTCGATCCCGCCAAACCTTTGTATGGGTCATGAACTTTGCAAGCCGGGGGGCAATTCGTGACAACTCTTCTCAACGGCGGCAATCCCGTCACCACCGTCGCGCAACTGGACGCCGCCATCCTCGCCGCCGACGCGGCCCCGGCGGGATCGGGCGCGCTGGTCATCCAGATCGGCGCCAATCTCACCTGGGACCACGTCCTCGGCGACTATGGTCTGCAGGTGGCCAACCCCGCCGACGCCCTGCCGGTGATCAACCTTAAGTCGGGTGTCAGCCTCGACATCGCGGGCGGCGGCTACGCGCTCGACGGCGCCACCAGTTACCGCGCCTACAGCCAGCAGTTCCTGACCGACGGCACGCGTGGCCTGTTCGTCTATTCCGGCGTGGTCACGGTGGAGAACCTGACCCTTCAGAACTTCACCGCCCTGGGCGGCAACGCCGGCGCGCGGGGCGGCGGCGGCGGCGGCGCGGGCCTGGGCGGCGGTCTGTTCGTGGCCAATGATGCGGCGGGCGGCGCAGCGCCCGGGGTGGTCACCCTGACCAATGTCAACTTCGTCAACGACGGCGCGGTCGGCGGCGCGGGCGGCCAGGGCGACGGCCCCGGCG
>CAIXWN010000043.1 GCA_903923135.1 uncultured Caulobacteraceae bacterium | reverse complement strand
GGATGGATGACCAGGTGGCGCCGTCTCGTGCGCGACTATGAGACCCGGCTCGACGTCTCCGAAGCCATGATCCTCGTAGCCATGGGCGGCAATCTTCTACGCAGAAACGCTCACCCGTGAGTTTCCAAACGGACTCTAAGGCCCCAGCCCGCCTTACCAAGATTTCACATTCGAAGGCGCATCCATGGGCCTATGTCGCGGCCTCTACATCAGCGAAGGGGCGGCAAACTCGCCGTCGGTTAGTCAACGGAACTGGAGATGAACATGTGGGTCAGCCACGTAACGGGATTGCTGATGGGCGTGGTGTTCTGGTCATTCGTGGCCGCCGTGATCCTCGTGCCGGTGTATCTGCGCTACAAGGATCGCCAGCGGATGCACGAGACCCTGCGCATCGCCTTCGAGAAGGGCCAGCCGGTCCCGCCCGAACTGATCTCTGCGCTGCAGAGCAATATTGCGCCCAGCCGGCCCTCCACCCCGGAGAGCGACCTGCGTAAGGCGGTCGTCCTGATCTCGGTGGGTCTGGGCTTCATGGGCCTTGGTTATGGCCTCTGGTACGGGCTGATGAGCGTCAGCGAACAGGCCGCCTATATATCGGGGGGCTGCACGGCCGGTTTCGGGGCGATCCCGGGTCTGATCGGTGTGGCTCACCTCGTCTTGTGGGCGGGCCGGCGCGGCGCGACCAAGGTCTGAGGGGGAAGGGGGGCGGGACGGGATTCATGGCCATGACGCCATCCCCGAATTCGCGGGCGTCGGCTCACGACCTCGACCTGGTGGCCCTGGCCGCCACGGGCGAGCGTGACGCCTTCGGCGAACTGGTCCGCCGCCACGGTTCGGCGGTTCGCGGCCTGCTGCGCCGGATGGGCGCCGATCCGGCCCTGGCCGACGATCTGGGCCAGGACGCTTTTCTCGCCGCCTTCGAACAAATCGCCGACTTCCGCGGCGAGGGCACATTTCAGGCCTGGGTCAAGCGCATCGCCGCCCGTCTCTATGTCCGACGCTGGCGGCGGGACTCCCGGGTCGATTTGATGGCCGATCCGCCCGAGCAGGCGCCGGAGACGGGGTCCGGCCAGGCCGGCGCGGCCGACCGCATCGACCTCGACGAAGCCCTCAGGTCGCTGTCGCCGGTGGAGCGGATGTGTGTCTCGCTTTGCTACGGCGGCGGACTTTCTCACGCCGAGGCGGCTCTGGCCTTGAATACGCCACTGGGAACGGTCAAATCGCATGTCAAACGTGGTTTGGATAAGCTCAGGTCGCGGATGGCGCCGTCAATCGCCCTCGCCGGCCAGCACCCTGAAGACCGGGAGTCTGCCGCACATGGCTGACAGGACCTTTGAAATGGAGCTCGACCGCCTCTTTTCCGAGAGCCCGGTCCTGCCGGACGCCGAGGTCTTCGCCATGCGGGTCACCGAGCGGCTCGACCGCGGCTGGACGTTCCGCCGGCTGTTGATCGGCGGGCTCGGCCTCGCTGGCGGCCTCATCGGCGCCGGCCAGATTCTCGGCTCGGGCGTCCTCACCCGCCTGGACGCCATCACTGCCCAGTCGAACGCCCTGGTCCGTTCCGGCGTCGCCCAGCTTCCCGCCGCCCGCAGCGTCACCGACTTGCTCTCGGCGGGGGCATCCATCGATGGCCAGATCCTTTGGATGTCCGCCGCCCTGGCCGCCCTTGCCGTGGGTCTGTTCGTCACCCGCGCCATCAGAGAGATTTGAGTTCCCGTGTCCTCACACAGTACCGACGCGCCCCGGCGCGTCACCGCGCGCCAACTGGCCGCCCGCAAGGGCCGCGACCCGATCGTCTGTCTGACGGCCTACACCGCTCCCATGGCGGCGCTGCTGGACGAGGTCTGCGACGTCCTCCTGGTGGGCGACTCGGTGGGCATGGTGGTGCACGGCCTGCCCAACACCATCGGCGTCACGCTGGAGATGATGATCCTGCACGGCCAGGCCGTCATGCGCGCCAGCCGTCACGCCCTGGTGGTGGTGGACATGCCGTTCGGGTCCTACGAAGGCGCCCCGGAACGGGCCTATGAGAACGCCGTGCGACTGCTCAAGGAGACCGGGGCCCAGGCGGTGAAGGTGGAGAGCGGACCGGAGGTCGCCGCCACCATCGCCTATCTCACCCGGCGCGGCGTGCCGGTCATGGGTCACGTCGGCCTGCGGCCCCAGGCGGTGCTGATGGAAGGCGCCTTCCGCGCCCGCGGCAAACGTCCCGAGGAAGTCTCCTGCGTCGTCGCCGAGGCCAAGGCCGCCGCCGCGGCCGGGGCCTTCTGCATCGTCATCGAGGGGGTCGCCGAGGCGCTGGCGGCGCAGATCACCGCCGCCGTCCCCGTTCCGACCATCGGCATCGGCGCCTCGGCGGGCTGCGACGGCCAGATCCTGGTCACCGAGGACATGCTGGGCCTGTTCGAATGGACCCCGAAGTTCGTGCGTCGCTACGGCGACCTGCGCGGCGAGATTGCCCGCGCGGTGCGCGAATACGCCGCCGATGTGCGCACCGGCGCCTTCCCGGCAGCCGCAGAGACCTATTTTTCGACGATGAAGGTTTAGGGGCGCACGCCGCCTTCGGGTGACGCATCCATGAGCGGCGGCGCGAAGGCCGCGAGAGGGCAGGGGCTGGACGTGGCAGTGAACAGGTTTACGGCAGCGCTCGCCGCGGCGCTGGTCCTGGGCGTTGCGAGCGCGACCGCCGCCGCGACGGTGGATCCAGCGGCGTACGTCGCCCTGCGCTGGCGCTCCATCGGCCCGTTCCGCGGCGGCCGAGTGCTGGCCGTGGCCGGGGCCACCAACGATCGCCTGCACTTCTATTTCGGCGCGGTGAACGGCGGGGTCTGGGAGACCCATGACGCCGGGCGCACGTGGTCGCCGATCTTCGACAGCGTCCCCGTCGGCTCCATCGGCGCCCTGGCCATCGCCCCTTCGGCGCCCGACACCCTCTACGTCGGCACCGGCGAGGCGGACATGCGTTCGGACATCGCCCAGGGCGTCGGCCTGTTCAAGAGCCTCGACGGCGGCCGCACCTGGGCGTCCAGCGGTCTGACCGACAGCCAGCAGATTTCCCGCATTCTCGTCGATCCGGCCAATCCCGACACGGTTCTGGTGGCCGCGCTCGGCCATCCCTACGGCCCCAACACGCAGCGCGGGGTCTTCCGCTCCACCGACGGGGGACACAGCTGGGCGCGCACCCTGTTCCGTGACGCCGACACCGGCGCCATCGACCTGGTGTTCAAACCGGGTGACCCCAGGACCGTCTACGCCGCCCTCTGGCAGACGCGCCGGCCGCCCTGGAATGTCTATGCGCCGTCGAGCGGGCCGGGCTCCGGGCTCTACCGGTCCCTCGACGGCGGCGTCACCTGGACGGCGCTCACTGGCCACGGTCTCCCCGACGCGCCCGGTCGTATCGGCGTCGCGGTCTCGCCGTCCGAGCCGGACCGTCTCTACGCCCTGATCGACGCCAAGGCCGGCGGCCTCTACCGCTCGGACAACGGCGGCGGCGACTGGACCAGGGTAAGCGGCGATCCGCGCATCTGGCAGCGCGGCTGGTATTTCGGCGAGCTGACCGTCAATCCCAAGAACGCCGACCAACTGTGGGTCTGCGACACGATCATGCTGCGCTCGGACGACGGCGGCCGGACATTCATCCCTGAGAAGGGGGATCCCACCGGCGACGATTTCCACGCCCTGTGGATCGATCCGGCCGATCCGGACCGGCGCATCCTGGGCGTCGACCAGGGGGCCCTGGTGACCCTCAACGGCGGCAGGACCTGGAGTTCATGGTTCAATCAGCCCACCGGCCAGTTCTATCACGTGGCCACCGATAACCGCTTTCCCTATCGGGTCTATGGCGCCCAGCAGGACTCCGGCGCCGCCGACGTGCCCAGCCGCACAGGCGGCTGGGACGGAATCGATATCACCGAATTCCACGAACTGACGCCGGGCGGCGAGAGCGACAGCATCGCCCCCGATCCATCCGACCCGGACACCATCTACGGGGGGCGCGTGGACAAGCTCGACCTGCGGTCGGGGCAGGTCCGCGACATCGACCCCACCCTGGCGTTCCCGGATCACTACCGGGTCACCTGGACCCTGCCGCTGGTGTTCGGCAAGGACGGCCGCTCGCTCTATTTCAGCAACCAGAGGGTGTTCCGCACCCGGGACGGCGGCGACCACTGGACGCCGATCAGTCCGGATCTCACGCGGCCGGATCCGGGCGCGCCGCCGACCCTCGATCCGCCGACCCTCGCCGACGTCGAGGCGCCCGGTCCCCGCCGCGGCGTGGTCTACAGCATCGGCCCCTCACCGCTATCCGATGAGGATATCTGGGCGGGAACCGACGATGGCCTGGTCTGGCGGAGCCCGGACGGCGGCCGGTCCTGGAACAACCTCACCCCAGCGACCCTCGGTCCCTGGTCCAAGGTCGCCGGGATCGAGCCGTCGCACTTCGATGCGCAAGTGGCCTATCTGGCCGTGGATCGCCACCGCCTGGACGACTTCGCGCCCTATGTCTGGCGCACCGCAGACGGCGGGAAATCCTGGTCCCCGATCAGCGCCGGCCTCGCCGACGGCGGCGTGATGAACACCGTCAATGTGGTCAGGGAGGATCCCGTGACACCGGGTCTCCTCTACGCCGGAACGGAGCGCGGCGTGTTCGTCTCCTTCGACGCCGGCGGGGCCTGGCGGCCGCTGCAGGCGGGCCTGCCGACGACCTCGGTGCGGGACATCACCGTCCACGGCGACGACCTCGTGATCGCCACCCACGGCCGCGGCTTCTGGATTCTGGACGATGTCGAACCGCTTCGGGAACTGGCGGCCGACGCCCGTCCCGGACCCCGGCTGTTCGCCCCGGCGGTGGCTGTGCGCGCCCGTCCGTCGGGCTTCACCGGCACGCCCAAGCCCAAGGACGAGCCCATGGCGGCCAATCCGCCGCCGGGGGCGGCCATCGACTACCTGCTGGCCGCTGACGCGCGCGGACCCGTCACCGTCGAGATCCGCGATTCCGCCGGCGCCCTGGTGAAGAGGTTCTCGAGCGCCGATCCGGCGCCCGCCCCCGATCTGGCTCACATCGGCGCGGCGCCCGAATGGCTGCCCGCGACGCCGCCGCTGTCCGCCCACGCCGGCGGTCATCGGCTGATCTGGGACCTGCGCTATCAGTCCCCGGCGGGTCTGGCCGGGGATTTCCGCCTGGGCGGGGTCTGGGCCCCGCCGGGGCGCTACACCGCAACGCTCACCGTTGACGGCGCGGCCTTCAGCCAGCCCCTCACGGTGACGCCCGACCCGCGTGTGAAGGCCGCGAGTGACACCTACAGTCGGGCCTTCGCCATGGCCCGCGCCATAGAGGCCGACCGGCTGCGCGCCCAGACGGCGGCCGCCGAGATCGCCACCGCCCGGCCGCGGTCGCCGGTCGCGGGGTCGCCCTCGGCGGCCCTCGACGCCCAGGCCGCCGCCCTGGTTGCGCCCGGCTCGGTCGACAGTCTTCCTGGTCTCGCCGAGCGGCTCGGCCGGCTGCAACAGGCGGTCGACGGGGCCGACGGCGAACCGAGCGCAGACGCACGCGACGGGTTCGCCGCAGCGGATCGCGCCCTCGCCGCCGACCTGGCGGCCTGGGCGGCGCTGAAGATCCGGATGACCCCGCCGCCATCGGCGGGATCCTGACGCGCCGGGGGATATCGGGGCGTCCGGCGGGCGTCGCGCGGGCGTTTCCATAGGCTGGAGGATTGCACGATGAGCGTACGTTTGGCCCTTCTGGGGTCGGCCCTTTGGGTCGGTCTGACCGTCGCCGCCGCGGCCGCGGCGCCGGCGCCGGACCCGTCGGCGGATGAGATCGTCGCCCGGCATCTGGCCGCGCGCGGCGGCCTGGCCGCGATCCGCGCCATCACCACGGTGCAGATGATCGGTTCGATGCGCCCGCCGGGATTCGACGCCAAGCTGGCCTATCAGGAGCTGATCGCACGGCCGGGTTCGGTCCGCATCGACGCGACGCTCCAGGGACTCACGGTTGTCCAGGCCTATGACGGGGCCGCCGGCTGGCAGGTCCAGCCCTTCCAGGGCCGCAAGGACGCCGAGACGGTCTCCGCCGACGATCTGAAGAGCCTTCAGGAGGAAGCCGACTTCGAGGACGCCCTGATCGACTACCGGGCCAAGGGATCGGTGGTCAGCAACCTCGGCCGGATCGACGTCGACGGCGCCCCGACCTGGGCCCTGAGGGTCACCCTAAGGAACGGCGATGAGCAGACCTATTTCATCGATCCCGATGCCTGGCTCACCGTGCGCATGGTCACCCTGCAGAAGGTGCGCGGCGCGGAGGTGGTGACCCAGACCGACTATGGCGACTACGAGAAGGTGGATGGCGTCTATTTCCCGTTCGAGGTGGCCTCCGGGCCCCGCGGCTCGAGCGCCCAGCAGCGAATCACCTACGACCGCATCCTGACCAATGTCCGGGCGCCGGCCGCGCTGTTCGCCCGCCCGTCGGGAGCCACGGCGCCCGCCCGTCTGCCAGATCCTCCGGCCGCAGCGCGCGTTCTCGACGCCGACGCCGCCCCGGTCGCCTCGGCGACGCCGTCCCTGACCTCCGCCAGCCTGTCCGGTCTGGGCGCGCGCAATATCGGCTCGGCGGTGATGAGCGGGCGGGTGTCGGCCATCGCCGGTCGCGTGGAACCGGACGGCCGCACCCTGCTGCTGGTCGGGGCGGCCTCGGGCGGCGTGTGGAAGTCCGCCGACGGCGGCACCACGTTCAAGCCGATCTTCGACCGCCAGCCCGTGCAGTCCATCGGCGCCGTGGCCCTGGATCCCGGCCATCCGGACACCTACTGGGTCGGAACCGGCGAGAGCTGGATGCGAAACTCGGTGTCGGTCGGCGACGGCCTCTACAAGACCACGGACGGTGGCGAGACCTGGACCAACGTCGGCCTGCGCACGTCCGAGCACATTTCCCAGGTCGTCGTCGATCCGAGCCACAGCGACACGGTCTACGCCTGCGTGCCCGGGCGGCTGTGGAGCGACAGCGCCGATCGGGGCCTCTACAAGACCACCGACGGCGGGCTGACCTGGAGCCCGATTCTCAAGGGGAGCAATCTCTCGACGGGCTGCTCGTCCATCGCGGTGGATCCGAAGAACCCGAAGAAGATCTTCGCCGCCCTTTGGGATTTCCGGCGCACGGGCTGGTCCTTCCGCTCCGGAGGCGACAATGCGGCCGCGCCGTCCGGCGGCGACCTGCTCGTCAGCGAGGACGGCGGGGCCACTTGGTCGGACCTGAAAACCCCCGCCTCGGGCCTGCCCGGCGGTCCCTGGGGCCGCGAGGCGGTGACGATCGCCTCTTCCAACCCCCAGATCGTCTACGCGCTGGTCGAAAGCGCCCGCAGCGCGCTGTTCCGGTCGGACGATGGCGGCCGGACCTGGAGCGAGCGCGATCGCAGCCAGAACATGGTCTGGCGGCCATTCTATTTCGCCAATCTGATCGTGGATCCGACGAACCCGGAGCGCCTGTTCAAGACAGACCTGTCCCTGATCACCAGCGAGGATGGCGGAAGGAGTTTCTCGGTGGTCGCCGAGAACGCCCACGGCGATCATCACGCGGTCTGGATCGATCCCGGAAATCCCCGGCACGCCGTCACCGGGAGCGATGGCGGCCTGTGGATCAGCTATGATGGGGCCAACCGCTGGGCCAAGGTCGACAATCTGCCGATCAGCCAGTTCTATCACGTCAGCGTCGATGACAAGGATCCCTACCAGGTCTACGGCGGCCTGCAGGACAACAGCGCCTGGGTGGGCGACAGCGCCTATCCCGGCGGGATCACCGGCAGCCGCTGGGAGAACCTCGGCGGCGGCGATGGCTTCTGGGCCTGGCCCGATCCCGCTGCGCCGACTGACTACGCCTATGTGGAGAGCCAGGGTGGTTCCATCCTGCGGGTGAACCGCCGGACGCTGGAGGCGCGCGATATCCAGCCCAAATCGGACTCCGCCGAGAAGCTGCGTTTCAACTGGAACACCCCGGTGGCGCTGAGCCCGAATGAAAAAGGGACCCTGTACATCGGGGCGCAGTACCTGTTCCGCAGCCGCGACCACGGTCAGAGCTGGGACAGGATCTCACCGGACCTGACCACCAATGACAAGAGCAAGCAACGCCAGGAGGAAAGCGGCGGGGTGACGGTCGACAACTCCGCCGCGGAAACCCACACCACCATCTACGCCATCGCCGAGTCACCTAGACAGCCCGGGCTTGTCTGGGTCGGGACAGATGACGGAAAAGTGCAGATCACCCGCAACGGCGGGGGATCCTGGAGCGATCTGACGGCGAATCTCGGCGCTCCCCCCGCCAGTTGGGTGTCGTGGGTCGAGGCCAGTCCCTACGACCCGGCCACAGCCTTTGTGGCTCTTGACCGGCACACCTTCGGCGATTTCGAGCCGCGGATCCTCAAGACCACCGACTACGGCCGGTCCTGGCGTTCCATCGCCTCCTCCGCCCAGGGGATTCGTGGCTATGTTTACGTGATCCGGCAGGATCCGGAAAAGCCGAACCTGCTCTATGCGGGCACGGAGTTCGGCCTGTGGATGTCGCTCGACGGCGGCGCACACTGGGTCCAGTTCAAGGGCGGCGATCTGCCTGACGTCGCGGTGCGGGACCTGGCCTTTCAGAGCCGTGACCACGATCTGGCGATCGCCACGCACGGCCGCGGAATCTGGATCGTTGATGATCTGACGCCGCTGCGGGCTCTCGACCCGACCGTCCTGGCCAGCCCCCTGGCCCTGCTTCCGTCGATGCCGGCGCAGCAGCGCATCGAGGCGAACGGCGGCTGGTCCAACGGCGACGCCCAGTTCGTCGGTGCGAACCCGGCCAGCGGCGCGGTCATCAGCTACTACCAACCCTCCCGGCACCTCTTCGGCAAGCTCAGGGTCGAGATTCTGGACGCCTCAGGCAAGGTGGTGGACACGCTGCCGGCCTCCAAACGGCCGGGCGTCAATCGCGTCGTGTGGAGCATGCACGGCCCGGCCCCCCGGGTGCCCTCGGCGGCCCAGCTGGCCTATGCGTCCTCGCAGGGCCCCCGCTTCCTGCCGGGGACCTACACGGCCCGCCTCACCAGCGGCAAACTCGTGCTGACCGCGCCGTTCACGGTCACCCTGGACCGAAGGGTGGGCTTCAGCCTCGCCGATCGGCAGGCCCAGTATGACGCCGCCCAAAGGGTTATCGCCTTGTTCGGTCGCATGAGCGACCTGGTTGACCGCATCAATGCGGTTCGATCCGGCGCCGAGGCCCGGGCCGCCGGACTTGGTCAGGGCGATCCCCTGAAGGCGCGCCTGGGAGAGCTGCTTGGCCGGGCTGACACGCTGAGAAAGGAGATCGTCGCCACCAGGGAAGGCGGAGCGATCACCGGTGAGGAACGGCTGCGGGAATTCGCCGACCAGCTCTACGGGGCCATCAACACCTGGGATGGACCGCCCACTGCCTATCAACTGGCCCGAATCACCGTGCTCGATCGCACCCTTGCAGACATCGCCACCCGGTTCGACGCCATGATCCAGGGTGACCTGAGAGCCCGCAACGCCGAACTGACGGATCGGGGGCTGCAGGCCATCGACATCCCGGTGGTTCAATCGGGGGCAGAAGGTCAGGCGGGCGGCGGGGGAAGGGCATCCCTGAGCGGCTACGCCTTCGCCCTTCACCCGACCTCGGTCGCCGCCATGGACTCCGCGGAGCGGGACTGATCAGGCCAGCCCCGGCTCCGGGCCGCGTCAGGGCGAGAAAAGGGACTTGCCCTGTCCTGCCCGGCGCCGGATGACAGCGGTTTAACGGGCGCGGCCGACCCTGGCGCCCTATGTCTGTCCTGCGGGCGCGTCTGACGCTCGGAAGGCGCAATCTGAGAGACCGTCGAATGAGCAAGAGCCGAGCGGCTGGCGGGACCGGCGCGAAGGGTCCGGGCAAGCCCAACGAACTCTGGGAGACCGTCCAGACCATCGCCACCGCGCTGCTGATCGCCCTTGTCATCAAGACCCTGGCGTTCCAGCCGTTCACGATCCCCTCGGCCTCAGAGGAGCCCAATCTCTACGAGGGCGACTACATCATCGTGTCCAAGTGGCCCTACGGCTACAGCCACCACTCGATCCTGTTCAGCCCGCCGGTGTTCAAGGGCCGGGTCCTGTTCACGCCGCCGAAGCGGGGTGATGTCATCGTCTTCAAGCTGCCCAGCAGCGGTCACGTGGACTACATCAAGCGACTGGTCGGCCTGCCCGGCGACCGCATCCAGGTCCGCCAGGGTCGCCTTTTCATAAACGACAAGGCCGTCGGCCAGCAGAAGGAACGCACAGTCGATGTCTCGGACCGTCTGCGGCCGGAACGAGCCCTGTGGGTGCGCGAGACAAATCCGGAGGGCCGTCGCTACCTGACGCAGATTCACGGTGACGGGACCGAACCGGCGGACGAGACCGGGGTCTATGTCGTCCCGCCGCATTGCTACTTCATGATGGGCGACAACCGCGAGAACTCCCTCGACAGCCGGTTTGATTCGGGCCTGTCGCCGGAGGACCCCAAGCTGGGCGGCTGCGGCTGGGATAGCCGGCTTGATTCCTTCCTGCCAGCCGAACCCGGTGTGGGTTTCGTGCCGGAGGAAAATCTGGTCGGTCGCGCCGAGATCGTGTTGATCTCGTGGAACAAGGGCGCCTCGATCTTCAAGCCCTGGACCTGGGTCGATCTCCGCGCCGATCGATTCCTTCGCCGTATCCGCTGATCATCGCCTCATTGGCGGCCCCGCGCGGATGGGTTCCGTTGCAGCCGGAGCCGCCAACCGATAGGTTCCCGGCGCTGACCCTGCCGCCTGCCTGATCTGGAGTTTCGCCAATTGGTCGATTTCGTCGAAGAGGTCGAAGAACGACTTCGCGCCGAGCGTTATGCGACGCTCGCCCGGACCTACCTGCCGTGGTTCGCGGCCGCGCTGGTGGCGACGATCGTCGGCTGGCTGGGCGTGTGGGGCTATGACACCTGGCGCGACCGCAACATCGGCCGCGCCTCGATCGCGTACGACAAGGCCATCGGCGTGCTCTCGAGCGGCGATCAGACCGGGGCCTTCGAGAGCTTCGGCGCCATCGCCAAGGACGCCCCGGCCGCCTACCGGACCCTGGCCTTGATGCAGCAGGGCAACATCCGCATGGCCTCCGACAAGAGCGCCGAGGCCGTGGTCCTCTATGACGCCGCAGCGAAGGCGGCGCCTAATCCCATCCTTCACGATCTGGCCGGCCTTCGCGCCGCTCAGGCGGTGATGGATACCGCACCCTACGCCCAGGTGGAAACGCGGCTGAACGCCCTCATCGGCGACAAGCAGCCCTTCAGCCTTCAGGCGAAGGAAATGCTGGCCATGGCCAAGCTGCAGGCCGGCAAGATCCAGGAGGCGCGCGGTGATTTCAACGCCATCAGTCTCACCCTCGGAGTCAGTCCCGCAATGCGCGCCCGTGCCCAGGGGGCGATCGCTCTTATAGACGGTGGTCAGGCCGGTCTTGTCGGGCAGGTGGTCAAGGCCGCCGCCACATTGCCGCCGTCGAACGGGTTGAATGTGCCCGGGCTGTCGGGCGCGCAAGCGCCTGAAGGAGCGGCCGATAGCCAGGATCAGGGCGGGCCGCCTGCTGAAGATTCCGCCCAAACCCCCGCCGGGAACGCTCAATGACCTCCAGAAGCAAGCTTGGCGCGGTCGCCTGTGTGGCGCTGCTGACGCTCGGCGCCTGTTCGACCGTCTCCAAGGTCGGCAGCCTCAATCCGTTCCACGGCCGCGACCGGGACAAGGACAAGGCGTCAGCCAGCCTCAAGACCAACCGGATTCCCGTCATCGCTCTCGACGACAAGCTCAAGGTCGCCGACGTTCTCAAAGGGCAGGACTTCCTGCTGCCCGCTCCCGCTCCCCAGACCGACTGGCCCGTGGCCGGCGGCACCCTGGAACAGTCGGTAGAGAACGTCGATGCCGCCCCGGCCTTCCAGATCGCCTGGAAACGGTCGATCGGCCTGCCATCGTCGCGCCGTCACCACATCACCGCCCCGCCGATCGCCGCTGACGGCAAGCTCTTCGTCATGGACGGCGGCGCGACGGTGTCGGCCTACGACACCCGCAGCGGCGCGCAGATCTGGCGAGCGAACATCACGCCGAAGTCCAAGCGCGACCATGAGGCCTGGGGTGGCGGCATCGCCTACGCCGACGGCAAGATCTACGCCTCGTCCGGATTCAAGACTGTCGTGCAGATCGACGCCAAGACCGGCTCCATAGGCTGGCGGGCGACGACGGACGCACCCCTTCACGCCGCCCCGACGGTCTCGGAAGGTCGCGTCTTCGTGGTTGACGTGAACGACGAACTGCTGGCGCTCGACGCCGCCAGTGGTCTGCAATTGTGGACCTACCAGGCGCTTACCGAGCCGGCGCGCATCCTCGCCGCTTCCAGTCCGGCGGTCGCCAACGACACCCTCGTCACCTCTTTCGCCTCAGGCGAACTGGTCGCCCTGCGCGCGGCCAACGGCAACGAGTTGTGGAACGCCAGTCTCTCGCGGGCCAGCCGGACCAACGCGCTGTCGGAAATCCGCGACATCGCCGGACGGCCGGTGATCTACAAGACCGACGTCTTCGCCGTCAGCCACGCTGACTACTTCGCCGCCGTCGATCTACGCACGGGTTCTGTTCGCTGGACCTTGCCGGTGTCCGCAATCACCACCCCCTGGGCCGCGGGCGACGTCGTCTATGTGGTGGACCAGAGCGGACAGGTCATCTGCGTCTCGCGCGATAGCGGGCAGGTGTACTGGATTCGCGATCTCAACGCCGGCCTGAAGAAGAAGGCTCGCGCCTACTGGTCGAGCCCGATTCTGGCCGGAAACCGCCTCATCACGCTCTCGACCAAGGGCGCCGCCCTGGCCCTGAATCCCAAAACCGGCGCGACCCTGTCCACGCTTCATCTGGGATCGGAGGCCCTGATGGGCCCGATCGCGGTGAGCGGCATGATCTACGCAGTCACCGAAGGCGGCCAGCTGGTCGCGATCCGCTAGGGTCCAGATGACCGCGCGCGAGCCCCTTCGCCGTGACCCCGGCTCCCCAAAGCCTCCGCGCATCCGCGCCAGGTCATCGCGGTCGTCATCATGCTGAAACTGGCCATCGTCGGGCGGCCGAACGTCGGCAAATCGACGCTCTTCAACCGACTTGCCGGCAAGAAGCTGGCCATCGTCGACGACCGGCCGGGAGTCACCCGCGACCGGCGCTTCGGGACGGGCCGGCTGGGCGACATCGATCTGGAGATCATCGACACCGCCGGTTTCGAGGATGTGACGGACGAGAGCCTTGAGGCGCGCATGCGCCAGCAGACCGAGCTCGCGGTCGCCGAGGCTCGGCTGATCCTCTTCGTCATGGACGCCCGCGAGGGCGTCGTGCCGCTGGACGAGCTGTTCGCGGGCGTGCTGAGGCGGAGCGGCAAGCCGGTGATCGTTGTCGCCAACAAGACCGAGGGGCGTGCCGGGGATTCCGGCGCCCTGGAGGCGTTCAACCTGGGGTTCGGCGAACCCGTGTCCATCTCGGCCGAACATGGCGAGGGTATGAGCGACCTCTACGCCGCCGTCCTGTCGGCCATGCCCGACGAGGATGAGTTCGACGACCGCGACGGCCCCGATCGCGGCGAGAAGCCGATCCGGATCGCGGTGGTCGGGCGTCCCAACGCCGGCAAGTCTACTCTGGTCAACCGGCTCATCGGTGAGGAAAGACTACTGACAGGCCCCGAGGCCGGCATCACGCGGGACGCTGTGTCGGTCGACTGGGACTGGGACGGCCGGCGGATCCGCCTGGTCGACACAGCCGGTCTGCGCCGCAAGGCGCGGATCGACGAGAAGCTCGAAAAGCTCTCCACCCAGGACACCCTGCGCTCGCTCACCTTCGCCGAGGTCGTGATCCTGGTGATGGACGCCACCCATCCCTTCGAGACCCAGGACCTCACCATCGCCGACCTGGTGGAGCGTGAAGGTCGGGCGCTGGTGTTCGTTCTGGCCAAGTGGGATCTCGTTGAGGATCCCGGCGCCCGTCTGAAGGCCTTCATCGAAAAGGCCGAGGAGATGCTCCCCCAGCTGCGCGGCGCTCCGGTCGTGGCCCTGTCCGCCGAGACGGGCAGGGGCCTCGACAGGTTGATGCCCGCCGTGATCAAGGCGCACGCCGACTGGTCGACCAAGATCAAGACCCGCGATCTCAACGACTGGCTGAAGATCGCCGTGGAGCGCCACCCGCCGCCAGCGGTCAATGGTCGCCGGGTGAAGGCGAAGTACATGGCCCAGACCAAGGCCCGGCCGCCCACCTTCGTTCTGTTCGCCAGCCGGGCTGACAAGCTGCCGGAAAGCTATCGACGGTACCTGATCAACTCGATCCGGCAGAGCTTCGACCTGCCCGGCACGCCGATCCGCATTTCGGTCAAGTCCGGCAAGAATCCCTACGACGAGGAAATCACCGATCCGGCGAAGGCATTCCAGACGCGGCGGCGAAACGCCCGGCTCGCCACGAAGTGAAGCTGACGGGCCGGTAGGGCGGGCCCGGGTCGTTCCGTCCGGCGAGTTCCACGAACAGCGGCCCCAGCTCGGCCGGACTGGTGAGGGCGGCCTTGTCCTCTCCCGGGAACGCCTCCGCCCGCAGCTTGGTCCGCACGGCGCCGGGGTCCAGCAACACGGCGCGGATCGCAGTGTTGTCAACCTCGTCGGCCCAGGCGCGAACCAGCGCCTCAACCGCGGCCTGACTGGCGGCGTATGACCCCCAGAACGCCTTGGGGTGGGCCGCCTGCTGCGACGTGAGGAAGATCGTGCGGCCCGAGTCCGAGGCGCGCAGCAGCGGCTCCAGAGAGCGGATGAGGCGAAACACACTGGTGATATTGGTGGCGACGATGGTGTCCCAGACCTTTGGCGGAATATGCGCCACCGGCCTCAGTCCTGACAGGACGCCGGCCGCGTGAACCAGGATATCGAGTCGACGATGCCTTTTGAAAATGGCCAGGCCGAGTTCGTCGACGCCGACCCCGTTGGTGAGATCAAGGGGCACAAGCGTCACGGCTTCGCCGCCGATGGCGCGCGCCTCGTCGTCCAGGTCCTCCAGCGCCCCCTGGGTGCGGCCAACGGCGATGACGTGCGCTCCGGCCGCGCTGAGCGCCAGGGCCGCCGCCCGGCCGATCCCGCGGGTCGCGCCCGTGACCAGAGCCACGCGATCGGCGAGGGGGAGAGGGATGGACATGAAACTCAGCTCTCTTCGATCGAACGGGCGCCATACCGGTGGGCGATGACGGCGCAGGCCATGAGCTGCAGCTGATGGAAGATCAGCAGCGGCAGGACAAGCATTCCGACCATCGCGGCGGGAAACAAAATGCCGGCCATGGGCACCCCGGAGGCCAGGCTCTTCTTCGAGCCGCAGAAGACGATAACAATCTCATCCATCTTCGCGAACCCTAGCAGTCTTGACGCGGCGAGCGTGGTGGCCAGCACCAAGGCCAGCAGACCGGCGCAGACCATCACCAGCCAGCCCAGCTGGGCGGGGGAAACCTTCGACCAAAGGCCTTCAGTGACCGCGGCGCTGAAGGCTCCGTACACCACCAGAAGAATCGATCCCCGGTCGACCCAGCCCACCAGGCGTCCGTGGCGAGCCATCCAGCCGCGAAGCCAGGGACGGGCCAACTGGCCGGCGGCGAACGGAGCCAGCAACTGGATCGCCACTGCGCCGACCGCGCCGAGGGCGTCGCCATGGCCGTGGGCGCCGAGTGTCGCCGCGACAAGAAGCGGCGTGAGCAGAATGCCCAGGAGATTGGAGGCGGACGCGGCGCAGACGGCGGCGGCCACGTTGCCTCGCGCGACCGATGTGAAGGCGATCGACGACTGCACGGTCGAGGGCAGACAGCTGAGGAACAGGACCCCGGCGCCCAGGGCGCTGGGCAGCAACGTCTCGGGAATCTGACGCGCCGCCAGGCCGAGGAGGGGAAACAGACCGAATGTCGTGGTCAGAACCGTCAGGTGGAGGCGCCAGTGCGTCAGCCCGCCGATCACGGCCTCGCGCGAGAGCTTCGCGCCGTGCAGGAAGAACAACAGGCCGATGGCGATCTTGGTGATCGCGCCGAATGCCGCCGCGGTCGGTCCCTGGACTGGCAGCACCGAAGCCAGAACGACCATGAACAGGATGGCGAGGATATAGGGATCCGGCGCGAGACGACGGATCCAGGTCGGCAGGATCACGCGTCGACCAGGAACGATAGCTGTCGTTCCACCAGATCGCTCCGCCCCTGAGCGATTTCGCGATCGAGAAGGCGGGTCGGATATTCACCGGTGAAATAGTGGTCCGTGAACTGCGGACACACAGGATCACGCGGGCCGGCGTTCATCGCCCAATAGAGGCCGTCGACGGACAGGAAGCCCAGGCTGTCGACCTCGAGCAGGGCGGCCATTTCCTCGAGGGTGCGGTTGGCGGCGAGCAGGTCGTCGCGGTCGGGCATGTCGATGCCGTAGTAGTCCGGCCATTTGATCTGCGGCGAGGCCGAGCGGAGGTGAACCTCCGCTGCGCCCGCCTCGCGGACCATGCGCACCACCCGGACCGAATTGGTTCCCCTGACGATGGAATCGTCGATCAGCATTACCCGCTTTCCAGCCAGCACGGCGCGGTTAGGGCTGAGCTTCATGCGGACGCCCAGCTCTCTGGCCCCCTGCGAGGGCTGGATGAAGGTCCGACCGACGTAGTGATTGCGGATAATGCCCATCTCGAAAGGCACACCGCTTTCCTGGGCGTAGCCCAGCGCCGCCGGCACGCCGGAGTCGGGCACGGGGACCACGACATCGACGGGTCTGTGGCTTTCCTGCGCTAGGCGACGGCCCAGGCGCTTGCGCACCTCGTAGACCGAGCGGCCATTGACCACGCTGTCGGGCATGGCGAAGTAGACGTACTCGAAGACGCAGGGCCGCGCCTTCAGCGCCGGGAACGGGCGCAGGGATTCGATACCGCTCTCGGAAATGATCACCATTTCCCCGTGCTCGACATCGCGGACAAAGGTGGCGCCGATCATGTCCAGGGCCCGCGTCTCGGACGCCAGGACGCTCTTGCCGCCCAGCTCGCCGAGGACCAGAGGGCGAATGCCCAGTGGGTCACGGACCCCGATGAGTTTCTTGTTGGTCAGGGCGACCAGGGCGTAGCCGCCTTCCACCTGGGACAGGGCGTCGATGAAGCGATCCACCACCTTGCCTTTGCGGGATCGGGCGATGAGATGGAGGATGACCTCGGAATCGGACGTGGATTGAAAGATGGCGCCTTCCGACACCAGGCGGTCGCGCAGAAACAGGAAGTTGGTCAGGTTGCCGTTGTGGGCGATCGCGATGCCGCCGGCCTCAAGGTCGGCGAACATCGGCTGACCATTGCGCAGGAAGCTGCCGCCGGCCGTGGAATAGCGCGTGTGACCGATCGCCGAGGCCCCCGGTAATCGTTGGGAAAGGCCACCTCCCGAGAAGGCGTCGGCCACGTGACCCATGTGGCGCTCGGTGTGGAACCCCTGGCCGTCGAAGGCGGCGATGCCGCAGGCTTCCTGCCCCCGGTGCTGCAAGGCGTGCAGACCCAGCGCCACAAGGCTCGAGGCCTCGGGAATGTCGAAGACGCCGAAAACCCCGCATTCCAGTCTCGGGCTGTCATC
>CAIXWN010000042.1 GCA_903923135.1 uncultured Caulobacteraceae bacterium | reverse complement strand
GGATGGATGACCAGGTGGCGCCGTCTCGTGCGCGACTATGAGACCCGGCTCGACGTCTCCGAAGCCATGATCCTCGTAGCCATGGGCGGCAATCTTCTACGCAGAAACGCTCACCCGTGAGTTTCCAAACGGACTCTAAGGGGCGATGTAGCTCCATAGCTTTGGCAATTTCATTTATACAATATCCAACCGTCCTGGCGTTATCTCTACGCATCGAGTGCGGCGTCATGACAATGATTGCCTTATCGCACCAACGCAGCCCCTCCTCGATAAGGCGCTCCCAATCTGAGCCAGGAGACAATTGTTCGGCGTCTAACCATGTTTCATGGTGCCTAGCTTTCAGATCTTCGTTCAGGCGCGCCACATCGCCAGCGTATTCGTCGTGGCCGTAGCTAATAAAGATCCTTAGTGTTCGCGCCTGCGCCTGCGCCTGCGTCTGCGCCTCCGGTGGCGTGCCGAACGTGGTTCCGCACGCCGTGCAGATGTATGTGCCGGTGTTGGCCTCGAAGCGCACGTCTGGCGACGAACACTTCTGGCAGGCAATGGATGGAGACTGCTCACCTGGGCCACAATCTTCCATCATCGCACTCTTTGTGGACGGGCCAAGGGCCCCATGACGAGGGATTGATGATCCATTGCGCATCGACACGTGTCCAGTGTCGGTTGGAGGTCCCGAGGGGCGACAATCAGGTGCGTTGGTCAATCGAGACAACGGCCCCGTCGTCGGAGCCGGACACCGGGTAACTGCGACAGCGAGTCGTTTGCGTGCCCCCCTTGGGCCGCCAATATCAACCGGCGATTATCAGCAACCGTGGGCCCATTCACGGAGTCCGATGGACATAACGCGCCGGGGCTGCTCGGCGGACCTCAGTGCCCAATCGCGAAGAAGCTGCCGGTCTATCCCGCCCAGCGCCGCAGCCTCGGCGCGGCTGGCGCCCCGCGGACCGCGGCCAGCCCGAGAAGCCGCCGAACCTGGCGGGCGCGCTTGCTGGACCGCGCGAGTGCGCGAAGCCGTGCGGCGTCGTAGTTCTGGCGCAGCGCAACAGCTGGTATGGCGAAACCCTCTGGTCACGTCATCGAATCCTGCTTCGTCGCTCAGGAGAATCCCCCCGGGTCACTAACAACGCCGGTTGGTCTCGGCCCCTCACCCCACCCGATAGACGCGGCAGCCGACGGCCTCCAGCACGCCCGGTATCGCCCTCACCGGGCTCTCGTCGAGCTGGCGGCCTTCGGGCGGCAGGTCGGCCCAGGGAATCAGGAACGGGCTCTGGCGCAGGTCCGGATCGCGCGGGCCCAGGCGCCAGTGGTCGCGCAGACGCTCGGCGTTGAACCGTTCGTGCTCCAGTTCGGCCAGCAGGGCGACCTCGGCGGGCTCGAACGCCGTCACGGCCTCCCGCCCCTCCAAGGGTCGGCCCATGAAGCAGTCGATCCGGCGCAGCTTGCGGGGAATGTCGTCGGCCTGCAGGCGGTTGGATTCGCGCAGCGGCTCGCTGAGGTCGTCCCAGCCGACCATCGCCTTGTCTCCGTCGAGACCCGCCTGTCCGGCTCCGTCGGCCCGGGCGATGGCGCGCCGCGTCTGGCGGTAGGCCTCGTGCAACAGCCGCCCGATCGCCTCCCGCATCGTCTCGTCCAGCCGCTCGCCCCTCACCCGGGCCATGAAGGCGGCGGCGTCCACGTGCAGGTCCAGCTGCTCGGCCGGCGGCAGGTCGGCGCGCTCGTACTGGGTATGGCCGGAGAGCGAGCTCATCGCCAGAACCGCCTCGATCGACCGCACGCCATGGCGATAGGCCGGCGTCGTAAGCAGGGCGTTCAGCACGCCCGAATCCAGATTGTGTCCGGCGCCCGATCGCAGTTTCGGCTCGCGCTCCTCCAGCAGGGCGCCCAGCAGGAAGGCGCGGCGGATCGGGAACATCTGGTCGGTCTTGCCGGTGGGGTTCGGGCCCAGGATGTCCACATGGCCGCGCAGGCGGCTGGCGAAATCCGGTCCCTTGGCGTCGATGAAGGCCCTGCGGGTGTCGTCGTTCTCGTCCTCGATGCGCATCGGGGCGGCGAACTTCTCGAAGCTGGGCTTCGTGCCGCCCGCAAAGACGAAGATCGAGGCGCCCAGAGGGTGGGCGGCGCCGGCCTCCAGGAAGCGGCCGTCCTGCATCGGCGCCAGGAAATACCGCAGCCAGCCCAGCTCGCCGCGGAACGCGGCGTCGAACTCGTCGAAGAACACCAGGGGCGTCGCGCCGCCCAGCGCCTTGTCGCGCACCAGGTGGAAAGCCGCCACCAGGTCGGCCACGTCGGTGAACTGCGAGAGATTGAATTCCAGCATCTCCAGCCTGCGGCCCTGGGCCGCGTGGCGGGCGACCTGCTTGACGCCGAAAGACTTGCCCGCGCCCGGCGGCCCGAACACCCCGATGGAGATCGGTTTCGTCTGCGGCGCGCTCAGATACTCGCGCAGCAGGTTGCCTATCGCCCGGAAGCTCTCGATCTCGCGGCGGTCGGCGGTGTACAGGGCGCCGAACCTGGCCACCGGCGCCCGGGCCAGGGCCGCGCCATGGCCGTGGGTGACGATCCGCCGGGCGGCGGAGGTGATGTCGCCCAGCGTGTCGCCGAGGATCGACCAGGATTCCCCCGCCTCGATGCGCGCCGCCGGGATCGGCAGGCCCACCAGCCCCGTCTCCGCCCCGCCGGCGATGGTCAGGGCCAGAGGATAGTCCGGGGCCTTTCGCCCGGCGCCGCGATCGGCCTCGATGAAGCCGGCCGCGGCCAGACGGCGGCTGGCGCTCATGCCCCGCCGGATGGCGCCGTTCAGGCCGCTGTCGGGGTCGTCGACCAGGGCGGCGGCCAGGGCGGCGGTGAAGGCCGCGGTCATGCCCACCATGCGCCCGCCCTGGGCGTCGATGAACTCGCCCTCGGCGTGGGCCGGATCGAAATAGAGGGTCGGCGGCGCACCGTCGCGACCCCGGTGGTGGATCACCCCGTCGCAGTCGAACCGCACGATCAGGTGGGCGCAGGTCGAGAGGGTGTCCAGTCGGCCGTTGCCGCCCAGGTCCTGCACGAAATCCTCCGCCGTGCGCTCCCACGACAGCCGCCGGCTCAGCGCGATGCCCTCGGCGCGCAGGTCGTCGGCGTTGACGATCACGATCAGCCGGTCGGGGGCGACCTCGCCGTCGGCGCCCCGGGGGCCATGGCGCGCGGCCTCCCACATCGGGCCGGTCGCCAGGGGTCGGGCCATCTTCACCACCAGCCAGTCGGGTCGGGCCTCGGCCAGCAGGTCGCGCCAGGCGGCGGGATCGTCGCGAAAGCCGTTGCCGGAATCGTCCAGCACCAGGATCGCCGCGCCCGCGGCCGGCCCGTCCAGCCCGGCCCGCACCGGATCGCAGCCCTCGGGCCCACAGAAGCCGCGCTGCCGCTTCACGCGGAACGTCCGCGCGCCCGTCGGCGCCGACACCACCTCCAGGTCCACGAGGGAATGCAGGTGCTCGTCCGGACTGATCGTCTCTATTCCGCTCACCGCGGGCCCCACCACCGGCCGGGCCGTGGCCTGGCGCAGCAGATCGGTCAGCAGCAGGGCGCCGCCGCGCCGGGCCACCATGCGCGTGCCCTCGCTGTGGCGCCAGTTGGCCACCCTCGGGCCGGTTTCCGGCTCGGCCGGCAGCGGCCAGGCCAGCCAGTCGATGGACACATCGCCGGCTGCCACGATCGGGCGGGCGTCGGGAGTCTGGGTCATGATTTCAGCTCGATCTTGCGCCGCCGGTGATCCAGCAGCCATTCGGCGGTTTCCGCCAGGGCTTCGCGGCCAAGGTCGCGCACGATCGCGATGAACGCCTCGTCATCGTCCGCCGCGCGGGCCGATCGCCGGGCGCGGTCGAAGATGCGCGCCATCAGGTCATAGCTGTGCGCCTGCGCCTCATAGGCCCGCAGCTCGACCCACACGGTGAAGAAGGCCGCCACGGCCGGCGCGGTGATCGCGGCCACCAGCAGCAGGTCCTGCGCCTCGGCCAGCCGGCCCCAGACCCGGGCGATGCCCATGGCTCGCCCGGCCCCCAGGCGCTTGCCCACCTCGATGACGGCCACCACGGCCGACAGGGTCAACCCGCCGAACAGGAAGCGCCGCGCCCACCTCTGGCTCCGGACCGCGGCCTGGGCGTGCTCCACCGCCCGCCCCCCCGGCCCGCCCGGAGCGCCGAAAAATCCGATCTGCTCATCGATCCAGCCGCGCATCACCAGGGCGCGGCAGGGGCCGGGCAGGGCCAGGGCCGCCGCGGCCGCCCACAGCGCCGGGCCGACCAGGGCGAACTGGATCCAGCCCAGCTCGCCGCCCTGCTTGCGCAGATAGCTGTCGGCGGCCGCCTCGGGCGTGGCGGCGGCGGCCCAGAACAGCTGCACGCGCAGGGCCTCGGCCAGGGCGCGATAGTCCTGGAACCGGTTCTGCAGCTCATGGCGGCGCACCCGGAAGTGATAGAAGGCCGCCCCGCCGGCGAACACCGCCAGATAGAGGCCCAGCGCCACCGGCGAGCGGCCCAGGTGGGCATAGGTTTCGAACAGCAGGACCGCGATCGGCACCAGGATCGCATAGCCGAACACGATCCCCAGGTGCGGCGCCCGGCGCGTGTCCACCAGGGTGCGCAAGCCCTTGGCCGCCATCTCCCCCGGCGAGCGGGCCGGGGCCAGATCGCCCATCAGACGCCGCTGGAAATGCTGCGCGGCGGTGTCAGCGGCGGCCTGCCATTGGCGCAGCCGCGCCAGAGGCTCGCGCGGCGCGCCGTCCGGGTATGGAGTCTCCGGATCGCGCAGCGCCTCGAACTGCGCGAAATAGAGCCTCGCCTCCTGGCCGCGAAAGCCGGCGACCTGGCTGTTCAGTCGCGTGATCTGGTCCAGGGCCTGGCGAACGGCCGGCGCCAGGCTGTCGCAGACCCTGCCGGGGGCCACCGGCGTGGGCGCCGCGTCCTCGCCCTGGTCGGACCCGGGCAGGAGGAAACAGTCGCCGGCGCCCGCCCCGGTCGGCCCGGTGGCGCCGCCGGTCTTGGCGCGCGGCGTGACGATCTGGGCCACCGGTCCGCCCTGGCTGAGGTCCAGCCGCGAAACCCCGGCGGGGAACAGCGGGCTGTGGCGGAAGCCGGGCAGGGTGTCCTCGCCCAGCCGGCGCATCCGCACCACCGCCGCCGCCCCGCCCCGTCTCACCCGCGGCGGTCCGTCGGGGGGCAACCCGTCCCACAGGGCCAGCAACAGGTGGCTGCGCCGCGACAGCAGCACGCCCAGCTGCTCGAACTGCAGGTCCGGGTTGCCGACACCCTCCGCGGCCGGATCGGGCAGCGCCAGCTTCAGGGTGGAGCGCGTCCAGAAGTGGTCGAAACGCTCCGGCCTGGCCAGCCGGGCGCGATAGGCTTCCACGCCCATGGGCGCGACCGCGATAAGCCTCAGCGGCCCCTCGTCGCCCGCCTCGTCCAGCAGCGCCTCCCACACCTCGGCCACCAGCTGGTCGGCGCCGTCGGTGAGCGAACTCATCAGATGCAGCGCCGTGCCGAACCGCTCCAGAAGCTCCGCCAGCACCGCGCGCACGGCGGCCCGCACGGCGGCCTCGGCCTCGGGCTGCACGTCCCGATGGCCCGCCACGCCGACGATGATGGGGAAGGGCGGGGGGCGGTCGTCAAGGCCCGCCCGCGTCCGGCGCCCGCCGTTCAGGCGCCCGCGCCCGGCGGTTCCGCGCCCGTCGCCTGTCCACAGCGCGTCGTCGGCGGAGACCGGGCACGCTCGTTTCTCAGCGAACGTCGACATGTCTGGACGCTCCGGCAAGGCCGATGGGGTCCGCGCACACTGACTTAGCCATGGGCTTCTAACAAGGCGCCCGGCGGCTGGGATATCCTCCGCCCGCCGGCCGCCACGCGCGCCGCGAACCCGGAGCGGCTCAAAGCCATGACCCCTTATCCGCCTTCCGCCCCATTGGTCGGTCTGGGGGCCGCCGGCGTCCAGGGGCGCGCCCTGGTCCTGGCCTATTCAAAGGCTTTCGCGCGCGGACCGCCGCGGGCTGGAACACCGGCGATCATCCCGGCGCCGTCGGCGTCGGGGCCCTGTCGGCCGTCGATCGTGGTTGTGGTCTGGGTGGCTGGCGATCGAACAGCGCCCAGCGATCTCGACCTTTGGTTCGGGTGCGTGAGCCGGGATCCGGCGGACGTCGTTCTGGGCCTGTGTCTGGGTGGCGCGCCCCCACCCTCCTGGCCGGGCCGGACACTGTTCCTGCCGGCTCACGGCGTGGACGACAGGATCCTGACCGCGGCTCTGGACAGCATCACCGAGATGCTGCTCGGAACCAACCTGGTCAACCTGCGCGTCCACGAGCTGCGCGAGGTCTTCGAACAAGGTGGGCGATATGTGTTTGCCGTTGGCTGGGGCGAGGGCGCGGACTGTGTCGGCCAGGCGCTCCGGGCGGCGTTGCGCGAGCCTGCCCTGCGCGACGCCGGAGAGGACGTGCGCGGCCTGTGGATGCATGTCGCCTCGGCCCCAGGTTCGGTTCCGGTCGGCGTGGTACGGTCCATGCCGTCGGCGCCGTCCACCTTGGAGCTCGATCAGGCCTTTGACACCTTGGCGATCCGATACCCGCAGGCCGTCTGCTGGTGCGGCGGCACGGGGAGCGTCTCGGTCTCGCGCGGTGCGCGGGTTTCCCTGATCGCCGTGCTGGCGCCGTAGCGCGCCGTCTGCCTCGCTCACAACATGCCGGGGCCGTTGCAGGTCGTGAAAGCGACTAGAGGTCGACCGGCAGGCCTCTCAGCTCCGGCCGGGTTTTGCGCCGGGCCGTCTCATCCCAATCCCCGAACCGATAGGTCTGGTCGTCACGCCGCCCCGCCAGCTCGATCTCGAATGCCAGGGCCCGGGTCAGGGTCTCGTTTCCCCCCTTCAGGCGCTTGCCCCGCGCGGCCGCGCGCCGGGCCTTGTCCCAGGCGCCCGCCCGCCGCCACAGGTCGGCCAGGGCCAGATGGGCGGCGATCCGGTCACAGCCGGCCCATTCGACATTCCGGGACCGGCTCAGCCGCTCGGCGGCCGCGAGCCGCCATCGACGGGCCAGGTCGGGCTCGCCCCGGTCGTCGGCCGCCCAGGCCGCCGAGCGCCAGGCCAGGCCGGCCAGCGGCCGGTCCTGATCGGCCTCGGCGAGCATCGCCAGACGCCGGAACCTCGATCCCGGCAGGGAGTCGCCCGTGAACATCATCTGATAGGCGAACCCGGAGACCGTCTCGGCGGCGCCCTTGGAGAGATACCTCAGGTCCGGCGAGCAGTAGCCGCAGGCCTCGCAATCCTCGACCCACCCCATGGTGGTCTGCCGGGCCATGAGGGCGGGGCGCAGGTCGAGGTCGGAGGGCCCCAGCGTCAATGACGACATGTAGTCCGTGGTGATGTTCACATGGCCGCAAAGGGCGCACCCCACATGGCGGGCAATCGGTCGGCTCATCCTGGTTCCGGGCCTCCGTCTGGGCGACGATCATGCGACCGTTCCGGCCGATGCGCGAGGTCTTTCGCGGTCTTTCGCGGCATTGCGGAGGCCTGAAAAACCGGTCACGCTCAAGGTTCCGGATCCTGGGGACGGAGCATGGCGCAGACGACGGCATGGAAGGCCCGCCCGGTGTTCATCACCAGCACCTTCCAGGACATGCAGGACGAGCGCGACCATCTGCGGCGCTATGTGTTCCTGGAGCTGGAAGAGAAGCTCAGGACCCTGCGGCATCACCTCGAATGGATCGACCTGCGCGTCGGCGTGAAGACCGCCTCGATCGCCTCGGAGGCCGGGCGCGAGCTGGAAGTGCTGAAAGTCTGCCTGCATGAGGTCGAGCGCAGCCGGCCGTTCATCATCGGCCTGATCGGCGACCGTTATGGCTGGATACCGCCGGCGGAGCGAATGAAGGCCGCCGCCGCCGAGCAGGGGCTGTCCGAGGAGGTGATCAACACCCTGGTCGATCGCAGCGTGACGGACGTGGAGATGGCCTTCGGCGTGCTGGAGGACCCCGAGCAGCGCCGCCGCTGCTTCTTCTATTTCCGTGAGCCCCTGCCGTATGACGAGATGGGCGAGGCGGCGGGCCGGTTCAGCGAGGCGCACTCCGCCAGTCCGGACGCGCCGATCAAGCAGGACAAGCTGGCTGCGCTGAAGGCGCGGATCCGCGAGCGCTTCCCCGACCGAATCCGCACCTATGGCGCCGGCTGGGACGGCGCCCATCTGACCGGACTGGAGGGCCTGGGCCGGCAGGTCGCCGAAGACATCTGGGCCGAGCTGCAGGCCGAGATCGCCGCGTCGCCGCCGCCGGCCGAACCCACCTGGCAGGAGGCCGATCGCGAGGCCCTGGCCGATTTCGCCGAGGATCGCGCCCGGGATTTCGTCGGCCGCGGTCCGCTGCTGGCGGACCTGGAAACCTTCATCCGTTCGCCGCCGAGCGAGGACGGTCCCTGGGGCTGGTGCGTCACCGGCGAGGCGGGCTCCGGCAAGAGCGCCCTGTTCGGCGTGCTGCACCAGGCCCTGACGGGCTCCGCGACCGAGGACGATGATCGGCTGTCGGACGACCGGCGCGCGCTCGGCGCCCGCTTGGCGAAGCTCGACGCCCTGGTTCTGGCCCACGCCGCCGGCGCCGGCCCGCGCGCGGCCTCGCCGGAGTCGATGCTGCGGCGCTGGGTTGACGAGCTGGCGGCGCACCTGAAGGTCAATCCCGACCTCGCCGACACGGCCAGACCCGATGAGGTTGAGGCCCGCCTCTCGTCCCTGCTCGGCCAGGCCGCCCTGACCCGGCGGGTGATCGTGCTGGTGGACGCCCTCGACCAGTTCGAACAGACGACCCAGGGAAGGTTCGCGACCTGGGTTCCGCGCCTGTGGCCGGCCAACGCCCGACTGATCGCCACAGCCATTCCGGGCGAGGCCAGCACGGCCCTGTCCGACCGGCCGGGCGTTCGGCTCACGTCAATTCCCGCCCTGGATGGTCCCGAGGCCCGCACCATCGTCCAGGCCATCTGCGCCCGCTACCACCGCCGTTTCGAGGACGAGGTCATCGACGCCGTCCTCGCCCGCGCCGACGCGGATGGTCCCGCGTGGCGCAACCCCCTCTGGCTGGTGCTGTCGACGGAGGACCTCAACCTCGTCGACGCGGACTTCTTCGCCCAGGTCAAGGCCGGCGGCGCCCTGCGGGACGAGGAACAGATCCGCGAGCTGATGTGCGACATGGCCCACGGCTATCCGACCGACGTACCGGGCCTCTACCGTTCGGGCTTCACCCGCGCCGAACATCTGTTCGGTCCGCTTGCCCGCGCCTTCATCGGCCTGATCGCGGTCGGCCGGTTCGGCTGGCGCGAGAGCGACTTTCGCGCGGTGATGCCGACCGTCACCGGCGAGCCCTGGGATGAGCTCCGCTTCGCCCAGCTGCGCCGCACGTTCCGCGGCCAGCTGCGCCGGCGCGGGGCGATGGCGCAGTGGGATTTCGCCCACGCCCAGATGCGGCTCGCCGCGCTGGGGTGGATCGGGGAGGGGGTGGGTGCAGGACAGGAGGCCCTGCATACGGCTCTCGGCGATCACCTTGTCGGCCTGGCCTCCGACGATCCGTTGCATGTCACGGAGACCATGGTCCACCTGTTGGCGGGGCCGGACGGGCTTCGCAGGGCGGCGTCGTACTATGGCGATGCTGATCTGAGCGAAAGTGAAGTCGCGGGGGCGACGAGCGTGTTCGCAAGTCGGATTCTCGCGACCGCGGATGGAGACACGACCGCCGGTGTCGGGGTGGTGGTTGGATTGCTCGAGATGGACGGGCTGCCCGACGAGACGGCCGGAACGTTGGCCAACCGGGTGATCTTCGAACTGGCTGAGGCGCTGGAGGGTCGGGTTGCGCTTTCGATCCAGGCCAGGCTCGCGTACGCGGCGAGCGACGCCCTGTCCCAACTCGCTGCAGCGGATCCTGGCGCCGCCGGATGGCAGCGCGATCTGTCTGTGTCGTACAACAACATCGGCGATGTCCTGGTCGCGCAGGGCAATCTGCCTGAGGCCCTGAAAGCCTACCGCGACGGCCTCGCCATAAGAGAGCGGCTGTCGCGTGCCGACCCTGGCGCCGCCGGATGGCAGCGCGATCTGTCGGTGTCGTACAACAAGATCGGCGATGTCCTGGAGGCCCAGGGCGCTCTGCCTGAGGCCCTGAAAGCCTACCGCGACGGCCTCGCCATCGCTGAGCGCCTGGCGCGTGCCGACCCTGGCGCCGCCGGATGGCAGCGCGATCTGTCGGTGTCGTACGAGAGGATCGGCGATGTCCTGGTCGCGCAGGGCTATCTGCCTGAGGCCCTGAAAGCCTACCGCGACGGCCTCGCCATAAGAGAGCGGCTGTCGCGTGCCGACCCTGGC
>CAIXWN010000041.1 GCA_903923135.1 uncultured Caulobacteraceae bacterium | reverse complement strand
GCGGCGCGCCGCAACCAGGACGGACTGGGCTCGCTCCCCTTCGTCGCCTTCCACGGCCCTCAGGTCGGCTGGGAGATCTATGCGCCCCTCATCGCCCACGAGATCGGCGCCGCGCCGCTGCCCGGCGCGCCGGCCTTCGCCCGGGCCCTGGCGGTCTGGCAGGGCGCGCGGGCGCTCGGTCGCGCCGGGGTGATGGACGAGGCGACGTTCACGGCCATGAACACCCTCTGGCTGCGTCGACGGCCCTTCGTGGCGGCCAGCCGGAGCCTGTGCCCGTCGCCGGCTGCGGACACCGCTCTGGAGATGATCCCGGCGGCGCAGTCCTACGGCGGCAAGATCATGCGCCTGGAGTCCGCGACCCTGGCCGCCTACGGCCGGATGCTGGCCGCGGCCCGCGCCGAGGCGCCCGACCTGAGGGCCGACCCGCGCCTGCTGACGGTGTTCTCGGCCTGGAGAAGCCCCGACGCCGACGCCGCGCGATGCGCCCTGGAGGCCAACTGCCAGGGCGTCACCCGGGCGAGCTGTTCAGCCCACGCCACCGGCCAGGCGATCGATCTCTATCTGGGCGCCGCCCCCGGCCACCGGCCGGACTCGTCCGACGACGTCAACCGCCTGTTCATGAGCCGCGGCGTCGCCTATCGCTGGCTGGTGGAGAACGCCGGACGTTTCGGTTTCACCCCCTACGCCTACGAGCCCTGGCACTGGGAGTGGACCGGCGCGCCGGCCTGATCTCAGCCCAGCAGGGCCGGCGGCCGCGTCGCCACCCAGTCGGTCGCGGCCTCCAGGGCGTGCGCCAGGTGCAGGCAATCCATCTCGCCGCCCACCGGGGCGATGATCTGCAGGCCCATGGCCAGACCGCCGGCGCTGAACCCCGCCGGGGCCGCCAGGGCCGGGCAGCCCGAGAGGCTGACCAGACAGACCGCCTTCATCCACTCGTGATAGGTGCGCATGGTCTGCCCGGCGATCTCGCGGGGCCAGGCCCGGGCCGAGTCAAAGGCGAAGACCTGCGCCGTGGGCATGATCAGATAGTCGAACCGTTCGAACAGTCGCCGCACGGCGTTCGACCAGGCCGTGCGCGTGATCGAGGCGGCGGTGACGTCGTAGGCCGACAGCGCCTGGCCCTGCTCCACCTCCCAGACCGCCTCGGGCTTCATCAGCGCCCGTTTGGCGGGGTCGCGATAGAGCCGCAGCAGCCCGCCGCCGGCCTGCCAGTGGCGCAGGGTCAGGAAGGCCTGCCAGGCCGCCTCGGGCGAGTGGTCGGGCAGGGCCTCGCCGACCTCGCAGCCTAGGGTCTCGAAGGCGCCCAGGGCGGCGCGGCAGAGGTCCAGCACACCGGGCTCATAGGGCGCCCAGCCCGCCAGGTCGCCCAGCCAGCCGATGCGCCGGCCTTTCACCGGCGCGCCCAGCGGGTGCAGGAAGCGGCGGCCGTCGCCCGGCGCCGACAGCGGCGCGCGGGCGTCGTAACCGGCCTGGACCGACAGCAGCCGCGCCAGGTCGCTCACCGTCCGCGCCATCGGCCCGGTCACGCTCATGGAGGGCAGCCAGACGTCCTCGCCCGGCGCCGGTACGACGCCGTAGCCGGGGCGGAAGCCATAGACGTTGTTCCAGCCGGCCGGGTTGCGCAGGCTGCCGCCATAGTCGCTGCCGTCGGCCAGGGGGGCCATGCGCAGCGCCAGGGCGACCGCCGCCCCGCCGCTGCTGCCGCCCGCCGAGCGGTTCTGGTCATAGGCGTTGAGGGTGGCGCCGTGGACCGGGTTGTAGGTGTGCGATCCCAGGCCGAATTCCGGGGTGTTGGTCTTGCCGATGAAGATCGCCCCGGCCGCGCGCATCCGCGCCACGTGCAGGGAGTCCTCGGCGGGGACGAAATCCTTCAGGATCGGCGAGCCGGAGGTGGCGGGCAGGCCCTTCACCCACGACAGGTCCTTCACGGCGTGGGGGAAACCGTGCAGCGGGCCCAGCATTGCGCCGCGGGCCGCCTCGTCGTCGCGACCGCGGGCCTGGGCGATCAGTCCCTCGCGGTCCTGCAGGGCGACGATGGCGTTCACCGCCGGGTTCAGCGCCTCGATATGATCGAGATAGGCGTTCATCACCTCCACGCAGGACACTGCGCGACCGGCGATGGCGGCGGCCAGCCCGGCGGCGTCCATCCGCACGATGTCGCCAGGCCCGCTCATCGCGCGACGGGCGGCGACAGGGCCTGGCTGGCCGCCACGACGGCGGGCCATGCGGCCTGGTCGCAGCCTTCGACCAGGGTGAAGCAGCCTTCGCCCGCGCCCTCGCGCAGGGTCTTTACGAGGGTGTACTCGGGCGATTCGTAAAACGCCCGGGCCTGCTCGACGGATGGAAACTCGATGATCACCAGCCGCAGGGTCTCCGGCGGGCCCTCCAGGGTGGCGGTCTCGCCGCCCCGCACGATGAACCGGCCGCCATAGCGGGCGATCACTCGCGGCGTGTGTTTCATATATTCGGCGTAGCGGGTCCGGTCACGGATATCGATGCGGGCGACGATATAGGCGGGCATGACGGTCTCCTGGCGCAGTCGCACCCTGGACCGAACGGCGCCGATTGGGAATCCGGCCGGCGCGGGTCCCGGGAGACTATTTCGGGGTCGGATCCGGCGCCGGCGGCGGCGCGGCCGGTCCGTCAGCGGCGGGAACCGGAGCCGGAGCCGCGGGCGGAGACGTCGAGGTCAGGGCGCCCGGGGCGGGGGCGGGGGCGGCCGAGGGCGGCTCCGGCGGCGGGGTGTCGGTCGCCGAAGGCGCGTTGTACTTCAGCACCTGTCCGAGCAGGGCCGATCGTGCGGTCAGCTCCCGGGCGTTGGAATCGCAGCGGTCGGGCATGGCCCAGGACAGCCAGGCCCGCGCCAGCTCCCGCGAGGTTCTCTGTTCGGCGGGGCTCCAGATCGACCGGCCCATCTTCACCGCGGCGGCCCCGCGCGGGGCGATCACCTGCGGGCTGGCTTTCTCGGCGGCCTCCACCGCCCCGGCCAGAACGGTCAGCTCCTTGCGGGCGGCGGCGATGTCGTCGTGGTAGGGCTCGGCCTCGTTCTTCACCGACGAGCCGAAGAGCCGGTCGATCGCCTTCAGGTCGGGCTTCACCCGGTCGTAGTCGTCGAGATATTCGCTCATCGCGCCGAAGCACCAGGCGGACAGCTCATAGGGCTCGGAGGGCGCGCCCGGGGGCAGGGGTTCGCCCTCGCCGGCGGCGCGGGCCGCCGGCCCGGCGGCGATGAACAGGGCGAACGTCGCCAGCGACGCGGCGAGGAGAGGGGCGGGGGCCTTCATGTCGAGGTCCTTTGAAACATCAGCCGGCGCCGATTTGTTGGCGTCTAACGCTTCTGTACGAAGACGGTTCCGGCCGAATAGCCCGCGCCGAACGAACAGATCAGGCCCAGTTCGCCGGGTGCGAAATCGTCGCTGGCCCGGTGGAAGGCGATGATCGAACCGGCCGAACTGGTGTTGGCGAACTCATCGAGGATGATGATGTTCTCGCCGGCGGCCGGCTCCCGGCCCAGTACGCGGCGGGCGATCAGCTCGTTCATGTTGATGTTGGCCTGGTGCAGCCACAGGCGCTTGAGGGCGGTGGGATCGAGGCCTAGGTCGGCCGCGTGGCTGACGATCATCTCCGAAACCATCGGCACCACCTCGCGGAACACCTTTCGGCCCTCCTGCACGAAGAGCTTGTCGATGGCGCCGATCCCCTCCGGCGCGCAGCGGTTGAGGAAACCGAAGTTGTTGCGGATGTTGTTGGAGAACTGAGTCTTCAGGCGCGAGCCGAGAATGTCCCAGCCACCCTCGGCGGTGTTCTCCGCCTCGACGATGACCGCCGTGGCGACGTCGCCGAAGATGAAGTGGCTGTCGCGGTCGCGGAAGTTCAGGTGACCGGAGGTGATCTCGGGATTGACCACCAGCACCGCCCGGGCGTCGCCGGCGGTGACGTAGTCCGCGGCCGTCTTGACGCCGAAGGTGGCCGACGAACAGGCGACGTTCATGTCATAGCCGAAGCCCCCGATCCCCAGGGCCTGCTGGATCTCGATGGCCATGGCCGGATAGGCCCGCTGCATGTTGGAGGCGGCGCAGATCACCGCGTCGATCCGGTCGGCGTCCTTGCCCCACCGGGCGATGGCGTCGCGGGCCGCGGCCACGCCGATCTCGGCCATGATCGAGATCTCGTCATTCGGCCTTTCGGGGATGTTCGGGCGCATGACACGCGGATCGATCACCCCGGCCTTGTCGACCACATAGCGCGACCGGATGCCCGAGGCTTTCTCGATGAACCCTTCCGAGGAGGGGACAAGCGCGGCCGTGTCGCCTGCGGCGATCGCCGCGGCGTGTTCGGCGTTGAAAAGCTCGACATAGGCGTTGAACGCGGTGACGAGTTCGGCGTTCGAGACGGACTGCGGCGGCGTGTAGAGGCCCGTGGCGGCAATGACGGCGCGACTCAAGTCGAGACCCTTCCCTCGAAATTCAGTGATCGTGTCTGATAGCATGTCCCGGCCGGGCGCCAACGCGTCCCGGGCCCGCGCGCGGGCCGCGCCCGGGACAAGGAGATCTGCGCCGGCATGTTCGAAGGCTTCGCCCACGTCTGGACCCCGGTCGCGCTCGCCAGCCGCCTGGGCCGCGCTCCGGTCCGGGTGACCGTCGCCGGCGAACCGGTGGTGCTGTTCCGGACGGCGGGCGGCGCGCCAGGAGCGCTGATCGACCGCTGCCCGCATCGCGGCGTCGCCCTTTCCCTGGGGCGGGTTACCGCCGACGGCTGCCTGGAATGCCCCTTCCACGGCTGGCGGTTCGCCGCCTCGGGCGTCAACACCCACGCCCCGCTCAATCCCGACGCGAAGCTCGATCTCCTTTCCGCCACCGCCCTGCCGGTCCGGCGGATCGGCGAGATGATCTGGATCTACACCGCTCCCGGCGAGGCCGCCCCGGTTGAACCGGTCGTCCCGCTGGGCCTGGATGGCGCGGGCCTGTCACGCATCTACGTCGAGCGTGACTGGGCCTGCCACTGGACCCGGGCGATGGAGAACATGCTGGACAGCCCCCACCTGCCGTTCGTCCATCGTCGCACCATCGGCCGCACCCTTCGCCGGCGCATGACCACCCACTCGCGCATGGAGATCTCCTGGGAGGACACCGATTTCGGCGGGCGCGCCACGGCGATCCTCGACGACAAGGGGCCCGGCGCGGTGCTGGAATATTTCCGGCCCAACATCATGGCCCTGATCATACCGGTCCCGGGCCGGCATCTGCGCATCCACGCCGTGGTCACCCCGGCGCAGGCCGGACGCACGCGCCTGACGGTGGTGGGATCACGCGACTTCGCCCGCCTCGGCCTGCTCGATCCGGTGTTCGGCTGGATGAACGGCCGCATCGCCGACGAGGACCAGGCCGTGGTCGAATCCTCCGGCCCGGAGGAGGTCCCGCCGCCGGGCGCTGAGCCCTCGCTGGCCACCGACCGCGCCACGCTGCAGTTCCGCACCTATTACCATCATCACCTTCGCGCCTCGGCGGCCTGACGAGAAAGCGGCTGCAAAGCGGTCAATGATGATCTAGCAAGGGCCCGGGACATGGGGCCGCCGTCGCGCGGCCGGGGCCAGCAAGAGGGCGAAGCGATCATGACAGTTGACCATTTCGACGTGATCATCGTCGGCGCCGGTCTCTCCGGCGTGGGCGCCGGCGTCCACCTGCATGAGAAATGCCCGGGGAAATCCTACGCCATCCTCGAGGGGCGGCCCTCCATGGGCGGCACCTGGGACATCTTCCGCTATCCGGGCATCCGCTCCGACAGCGACATGCACACCCTGGGCTACAACTTCAAACCGTGGCGCGAGGCCAAGTCGATCGCCGACGGTCCGTCGATCCTGAAATACGTGCGCGAGACGGCTCGCGACTACGGCGTCGACAGCCACATCCGCTTCAACCACCAGGTGACCGGCGCGGCCTGGGACAGCGCATCGTCGACCTGGACAGTCACCGTCGACCGCCGCGACACCGGCGGGACGGCCACCCTGAGCTGCAATTTCCTGTTCATGTGCTCGGGCTACTACAGCTATCGCGGCGGCTTCACGCCGGAGTTCCCCGGCCTCGCCGACTACAAGGGCCTGGTCGTCCACCCGCAGAAATGGCCAGAGGACCTGGACTACACGGGCAAGACGGTGGTGGTCATCGGCTCGGGCGCCACGGCGATGACCCTGATCCCGGCCATGGCCGACAAGGCCGCCCACATCACCATGCTGCAGCGCTCGCCCACCTATGTGGTGTCTCGCCCGGACAAGGACGCCATCGCCAACACCCTGCGCAAGTTCCTGCCGGAATCCCTGGCCTACGGCGTCACCCGCTGGAAGAACGTCACGCTGCAGGGGATCATGTACAAGCGGACCCGCACCCAGCCGGACAAGGTGAAGGCATTCATCCTCGAGCATGTCCGCAAGGAGCTCGGTGCGGACTACGACGTCGAGACCCATTTCACGCCGCGCTACAATCCGTGGGACCAGCGGCTGTGCCTGGTGCCCAACAGCGACCTCTTCGCCGCCATCCGCTCGGGCAAGGCCTCGGTGGTCACCGACGAGATCGACACCTTCACCGAAGCCGGCGTGCGGCTGAAGTCGGGCGAGGAACTCAGCGCCGACATCATCGTCACGGCCACGGGCCTGAACATGGCGGTGATGGGCGAGGCGGCCTTCAGCGTCGACGGCGCGCCGGTCGATTTCGGCCAGGCCTGGACCTACAAGGGGATGATGTTCTCCGGCGTGCCGAATCTGGTCAGCACCTTCGGTTACATCAACGCCTCCTGGACCCTGCGCGCCGACCTGACCTGCGAATATGTCTGCCGGCTGGTCAACCACATGGACAGGGCGGGCGCGACCCAGGTGACACCCCGCCTGCGCGACAGCGACGGTTCGATGCCGGCGCGGCCGTGGATCGACGACTTCTCCGCCGGCTATATGCAGCGCGAGATGCACCGCTTCCCCCGCCAGGGTGACCGCGAGCCGTGGATCAATCCGCAGGACTACAGGCACGACAAGCAGATGATCCGACACGGCGCCATCGAGGACGGCGCCCTGGTATTCGAGACCGCCCACGCCGCCGCGGCGCCGGCTGTGGCCGCGCCGCTGCTTCAGGCGGCCGAATAGTCCGGCGGGCCGAAGCCGCCGCCGCCCGGCGTCTCGATCTCGATCGCCTCGCCGGCCTCGACGGTCACCGAGAAGCACCCGGGCAGGGAAACGGCCGAGCCGTCGGCGCGGATCAGGCGCTGGGCGCCGGCGAGCGCCGGGCCGCCTCCGGCCAGGCCCTGCGGGGGGTGGTCGCGCCGGGTTGACAGCAGCGACGCCGACATCGGGCTTAGGAAGCGCAGGCGGCGCACGACGCCGTCGCCGCCCGCGTGGCGGCCGGCTCCACCGGAGCCTCGGCGCACCGCGAAGGTCTCCAGCCGGACCGGGAACCGCCGCTCGAGGATCTCCGGATCGGTCAGACGCGAATTGGTCATGTGGGTGTGGACCGCGCCGGCCCCGGGCGCCGTGGCGGTGGCGCCGGCCCCGCCGCAAAGGGTCTCGTAGTACTGACGCGTCGCGTCCCCGAAGGTGAAATTGTTCATCGTCCCCTGAGAGTTGGCCATCACCCCCAGCGCCCGGTAGAGGGCGTCGACCACGTGCTGGCTGGTCTCGACATTGCCCGCCACCACCGCCCCCGGAGGCCGGGGGCTGAGCATCGACCCGGGCGTCACCCGTACCTCCAGTGGCGTCAGGCAGCCGGCGTTCAAGGGGATGTCGTCGTCCACCAGGGTGCGGAACACATAGAGCGCCGCCGCGTCGACGATCGACGCCGGGGCGTTGAAGTTGGAGGGCAGTTGGCCGCTGCTGCCGGTGAAGGCCAGCACCGCGCCGCCGGCCGTCCGGTCCACGGTGACCACCACGTCGATCTCGCCGCCGCCGTCCATGGGCACGCGCGCGGCGCCGTCGGTCAGGGCCCCCACCGCGCGGCGGACGCAGGCCTCGGCGTTGGCCTGGACGAAGGCCATGTAGCGGGCGACCTGGTCGCGGCCGTGCGCCTCGATCATCGCCAGGACGGCCTGGGCGCCTGCCCGGCAGGCGGCGATCTGGGCCTTCAGATCGCCGAGGTTCCGGTCCGGCGAGCGGGCCGGCCAGCGGCCCGCAGCCAGGGCGGCGCGCGTATCGGCCTCCAGGAAGCGGCCTTCCCTCAGGATCGGCAGGGCGTCGAGCATCACCCCCTCCTCCACGATCGAGCGGGAGAACGGCGGCATGGAGCCGGGGGCGACCCCGCCAACGTCGGCGTGATGGCCTCTCGCCGCCACGAAGAAGGCCGGCGCGGCGCCGCCCGGCTCGAACACCGGCGTCACCACGGTGATGTCCGGCAGATGGGTGCCCCCGGCGTAAGGGTTGTTCAGGGCGAAGGCGTCGCCGTCGCGCAGGCGGGGATGGCGCGCCTGCACCGCCCGCACGGACGCCCCCATGGAGCCCAGGTGCACCGGCATGTGCGGCGCATTGGCCACCAGGGCGCCGTAGGCATCGAACACCGCGCAGGAGAAGTCGAGCCGCTCCTTGATGTTGATCGAATAGGCGGTGTTCTGAAGGGTGAAGCCCATCTGCTCGGCGATCGACATGAACAGGCTGTTGAATATCTCCAGCATCACCGGATCGGCGTCCGTGCCGACCGATCGGCGTTGATGCAGGGCCTCGATGCGGGTCAGCAGCAGATTATCCTGGGCGGTCAGGGTGGCCGACCAGCCGGGCTCCACCACCACCGTCTGATTGGCCTCCACGACGATGGCGGGACCGACCACCCGCGCGCCCGGCTCGATCTCCTCGCGCCTCATGATCCGCGCCTCATGCCAGCCGCCGCCGCTGAAGAAGCGATGAGCCTCACCCGATGCGCCGCCGGCGACCCGCACTGCCGGCCGAGCGTCCTCGATCCGCGCCCCGGCCACCACCGCCTCGACCGACACCAGCTCGACCACCAGCGGCTTGTCCGGATCGAGGAAGCTGAACCGCTGGCGGTGAGTGGTCTCGAAGGCGGCCTGCAGGCCGGCCATCGCATCGTCGACCACAGCGCCGTCCCGCAAGGCGAAGGCGGGGATTTCGAAGGTCGTGTCGGACCCGGCGTAGCGCAGGTGGGCGCTGACCTGAACCGCCGCCTCGCGGGCGTCCAGCCCCTGCTCTCTGAGTTCATCCAGGCAGGATCGGGCCAGCCGGTCCGCTTCCCGGCGCAACGCCGCTTCGGCCTGGTCCAGCGGGAGATCGAGCGCCGCCTGCCGCCCGGCGCGCACCTCCGCCAGGCCCATGCCATAGGCCGACAACAGGCCCGAGAAGGGGTGGATCAGCACCGTGCTCATGCCGAGCGCGTCGGCCACCAGGCACGCGTGCTGCCCGCCCGCGCCGCCGAAGCAGTTCAGGGCGTAGCGGGTGATGTCGTAGCCGCGCCTGACCGACACCGTCTTGATCGCCTGCGCCATCCGAGCCACCGCGATCTGCAGGAACCCATCGGCGATCGCCTCGGGACTGCGCCCGTCGCCGACCTCGGCGGCCAGACCCTCAAAGCCCCGCCGCACCGCCTCGGCGTCCAGAGGCTGATCGCCGCCGGGGCCGAAGATCGCGGGAAACAGCTCGGGCTTCAGCTTGCCGACCATGACATTGGCGTCGGTCACGGCCAGCGGCCCGCCCCGGCGATAGGCGCGGGGCCCGGGATTGGCGCCTGCGGAATCGGGGCCGACGCGGAAACGCGCGCCGTCGTAGTGCAGCACCGAGCCGCCGCCGGCGGCCACCGTATGGATCAGCATCATCGGCGCCCGCAGGCGAACCCCGGCCACCTCGGCGTCCAGGGTCCGCTCGTAGGTCCCGGCATAGTGGGCCACGTCGGTGGAGGTGCCGCCCATGTCGAAGCCGATAACCTTGCCGAACCCGGCCGCCTCGCCGGTCCGCGCCAGACCGACCATACCGCCCGCCGGCCCCGACAGGATGGCGTCCTTGCCGCGGAAGGTGTGCGGCGAGGTCAGGCCGCCGGACGACATCATGAACAGCAGCCGCGCCCCGGTCCGAGGCGCGTCCAGCGCCCGCGCCACCTGCGCCACATATCGTCCGAGCACCGGCGACAGATAGGCGTCGGCCACCGTCGTGCCCGCCCGGCCAACCAGCTTCATCAGCGGCGAAACCTCGTGGCTGACCGACACCTGGCCAAAGCCCAGTTCCCGCGCCAGTTCGGCCAGGGCCTGCTCGTGGGCGGTGAAGCGATAGCCGTGCATCAGGGCGATCGCCACCGCGTCGTACCCCTCGGCCCGGAAGGCGGCCAAGCCCGCGCGGGCGGCCTCTATATCCAGCGGCTGGTCGACGGTCCCGTCCGCCAGCACCCGCTCCTCGATCTCCAGCACCGCCTCGTACAACTGCGCCGGCTTGACGATGCGGCGGGCGAAGATGTCCGGCCGCGCCTGTAGCCCGATACGCAGGGCGTCGCGAAAGCCGCGCGTGACCACGAACAGCGTGCGCTCGCCCTTGCGTTCCAGCAGCGCATTGGTGGCCACCGTGGTGCCCATCCGCACCTCGCCGATCGCGCCCGCCGGAATCGCGTCG
>CAIXWN010000040.1 GCA_903923135.1 uncultured Caulobacteraceae bacterium | reverse complement strand
TCATCCGTCAGATCGGAGGGATAACGCTTTGTCTTCTTGGCGATCTCGGCCATCCGGCCACGCGTCCGCTCTGTCCACATCCAGAGCTTGAATCATAGAGCGCGCCCCGCAGGAATCCCGCCACGGCATTTTCCAAACGGACTCTTAGCGGTAATGTGCTCCTCGAAGGCGAGAAACGGGTCGGGGACACCGCCTACGAGGGCTCGCTGCGGGTGGCGCGACTGCTCGACAACAGCGCCGGCGCAGGCTCCTGGGTCCGGGCCGGCCCGGACGGCGTCCCCTACGTCGTCGCCCGGGAATTCAGTCGCGGCGCCGAGCAGACGTACAAGGCCACCGGCGCGGTCGAGACGCCAGTGCTTGGCGGCAAGCTGAGACTGAACGCGTCGCTGCTGATCGATCCCTATGGCGGTCATCAGACCGAAACCCTGAGTCCACCTCCCGGATCTGAAGCCGACCGGTACACCCAGATTCAGGACAGCGCCGAATTCGGGCTGCGCTACCGGCGCGCCCTTCGCCCCGGCCTCGATCTCGAGACGATCCTGCTGCAACGGCTAGGTTGGCAGACGACGACGGACAGGTTCCTTGGCAACCCACTCACCTCGACCCTCACCGGCGATGGCCTCTCGGGCGATTTTCGCCTGCGTCGCAGCAGCGGCGAAAGCATTGCTCGCACCAGCGCGACGATCCAGGCGAGCGCAGGTCTGAGCCTCGAAGCCGGGGTCGAAGGTGACATCAACTGGCTGCGCACTCACACCCATTACGTCGCTGACGGCGTTGTCACTCCTCTTCCCGCCGCCAATGTGAGCGTCCAGGAACTCCGCGGCGAAGCCTACGCAACGGCCACCTGGGAGGCCTTGCCCACCCTGACCGCCGAGATCGGCGTGAGGAGCGAAGCATCGCGCATAAGCTCTCAAGGCGATGTGATCAGCGGCAGAAGTCTGATCTACCCGAAACCTCGGCTGGCCCTGACGTTCTCGCCCGACAGCGCCGACCAGTTCCGCCTGCGCCTCGAACGGGAGGTCGGGCAGCTCGATTTCGAAGACTTCACGGCCCAGACGGCCGGCCTGAACACCGGCACGGTTCACGCAGGCAACCCGACACTCAATCCCGAGCAGAACTGGGTGATCGAGGCGGCGTGGGAACGGCGGTTCTGGAAGGCGGCGGACATCACAGTCACCCTGCGTCACATCTGGCTGGGCGATGTTGTGGACCGTGTCGGCGTGCCCAGCCCTTCGGGGACGTATGACGCACCCGGAAACATCGGCTCCGGCATCAAGGATGAGGTAGCCTTCAGCCTCACGCTGCCCACCGACCGCCTCGGCCTGAAACGCGGGTTGCTGACCGGCGAAGCCACGGTCAGGCAATCGCGGGTGATCGATCCCACGACCGGCCTGGTCCGAAGCGTGTCCGGCCTGCGGCAGAGCGACTGGGCGATCCATTTCAGCCAGGGGCTGCCCCGCTGGAAAGCCAGCTGGGGCGCCGACATCATCGGCCCGTCGATCCAGACGTTCTACCGGTTCGATGAGATCGACACCGACAAGCTCAAACCCTTCGTGACGCTGTTCGCCGCCTACGAGCCGAGGCGGGACCTGACGTTCAGGATCGAAGCGCTCAATCCCACGGGCCAGGGGGCCGAGCACAGCCGGCAGCTGTTCAACGGACCACGAAATCTTGAAGGCCTGGCTTTTGCCGACGTTCACGCCATCCGAACGGGCCACTTCGTCCGCGTGAGGGTGATCAAGTCGTTTCCCTAAGGGAGCCCGTGAGTCTGCGGGCCGCCCCAGACTATAGGTGCAGGGCCCGCCCGTAGGCGTCCAGCACCGCTTCGTGCATGGCCTCGCTAAGCGTGGGATGCGGGAAGACGGTCGCCATGATCTCCGCCTCGGTGGCCTCAAGGGTCATGGCCAAAGCGAATCCCTGAATCATTTCGGTGACTTCCGCGCCGATCATGTGCGCGCCGACAAGCGCTCCGGTATCGGCGTTGAAGACGGTCTTGACCAGTCCTTCAGTCTCGCCCGCAGCGATGGCCTTGCCGTTCGCGCGGAAGGGAAAGCGTCCGATCTTGAGACTTAGTCCCGCGGCCTTGGCCTGCGCCTCGGTGAGACCGATCGAGGCGATCTGCGGGGTGGTGTAGGTGCAGCCAGGGATCGGCGCGGACAGGTGCCCGCCGCCAACACCGGCGATATGCTCGACGCAGGCCACGGCCTCGTGACTGGCCTTATGCGCCAGCCAGGGAGGACCGGCGATGTCTCCGATGGCGTAGAGACCCGGCACATTGGTCGCGCCGTGAGAGTCGACCGCCACATGTCCCCTGTCGATCCTGACACCCAGGGCCTCCAGCCCCAGTCCCTCCACGTTGCCTTCTATGCCGACCGCAACGATGGCGCGTTCGGCCTCAAGGGATTCTGACTTGCCGCCCGATTCGACGGCGATGGCGATTCCAGACCGGGTTCGGCTCAAACCGGCGACCTTGGCGTCGACACGGAACTTCAGGCCGCGCTTCTCGAAGGCCTTCTGCGCGGTCGCGGAAATCTCCTCGTCCTCCACAGGGAGGATCCGCGGCAGGGCCTCGATGACAGTAACATCGGTGCCCAACGATCTGTAAAAGCTGGCAAATTCCATTCCTATAGCCCCCGAGCCGACGACCAGAAGCGACGTCGGCGCCGCGTCGGGAACCATCGCCTCCCGGTAGGTCCACACCCGATCGCCGTCCGGCGCCAGACCGATCGCCGGAATTACCCGCGCCCGCGCACCGGTGGCCAGGATGACCCAACGGGCCGTCAGGGTTCGCGCGCCACCGGCCTTCAGCGCCACGTTCACACATGGCGCGGGCGTCGCGGCCTCCAGGCTGGCCACGCCATCGACCACCTCGACCCTGTTCTTCTTCATCAGAAAGGCGACGCCAGCGGAAAGCTGCTTTGCCACCTTGCGGGAGCGATGCACAATCCCACTGAAGTCGTACGAACGCCCCTGAACCGACAGTCCGAAGTCGGCCAGGTGACCAAGCTGCTCATAGACCTCCGCCGACTTCAGCAGGGCCTTGGTCGGAATGCACCCCCAGTTGAGGCATATGCCGCCGAGAGCCTCTCTCTCAACGATCGCCGTTTTCAGACCCAACTGGCTTGCCCTGATCGCCGCGACATAACCGCCGGGTCCGGCGCCGATGACGACAAGGTCGAAGGCGTCCGCCATCACAGCGCCGCTTCGATGGCGCGTTCAAGGTCCTTGGGCTCGACGGTGGGCGCATAGCGGGCGATCACCGCACCCTTTCGGTCAATGAGGAACTTGGTGAAGTTCCACTTCACCGACTCGCTGCCAAGAAGCCCCTTCTTCTGACTCTTCAGCCAGGCGTAGAGCGGGTGAACCGTGGGACCGTTGACGTCGATCTTGGCCATCATCGGGAAACTTACGTCGTAGGTCAGCGAACAGAAATTGGCGATCTCGGCGGAGTCGCCGGGTTCCTGGGCGCCGAACTGGTTGCAGGGAAAGCCGAGGACCGCGAGGCCGCGGTCCTGGTACTTCTTCCAGAGCGCCTCAAGGCCCGCGTACTGCGGAGTGAAGCCACACTTGCTGGCGGTATTGACGATCAGCAGGACCTTGCCGCGATAGGCGTCCAGCGGCGCCGGCCGGCCGTCGAGGGTCTCGGCCGTGAAGTCATAGGCGGTCATGTGGGCTCTCCGGTCAGACGATCATGGTGATGGGATTTTCGATCAGCGTTCTAAAGGCGGCCAGCCACCGGGCGCCGATGGCGCCGTCGACCACCCGGTGATCGCAGGTCAGCGTGACGGTCATCACTGTGGCCGCTGCCAGAGACTCCCCGCGCACGACGGCGCGGCGTTCGCCGGCGCCCACCGAAAGGATCGCCCCCTGCGGTTCATTGATGATCGAGGCGAAGGAGCGAATTCCGAACATGCCGAGGTTGGAAATCGTAAATGTGCCGCCAAGGTATTCTTCTGGCTTGAGTTTTCGTGTTCGCGCGCGTTCGGCGAGGCCCTTCATCTCGCTCGCGATCTGCGCGACGCCCTTAGTCTCGGCGGCGCGCACAATGGGGGTGATCAGTCCGCCATCCACGGCCACCGCGACCGCGATATCGGCATGGTGGTGGAAGGCGAGACCTTCGGGCGTGTAACTGGCGTTGGCTTCGGGCACCCGCTGCAAAGCGATGGCCGCCGCCTTGATGATCAGGTCATTGACGCTGACCTTGCCCCCCTCGGCGGTGAGCAGAGCGTTGATCGACGACCGTGCGGCCAGCAGAGCGTCGATCTCGAGATCGATAGTGAGCGGGAAGTGGGGCACGTTGCGGAAGCTTTCGGTCATACGCCGCGCAACCGTCTTCCTCATACCGTCGAGAGGTTTCAGGTCATAGGTTCCCTGCGGAATGCCCATCTGTTCGAGGGACCTGACCTCCCGAGGCGACTCGGAGGGCGGTGCGGCGCGCGCCGACATAACCACGGCGACCGCGGGCTTGAATCCCTCCACGTCGCGCAGGATGATCCGGCCATGCGGACCGCTGCCCCGGATCCCGGCCAGGTCGACTCCCATCTGGCTGGCCACGCGGCGGGCCAGAGGTGAGGCGAGAAGTCTTCCGCTTGCGGGAGTTGTGACGGCCGCCCGTCTGCCTGCCGTTGCTGGCGCTACGGGCGGCGCAGCGGGCACGCGTACGGCCATCGTCTCGCCTGGCGCCCCTCCGGACCGGGCTGGCGAAGCGGCCGCCGTCGCCGTCCCGCCGCCACTGAGACGGGCGATCGGGGCGTTCACTTTCACCGACTCTGTGCCCTCGGGAACCAACAGAGCCTCGACGACGCCCTCGTCGACGGCCTCAACCTCCATTGTCGCCTTGTCGGTCTCGATTTCGGCAATGACGTCGCCGGAGCGAACCGTGTCACCCACCTTCACATGCCATTTGGCCAGGGCCCCCTCCTCCATGGTCGGGGACAGGGCCGGCATCAGAACATCGGTGCTCACGAGGCTTCCTTTGAAAGATGGGCCAGTTCGCTGCCGTGACGCTCCCAGTCCCGCCCGTCGAAGGGTGAGACGGAGATGGCCAGGTCTTCGCGATCATCGAGGCACCGGGCGTTGACCGACCAGCCGTCAGGGTTGGAGCGAGGACGATAGAAGCTCTTCACCCCGCAGACCGAACAGAACAGGTGGTGCGCGGTCCCGGTGTTGAATCTGTAGGCGGTGAGCCGTTCGCGCCCCTTCAGCAGGCGAAAGCGGTTCTCGGGCAGGATGATGTGGATGAACCCTGTCGCCGCGCAGATCGAACAGTTGCAGTCCTGCGCCGCCACAGTCGCCGGAAGGGCCGCCTCGAAGAGCACGGCCCTGCAATGACAGCCGCCGCCCCTCCACTGAAGCGCCGGATCGCCCGTCATCGATAGCAGACCGTCCGTACCGCCTCGACAATCTTGTCCACCGAAGGCAGCGACAGGGCCTCCAGATTTGCCGCATAGGGCAAGGGAACGTCCGCCTGGCAGACCCGGAGCGGGGGCGCGTCCAGGTAGTCGAAAGCATGCTCCACAACCCGTGCGGCCAATTCGGCGCCGACCCCCATGGGGCCCCAGCCCTCCTCGACAGTGACCAGGCGATTGGTCTTTCTGACGCTGGCCACGACCGTCTCGTGGTCCAGCGGTCGCAGAGTGCGCAAGTCAATCACCTCTGCGTCGATACCCTCCCCGGCCAGGATCCCGGCGGCCTCAAGGGCGAAGCCGACCATGCGGGAATAGGCCACCAGGGTGACTGAACCGCCGACCCGGCGCACTTTGGACAAGCCGATCGGGACGAGCCAGTCGTCGACGTCGGGGACGTCGAACTCCTGGCCGTAGAGCATTTCGTTCTCAAGGAAGACGACTGGATTCGGGTCGCGGATCGCCGACTTCAGCAGGCCCTTGGCGTCGGCCGCGTCATAGGGAGCCACGACCCTGAGACCCGGCACATGCGCGTACCACGCCGCATAATCCTGACTGTGTTGGGCGCCCACTCGCGCGGCGGCGCCGTTCGGGCCGCGGAAGACAACCTGACATTGAATCTGGCCGCCAGACATGTACAGCGTCTTGGCGGCCGAATTTATAATCTGATCAATGGCCTGCATGGCGAAGTTGAATGTCATGAACTCGACGATCGGTTTGAGGCCGGCCATGGCTGCGCCCACCCCCAGGCCGGTGAACCCATGCTCGGTGATGGGGGTGTCGATCACCCGGCGGTCGCCGAACTCCTCCAGGAGGCCGCGGCTCACCTTATAGGCGCCCTGGTATTGGGCCACCTCCTCGCCCATCAGGAAGACGCCGTCATCGCGGCGCATCTCCTCGGCCATGGCGTCGCGCAGGGCGTCGCGGACCGAGAGCGTTTTCACAGACCCGCCGTAGGGAATGGCCGCGGCGACGGCCGCCCCCCCCACCAAAGCCTCGGCCGCCTTGGCCGCGGGGACCTGCCTCGCCGCCACGGTTTCCGCCAACGCCGGCAACACCGTCGCGGGCGGGGCCTGCGCAGGTTCCGGAGCCGCCGGGGAGCGTCCGCCGCTCAGGCGGGCGATGGGCGCATTGACCTTGACCGCCTCGGTCCCCTCGGCGACCAGCAGGGCCTCAACGACGCCTTCGTCGACAGCCTCGACCTCCATCGTCGCCTTGTCGGTTTCGATCTCGGCGATGACGTCGCCGGAGCGGACGGTGTCGCCGACCTTCACATGCCACTTGGCGAGGGCGCCTTCCTCCATGGTCGGAGACAGCGCCGGCATCAGGACTTCGGTGCTCACGCGCGCGCCTCGCTGTAGACGTCTGTGTAGAGCTCGGCGGCGTCCGGCTCTGGGGCCGTGCGGGCGAATTCCGCCGCGTCGGCGACACTGGCCTTCACGGTCGCGTCAATCGCCTTGAGGGCGGCCTCGTCGGCCAGCCCCAGGGTCTCCAGGCGCTCCTGAAGATGCTCGATCGGGTCGCGCGTCTTGCGGACCTCGTCTATCTCCTCCCGGGTGCGATATTTGCCCGGATCGCTCATCGAATGGCCGCGATATCGGTACGTCTTCATTTCCAGAATGAACGGCCCCTTGCCCGAGCGGGCGTGATCGGCCGCCGCCAAGCCGGCGTCCCGAACAGCGACCACATCCATGCCATCCACCTCGACGCCGGGGATGTTGAAGCTGGCGCCGCGTCGGAACAGATGGGTCTCGGATGAGGACCGGGCCAGGCTGGTTCCCATGGCGTACTGGTTGTTCTCGATGACATAGACGACCGGCAGGCTCCAGAGCTCGGCCATGTTGAAGCTCTCGTAGACCTGCCCCTGGTTGGCGGCGCCGTCGCCGAAGTAGACGAAGGCCACATTGCCATCGCCGCGGTAGCGGTTGGCCAGCGCCAGGCCCGTGCCGAGGCTGACCTGGGCGCCGACGATGCCGTGCCCGCCATAGAAGGCCGCCTGGGTGGAGAACATGTGCATCGACCCGCCCTTGCCGCGGGAGACACCGTCGGCCCGGCCGGTCAACTCGGCCATGACGGCCCGCGGGTCGATGCCTGCCGCCAGCATGTGTCCATGCTCGCGATACCCGGTGATCACCTGGTCGCCGCCGCGCCTTACCGCCTGCATTCCCGCGGCGATGGCTTCCTGGCCGATGTAGAGGTGACAGAATCCACCGATCAGTCCCATGCCATACAGCTGCCCGGCCCTTTCCTCGAACCTGCGGATCAGCAACATCGAGCGGTAGAAATCGAGCAACGCCTCGCCGTCGGCGACGGCGGTCGGTTTCGCCTTCGCCGGCTTTACGCCCTTCGAAGCGTTTTGCCGCGCCATACGCAACTCCCCCGGTCACCACAGGTCGAGCTCCCGGCCGAGGAAGTTCAGCCGTGAGCGGGAGCCTCCCGGATCACATAATCTCCGGGCGCGATAAAACCTAGCTCCTCGTGGGCGCGTTCCTCCAGAAGATCGAGCGAAAGGCTCTCATTGCGCAGATAGTGCGCCTTGATCTCAAGGGCGGCCCGCTCCGTCTGCAGGCGGACAAGCTCCGCCCGCTTGTCCGCCATCTCTTCACGTCTCTGATGCGCCAGCAGCAGGCCCCTTTCGCCGGTGAGGGCGTGAAAGGTGAAGAAAAAGATCATGAACGCCAGTGTGGCGGTAGGCAGGTAAGTCTTGAGCTGAAAGAGCACCGGCGACTCACAGGCTGGGGTTTTGAGTCTTTGAGCATGACCGGCGGCGCTTAAGAAGCGCCTAACGTCAGGGGACTAGCGAAGCCTCTTGATCGCCCGCCGACCAGCGTAGACCGCCTGGTCGCCCAGTTCTTCCTCGATGCGCAGCAGCTGGTTGTATTTGGCCAGCCGGTCCGAGCGCGCGAGCGAGCCCGTCTTGATTTGCCCACAGTTGGTCGCCACCGCCAGGTCAGCAATAGTGGAATCCTCGGTCTCGCCCGAACGGTGGCTCATCACGGCCGTGTAGCCGTTGCGATGCGCCAGATCGACCGCATCCAGGGTTTCCGACAACGTGCCGATCTGGTTCACCTTCACCAGGATCGAATTCGCCAGGCCCTTCTCGACGCCCATGGCCAGACGCGCGGGATTGGTGACGAAAAGGTCGTCGCCGACCAGCTGGCACTTCTGGCCGAGAACCCGTGTCATTTCGGCCCAGCCATCCAGGTCATCCTCCGAGCAGCCATCTTCTATCGAGACGATGGGGAAGGCGTCGGCCAGGCCGGCGAGATAGGCGACCATGCCCGAAGCGTCGAGAACTTTTCCTTCTCCTTCAAGATGATATTGTCCATTCTTGAAAAATTCCGTAGCCGCCACATCGAGGCCGAGATGAAAATCCGCTCCGGCCCGATAGCCGGCGCTTTCGCCCGCCTGGAGGATAAAAGCCAGGGCGTCGTGGGCGCTCGCCAGATTGGGCGCGAAGCCGCCCTCGTCGCCGACGTTGGTGTTGTGGCCGGCCTTCTTCAAAGCCGATTTCAGCGCGTGAAAAATTTCCGAGCCCATCCGCAAGGCTTCGGAGAAGCTCTGGGCGCCGCTGGGAAGGATCATGAATTCCTGGATGTCGATGGGATTGTCGGCGTGGGCGCCGCCATTGATGATGTTCATCATCGGCACCGGCAGGACCCTGGCCCCGACCCCGCCAACATATTTGTAGAGCGGCAAACCGGCCGATTGTGCGGCCGCTTTTGCCACCGCCAGGCTGACGCCTAGAACGGCGTTGGCGCCCAGACGGCTCTTGGAGGGAGTGCCGTCCAACTCGATCAGCAGCGAGTCGACCCGACGCTGGTCCTCAGCGTCCGATCCCGAAAGGGCGTCGAAGATCTCGCCATTTACAGCGGCCACGGCGTCCAGAACGCCCTTGCCGCCATAGCGGGCCGGATCACCGTCGCGACGTTCGACTGCCTCATGCGCCCCGGTGGAAGCGCCCGAGGGAACCGCGGCCCGGCCGAAGGCCCCGTCCTCAAGCGTCACATCAACCTCGACCGTCGGGTTACCGCGGCTGTCGAGGATTTCGCGGGCGAGGATGTCGACGATTTCGGTCATGGTCTCTCTCTGGGGACGACTTGGCGCGGGAGGCTTAACCCACCGCCGGCAGGAAGGAAACCGGGCCTTGCCGCCCGCCCCCCAAACCTGCCATGGCACAACAAAGCGGGAGGATCGTTGATGTTGCTCATAGAGAAGACCGATCGGGTGGCGGTGATCACCCTCAACCGACCGGAGGCGATGAACGCCCTGTCGCGCGCTTTGCGGGCGGCCCTGCATGACGCCGTGGTCGAACTGTCGGCCGATCCGGATGTCAGCGTGCTGGTGCTCACCGGCGCCGGACGAGCGTTCACGGCCGGCCTGGACCTCAAGGAACTGGGCAGTGACCCCAACGGCCTGGGCGCGGCGAACGCCACCGGCGCGGCGGAAAACCCGGTCCTGGCCATACTCGAGTGTCCAAAGCCGGTGATCGGCGCGATCAACGGCGTGGCCATTACCGGAGGCTTCGAGGTCGCCCTCGCCTGTGACGTTCTGATCGCCTCCACCAACGCCCGTTTTGCCGACACCCACGCGCGCGTGGGAATAATGCCCGGTTGGGGTCTTTCTCAGAAGCTGTCGCGGACCATCGGTATCTATCGGGCCAAGGAATTGTCGCTGAGCGGCAATTTTCTCGACGCCCGTACGGCCTGCGACTGGGGCCTCGTCAACAGGGTGGTTGACCCCGAGGACCTGATGCCCGCGGCGATGAAGCTGGCGACGGACATGGCCTCGATCCCGTCAGACACCCTGTGCCTCTACAAGAGCATCATCGATCAGGGCTACGATCTGGCCATGGGCGAGGCCTTGAACCTGGAGCATCGGCTCTCCAGCGCCAACAACCGCACCGTGACGCCGGAGATGGTGGAGGCGCGCCGGGCCGCGATCCAGGCGCGAGGCCGGACGCAGTAGCCCGGCAGGGAGACTGACGAACGCACAAAAAGAGCGCGGCCGCTGCGGCCGCGCTCTCAAAGATTCAGGGCGCCGCCGAAGGGCGGAGCAATGGGAGGGTGTCAGTCTTCCTTCGGCGTCAGGATCTGGCGACCCTTGTACATGCCGGTTTTCAGGTCGACGTGGTGCGGACGGCGGAGCTCGCCCGTGTCCTTGTCCTCGATGAAGCTGTTCACGCCCAGGGCGTGATGCGCGCGACGCATGTTGCGCCGGGAAGGAGAGACTTTGCGTTTGGGGACGGCCATGGCGGGTGTCTTCTAGGCTTGAAATGCAATCGGCGGCCGCTCGGCCGCCGTCGTGAACGCGGGTCTATGCCGCAAAACGTCCGGTGCATCAAGAGCATCGACCGCACGACGAGCACGGGGCGGACGACCGTGCGACTCTCCCGCCGCCGATCCGCCGAGAAAAACCGGGCATCCGGCCACCCAAGCCCGGGTCGCTTGACAGCGGATCTTCATTTTATTAATTGTTGAATCAATATTATTGAGGTTATGGATGTCTGATCGAGAGGTTCACGATTGGCAGGCGCTAACCCGGCTAACCGGCGGCCAGACCTTCGTGGTCGAGCGCGTGCGTCTGACCGGCAGCGGCATCGCCATTGAGGGTGCTTTTTCGCCGCCGACCCTCGCCGGATTGCCGGCCGAGGATCAGGTGTTCATCGCCGCCTTCCTGCGAAGCCACGGTTCGATCAAGGACATGGAGCAGGTGTTCGGGGTCAGCTACCCGACCATCAAGGCTCGCCTGACCCGAATCGCCGCCAGCCTGGAATTCGTCGAGACCAGCCCGGCGCCGTCGCGCAATGCCATCCTCGACCAGTTGGCCCGCGGCGAAATCTCGGCCGAAGCCGCTATCGCCGCCCTGGAGGATCGACCATGAGAGGTCTGCAGCCGGTCTCCCCTTCCCCAGTCCCAGCCCGAAGGTCCGCGGCTGTCGCCATCAGACCCGAGCGGGGCGCCCGTACGCGAAAAGTGCTTCGCCTGTGGCTGCCGCTTACACCGCTATTCCTACTGCTGTCGCCCTTCGCCCTGGTCGCCGCGCCCCTGCTGGCCTTGACTCCGGCCGCTCGCCGCGGCCGGCCGCTGAAGTTGGCCTGGGTGGTCGGCGCCGCTCTGCTCAGCCTGTCCGGAACCGAGGTGGAGGTGGAAAGTCCTGCCGCCCGGATCCACATTCGCATCGTCTAGGAGACCTCCCGATGAACGAAGACCGTAAGCGCGTGCTCAATCTTTTGGCCGAGGGCAAGATCACCGCCAATGAGGCCGAACGCCTGTTGTCGGCCCTGGAGCGCGATCCGCAGCCCGCGCTGGAAGGCGCCGGACGGACACCCGCCAGGGGCGCGCCGAAATATCTGAGGGTGGAGGTCGACGCCAATCGTCCCGACCGCGGGCCGACGAGGGTCAATATCCGCGTGCCGATGCTGATGCTGCGCTCAGGGGTAAGACTGAGCGCGCTCATGCCGCCGGCCGCGCGCGACGAGGTCAACGCTGCGATGGCCCGGCAGGGCGTCAAGTTCGATATCAACCAGCTGAAACCGGAGAACCTTGAAGAACTGATCGAGCAACTCGGCGACCTAACGGTCAACGTCGACAACGAGCGCGCCCACGTGCGGATCTACTGCGAATAGCTCGACCCTCGATCAGAAGTAGCGGAACTGGGCGGGCGCCATCTGATCCAGTCGCAGGAAACGAACTCCGCGCGCCTGCAGCGCCAGGGCGCCGGCCGCCACCCCTGCCCCGCTGGACCGGTGCGGCTGGTTGATGTGGGCGACGATCACCGACCCATCGACGGCGTCGGCGATCCGGCCGGCCACGGCGCGGGCCGGCAGAGTGGCGCCCATGTCGGCGTTCAGGGAATAGCCGGCGACGCCATAGCCAAGGCGCAGAATCGCGACCAGCGCGGACCGACTATAGAATCCCGTCGCCCCGCGATACCAGGAAGGCTCTGTCGCCCAAGCGGTCCGCACCGCGTGAGCGCCTGCGGTCGCCTCCCGTTCCACCGTGGCGACGTCGCCCGCGGCCGCGATGCCGAAGACGCGGCGGCGGCCGAGCACCGGCGGGATGTGCCAGTAGCCATGGTTCTCCAGGGCGAAGAGGTCGCGGTGGGCAGCGAGGAACGCCAACGCCTCCGGGTTTCGTCGGAGCCACCGACCGGTGACGAAAATCGTCGCGGCTATGCTATTCTCCGCGAGCGCTCGTGCGATCCGCCAGTCGAACGCTCCGGGACAGGCGTCGAAGGTCAGGGCAACCGTGAGCGGGTCACTCGCGGGGTTGGCACGCCGCATGTGGACCTTGAACGGCGCCTCCCCCTGAGCAGCGGCCCGAGCCGCCGACAAGGGCAGCGCCACGCTCGCGGCGATCAGCGCCCGCCGGGAAAGGCCGGCGTCCACTAGGCCACAGGTCATGATAGGCTGGCTCCCCGGCGGTGATGTCGCGCTCAAGGTTGTGGAGGAGATCATGGCCCTGCCCTTAGCTGATCTTGCGCCGGGCCATCGCCTGGAATTCGACGCGGCCCCAGACCTTTCGACCCGGGGGGCCGTGGCGCGCGAGATCAACGCCTTCCATTCCCGCAGCGTGCCGCATGAATCCCGACGCTTCGCCTTCCTGTTGCGCGACGGGGCCGGAGACCTCGCCGGGGGGGTGGTGGGCGTCCTGTCGTGGACGTGGCTGTTCATCGAGGCGATGTGGGTGGGTGACGCCTTGCGCGGCCAGGGAGTCGGCCGCGGTCTCATGGCCCAGGCGGAGGCTCACGCCCTGTCCCAGGGGTGTCATTCGGTCTGGCTCGACACCTTCCAGGCCAGGGATTTCTATCTGGCTCTCGGCTTCGAGGCGTTCGGCGTTCTGGAGGACTACCCGGCGGGCCAAAGCCGGTATTTCATGAGGAAACCCCTCAGGGCCGCCAGCGAGTGACGACGGTCAGCGACCGTTCGGAGCAGGCCGCGATTTCGGCGACACGCCAGACCAGGCGAGCCTGAGCAGCATGGCGGCCAACGCTTCGTCGATCCGGTCGTAGGCCACGAACGTCGAGCCCTTGCGGCCCCAGTAGCCGGCGACCGGCGCAATGGTTTCAGGATAGGCGTTGCAAAGGTTCGATTGATCCTCCGGGTCGAGCTTGACCATCAGCCTGGCCCGATCCGCGCGCACGGTGGCGAAGATCCGCCCGGCGACCCGGTATGATGGAAACCCGTGGTGATCCTGCTCCACGGCCCCGGGCAGATCGAGGGCCAGACATCGGATCTGTTCCGACGACGCCATTCCGGAATCCGGCTAGACTAGACGGCTCTGCTCCACCGCCGCGGCGATGAAGCTGGCGAACAGAGGATGCGGCGCGAACGGACGGCTCTTTAGTTCCGGGTGGAACTGCACGCCGATGAACCATGGATGGTCGGTGCGCTCGACGATCTCGGGCAGCAGACCGTCCGGAGAAACCCCGGTCATGTGCAGGCCCGCCTTCTCCAATAGGTCGCGGTAGGCGATGTTCACCTCGAAGCGGTGTCGATGGCGCTCGTGAATTGTCGGGAGGCCATAGATCGACTGGACGCGGGAACCCGGGGTCAGGTTCGCCTCGTAAGAGCCCAGCCGCATCGTGCCACCCTTGTCATCCCGAACGCCCCGTATTTCCCGTTCATTGCCCCGCACCCACTCGGTCATCAGTCCGACCACCGGCTCCGGCGTTTCTCCGAACTCTGTAGACGAGGCGCAGGGCAGGCCACCCACGTTGCGCAGGGCCTCAATGACGGCCATCTGCATGCCGAAGCAGACGCCGAAATAGGGCACTGAATGTTCCCGGGCGAACTGGGCGGCGCGAATCTTGCCCTCGGAGCCGCGTTCGCCGAAGCCGCCCGGCACGAGGATACCGTGAACGCCGTCCAGGCGGGCCGCCGCGGCCCCCTCCTCGCCTTCGAACGCCTCGCTCTCCACCCAGTCGAGATTGACCTTCACCCGGTTGGCGAGGCCGCCATGGGCGAGAGCCTCGATGAGCGACTTGTAGGCGTCTTTCAGCACGGTGTACTTGCCCACCACAGCGATGGTCACCTCGCCGTCGGGATGGCTGACACGATCGTAGACCTGCCGCCACCGCTTCAGGTCCGGCGCCGGCGCATCGCGAATGCCGAAGACATCGAGCACCTCCGCATCAAGGCCCTGCCGGTGATAGTCCAGCGGTACGGCGTAGATGTCGTCCGCATCCATAGCCTGGATGACCGCCGAGGGCCGCACATTGCAGAACAGGCCGATCTTACGCTGCTCTTCCACGGGGATAGGCTGTTCGCAGCGACAGAGGAGCACGTCCGGCTGGATGCCAATCGACCGCAGTTCCTTGACCGAGTGCTGCGTCGGCTTGGTCTTCATCTCGCCGGCGGTCTTGATGAATGGCAGCAGGGTCAGGTGCACGAAACAGGTGTCGCCGCGTGGCAGATCCTGGCCCAGTTGGCGAATGGCTTCAAAGAACGGTAATCCCTCGATATCGCCCACGGTGCCGCCAATCTCCACCAGCACGAAATCAACGCCCTCGCCGGCGTCGGCCAGCACGAACCGTTTGATCTCATCAGTAACGTGCGGAATGACCTGAACGGTGGCGCCCAGATAGTCGCCGCGACGCTCCTTTTCGATGATCGTCTTATAGATCTGCCCGGTGGTGATATTGTCGGCCCGCGTGGCTGAGACCCCCGTGAACCTTTCATAGTGACCCAGATCAAGGTCCGTCTCTGCCCCGTCGTCTGTGACGAAGACCTCCCCATGCTGATAGGGGCTCATCGTGCCAGGATCGACGTTCAGGTAGGGATCCAGCTTGCGCAGGCGCACGCCATAGCCTCGCGCCTGTAACAGGGCGCCCAGCGCCGCCGAAGCCAGACCTTTGCCGAGCGAGGAAACCACGCCTCCGGTGATGAAAATGTACCGAGCCATGGGGTTTCAGCCTAGCACCGATTCGGCGCAGGGATCGCAACAGAACATCGTCGAGGGGCGTTTTTCGTCGCCGCTCTGACCGGCGACGACGGGAGAAGACCTCGGGCCGGCCGTGCGCTCGCCGAGGGCCGGAGCCCTGGTCATGGGTTCGTCATCGGGTCTTCGCCGGGTTGTTCAGACGCGCGGGCCCAGCGGGCAAAACGGTGGATCAGGGTTTGGAAGGCTTCGTCGCGCCGGGCAGCGGCGGCAGGCTGATCGCCGGAGCGGGTGTGGCGAAATCGGCCGGGACGGTGTTCGGCGCGCCGGCCGACAGGTGGATGGTCGGCTTTGGCGCGGCGGGGCCGCTCGGCGGAGCCTGAACCGGCGGCGGCGCGGCCTGACCCGGGGTGGCCGCCGGCGGCGTCTTGCCCGGCAGGGCGTCGGGGTTGATCGATTGCAACTTAAGTCGGTTGATGATGGCCTGGTTCGACCGCTCACGACCGCCTAGCAGAGTCAGCGAGAGGCTGAGCGTGAGGAAGAGCGCGAAGAGCACCCAGGTGGTGCGGGTGAGCAGATCGCCTGCGCCGCGGGTGGTGACCAGCCCGGTCGGGTTGCCGCCGCCACCGAGGGCTCCGCCTTCGGAGCGCTGCAGGAGGACCACGCCGATCAGGGCGAGGCACACCAGAATGTTGAGGGACAGCAGGAGACCAAGCAGCATGAAGGAAACGGCTTTCCAATCCGCAGGGGACCGAGGGCGGCGAAAGAAGCCGGGCGTTTAGCACCAAGCCACGCCGCGCGCCATAGGCGGCGGCCCAGAGAGCGCGCGGTCCCACCCACGCCGCGAAGGCGCTCGGCGGGTTATGGTTGCGGCCTGGGGGATCGTCGTGGACACGGCTCAGGCGGCGGCGATGATGGCGATGAAGTCCGCCGCCTTGATAGACGCGCCGCCGACCAAGGCGCCATTGACGTTCTCACACCGCAGGATCTCCCCGGCGTTCGCCGGCTTGACAGAGCCGCCATAGAGGATGGGCGCCTCAGCGCCGTGGTCGCCGAAAAGCCCGATCAGGGTGGTCCGCACAGCTCCATGGACATCCTCGATCTCCCGCAGGGTCGGCGTGAGTCCCGAACCGATCGCCCAGATCGGCTCGTAGGCGACGGCGAACGCGCGCCCCGCCAACGCCTGCGGCAAGGAGCCGCGCAGCTGCCGCTCCACCGTCGACACGGCGGCGCCGGCACGCCGCTGCTCGAGGCTTTCGCCGACGCAGACAATCGGCTCCAGCCCGCCGCGCAGGGCGCCGGCCACCTTGGCGGCGACGGTGTCGTCGCGCTCCTGATGGTATTCCCGTCGCTCCGAGTGGCCGAGAATGACCAGACTGGCGCCGGCGTCGGCCAGCATCTCGGCCGAGACATCCCCGGTGAAGGCGCCGCTGGCCTCCGCTCGGCAGTCCTGGCCACCAATCTCGATGAGGCCGCCGGCCACCAGCGCGGCAAGGCGGGAGACCAGCGTGGACGGAGGACACAGGGCCACGCGTGCGGCGGGCGACCTGGTCTCAAGCGCCTCGGCCAGGAGCCGCGCCTCGTCCAGCGCGGCCTCCAGGCCGTTCATTTTCCAGTTTCCGGCGATCAGCGGTCGATTCAGGGTCAAGGCCTCTACGTATCCCTCTGGGTTGGGTCCGCCTTTGCTTGCGGCGGACGACTGGGGTCCACTATACCGACGTTCCTGTGGGCGCCATCGGGCCCGCGTTCAAGACGGCGCCTTAACCTACATGACCGGCACTCTTCGTTCGACCGCCAGGAACCCCGTGGCCATTGCCCTCATGGGCATGCTGATCCTCGTGTTCCTGATTCTCGGCGTCGGCGGCGGCGGCCGTTTCCCCGACGCGTTCAAGGGTTCTCGGGCCGACTCGGTCGTCACCGCCGGATCCCACGCCATCAGCACCGTCGAGTACCGGCGCATCTTCGAACAGCAGAAGCAACGGTTCGAGGAACAGAGCAAGCAGCAGCTGACCAGCGAGTTCCTGATCCGCAATGGCTTCGATCAGCAGCTGCTCAACCAGATGGCCCTCGACCAGGGCCAGTCGGAGATGCTCACGCGCATCGGCGTCACGCCGGACCCCAGCCTCATCGACGCCCAGCTCAAGCAGATCCCCGCCGCCTTCGACCGGGTGACGGGAAAGTTCAGCCAGACCCAATTCGAAGCCTTTCTCGCCAGCAAGGGCCTGACTCCCCGCCAGGTGCAGACCGACCTGACCGACGACCTGGCCCAGCGGCATTTCACCTACGCCATCGCCGCAGGCTTCAAGGCGCCGCGGGCCTACGCCGCGCTCAGCGCCATCGCCGCGCTGCAGAACCGCGACATCAGCTACTTCGTTCTTGATCCGCGCGGCGTGGTGCCGCCACAGGCGCCCACGGACGCCCAGCTCACCGCCTTCATGACAGCTCACGCGGCGCAGTTGACTCGCCCGGAGATGCGGACAGTCACCATCGCGCGCTTTTCGGCGGCCGCCATGGCGTCCAGCGTCACCGTCAGCGCGACGGACATCCAGAAAGAGTTCGATTTCCGCAAGGATTCGCTGTCCTCTCCGGAAACCCGGGACATTGTTCAGATCCCGGTGAAGTCGGCAGGCGACGCCGCCAAGGCCGCGCAACGGCTGTCCCGCGGCGAGGACCCAGCCGCGATCGCCAAGGCCTTCGGCGCCGAGCCGGTGATCTATTCGAACAAGCCGCGCTCGGCCATCGCGGACGGCAAGATCGCCGTGGCCGCCTTCGGCCTCAAGGAGGGTCAGGTCAGCCCCGCTCAGGGCGACCTGGGGTTCGCCGCCCTCAAGGTGATCAAGGTGACGCCCGCAAGAACCGCGTCGCTCGACTCGGTCAAGGCGAAGATCGAATCCGACCTGAAAGCCAAGGCGGCGCAGGCCAAGGCCTACGACCTGAGCCAGAAGTTCGACGAGGCCCGACAGGGCGGATCAAGCGTCGCCGACGCCGCCCGCAAAACCGGCGTGGCCACCCAGGTCGTCGGACCGTTCACAGCCGAGGGGTTGGACGCCGACGGCCGCCCCGATCCGGTGATCAACGAAAAGATCGCCAAGGCCGTGTTCGCCATGCGGGCGGGCGAGGAATCTGACGTTCAGGACTCCGGCCCCGGTGAATATTATGCGTTGAAGGTTGAGCAGGTCGCCCCCCCCGCCCTGCCAGCGCTCGCCGGGGTTCGAACGCGACTGACCCAGGCTTACATGCAGGAACAGATGATCAAGGCGCTGCGCGCCAAGGCCGAAGCCCTGATGGTGGAGGTCCGCAAGGGCCAGACCATGGACGCCGCAGCAGCGTCCGTGGGCGCCCAGATCGTGCATCAGCCAGGCATGCAACTGGTCCAGGCCCAGCAGTACAAGGCGCTCGGGCGGGAATTCCTGACCATCATCTTCAGCCAGAAACCCGGCGAGGTGTTCGCCGCCGGCGCGCCCAACGGCGTCTACATCGCCAGGCTGGACGCTGTACGGCCGGGCGACGTAACCACCACGGCCCAGTTCATGGAAGCGGTCCGGCAGCGGGCATCGCAGGACTATCTGCGTGACCTTGTGGAGGCGGCCAAGGCGGCCGCCAAGGGCTCGGTGAAGGTGGCTGTGAACCTGAACCTCGCCCGTCAGACCATGGGCGTCGATCCCGCGTCGATCCCTGCAGCCGGTGGCAAGGTCACCGGTGGGGCCAAGTGAGCACCGAGCCTGACCTCAAGGCGTTCGAACAGACCTACGGGGCCGGCCGTCCCCAGTTGGTCTGGAGGAGGCTGATCGACGATCTCGAGACCCCAGTCTCGGCCTATCTCAAGATCGCCCACGCACGTCCCTACGCGTTCCTGTTCGAGTCCGTGGAGGGGGGCGCATGGAGAGGGCGATATTCGATCGTAGCGATGAATCCCGAGCTCGTCTGGCGTTGCCGGGGGGACACGCCGGAGATTTCCGAGGGGGCGGATCTGGCGGCCGGAGTGTTCACGAACCTGCCCGGAGGGGCGTTGGAGTCCCTGCGCGATCTCGTGGCCCGGTCGCGCCTCGACATCCCCGTCGGACTTCCGCCGATGGCCGGCGGCCTGTTCGGCGTGATCGGCTACGACATGGTTCGGCTCGTCGAGCGACTGCCCGACAACCACAGAGACGCTCTGGATCTGCCGGATGCCGTGATGATCCGCCCGTCGATCGTCGCCATCTTTGACGCCATCGCTCAGGAAATCATTCTGGTGACGACAGTCCGGCCGTCGCACGCCGAGGCGGCCGCGGCCTACTCCGAGGCCGAGGCTCGCATCGACGCCGTGGTCGCCGACCTCGGCGCGTCCCTGCCGCCCCGCCCGAGCGCTTCCCCGCCGGCGGCGCGGTCCGAGTTGACCTCCGCGGTCAGCCAGGAGGCGTACGGCGCGCTGGTGAACCGCGCCAAGGCCTACATCGAGGCCGGAGATATCTTTCAGGTGGTTCCCAGCCACCGGTTCACCTGCCCGTTCACCGCGCCGCCTTTCGCGCTCTATCGCTCATTGCGGCGCACGAACCCCTCCCCCTTCCTGTTCTTTTTGAACTTCCCGGATTTCCAGCTTGTGGGTTCATCACCGGAAATTCTCGTCCGGCTGCGGGACGGCAAGATCACGATCCGCCCCATCGCCGGAACCCGGCCGCGCGGCGCGACCCCTGCCGAGGACCTGGCCCTGGAGAAGGAACTTCTGGCGGATGAGAAGGAACGGGCCGAGCACCTGATGCTGCTCGACCTGGGCCGAAACGATGTTGGGCGCGTCGCGCGCTTGCGGGACCCGGGCCGTAACGAACCGGCCGAGCGCGCCGGTCGTGCGACGGTGCGAGTCACCGAAAGCTTTACCATCGAACGCTACAGCCACGTGATGCACATCGTCTCGAACGTCGAAGGCGACGCGCCGGAGGGACTGGATCCGGTGGATGTGCTGATGGCCGCGCTACCTGCCGGAACCTTGTCTGGAGCGCCCAAGGTGAGGGCGATGCAGATCATCGACGAGCTGGAGACCGAGAAGCGCGGTGTGGCCTACGCCGGCGCTGTCGGCTATTTCGGCGCCGACGGCTCGGTCGACACCTGCATCGTACTTCGCACGGGCCTCATCAAGGATGGCGTATTGAACGTGCAGGCGGGCGGCGGTGTCGTGGCCGACAGCGACCCCGTGGCCGAATATCAAGAGACGCTGCAGAAATCCGGCGCGCTGCGGCGCGCGGCGGAGGAAGCTTGGCGATTCGTCTGATCCGCAACGCCGAGGCCCAGCCCCCTGACTCTCCCTGGAAACCGCACGATGATCCTGGTGATCGATAACTACGACAGCTTCACCTACAATCTGGTCCACTATCTCGACGAACTGGGCGCGGAGACGCGCGTCTATCGCAATGACGCACTGACGGTCGGGGCGGCTTTGGGCCTGCGACCGGAGGCGGTGGTTCTGTCCCCCGGCCCCTGTACGCCCAACGAAGCGGGGATCTGCCTTGACCTGATCGCCTCCGCACCGGCCGATTTGGCGATTCTGGGGGTGTGCCTGGGCCACCAGGCGATCGGTCAGGCCTTCGGCGGCGATGTAGTGCGCGCCAAGACCCTGATGCACGGCAAGACCAGTGTCATCCACCACACCGGCACCGGGCTCTTCGCCGGCCTCGCGGAGCCTTTCACAGCCACCCGGTATCATAGCCTGGCGGTGGCGCGGAACACATTGCCTGGTGTGCTGGAGGTCACGGCCTGGACCGATGACGGGGAGATCATGGGTCTGGCGCACCGCACGAGGCCGATCCATGGCGTGCAGTTCCACCCAGAATCTATTCTCACCCAGAACGGTCACCAGCTATTGGGCAATTTTCTGCGCCTGGCTGGCGTCGAAGCCCTGACGACGGCTTGAATCGACCATGTCCGACGAATTCAAACCCCTTCTGGCCAGGCTTGCCGACGGCGCCACCCTCAGCCCGGAGGACGCCGACGCCTTTTTCAAGGCCTGCCTCCGGGGCGAGCCGACCCCGGCGCAGATCGCCGCGGCGGTGACCGCCATGCGCCTTCGCGGCGAGACGGTCGGCGAGATCACGGCGTGCGCCCGGGCCCTGAGAAGCGAGGCCCTGACCCTGGACCACCCTTACGATGTCGTCGATGTGTGCGGAACGGGCGGCGACGGCGCCCACACCCTGAACATCTCCACGGGCGTCGCCTTCGTGGCGGCCGGCGGAGGTCTGAAGATCGCCAAACACGGTACGCGGGCGGTCTCCTCGAAGTCAGGATCTTCGGATGTCCTCACCGCCCTCGGCGTGAATATCCAGGCGGGGGCGACGCAGCAGCGGCGGGCGCTGGACGAGGCGGGCATCTGCTTCCTGTTCGCCCCCGCCCATCATGGGGCCATGCGCCATGTGATGCCGATCCGCGAACAACTGGGCTTCCGGACGATCTTCAACATTCTTGGCCCCCTCTCGAACCCGGCGGGCGCCCGCCGGCAGGTTCTTGGGGTCTATGATCCACGCTGGGTGGAGCCTCTCGCGCGTGTGCTCGGCGCGCTGGGCGCGGTGCGGGCGTGGGTGGTGCACGGCGACGGGCTGGACGAGATCACCACAACCGGAACCACCCAGGTCGCCGAGTGGCGCGATGGCTTTGTTCGCCTGTTCAACATAACTCCCGAAGCGGTGGGGCTCCCCCGCGCGGCCATGGCCGACCTTCGTGGCGGCGATCCGGCCCGCAACGCCGCGGCCCTGCGGGCGTTGCTTGCCGGCGAGACCGGCCCCTACCGCGACATTGTGCTGATCAACTCTGCAGCGGCCTTCCTGGTGGCCGACAAGGTCGAGACGCTCAGGGACGGCATAGCCCTGGCGGCGACCGCCATTGACAACGGATCGGCGCAGCGGGCGCTGGAGGGCCTCATCCGGGCTTCTAACGCCGCATGAGCCGGGATATCCTCGCCGACATCGCCGCCTACAAACGCCTTGAGGTGGCCGAACGCCGGGCGGCGACATCCCCGGACGACCTTGTTCGCCGGATCGCCGCGACGAGCCCTCCGCGAGGGTTCCGCAATGCCCTGGCGAACACCGCTCGGCAGGGGCGACTTGCCCTTATCGCCGAGATCAAGAAGGCTTCACCCTCAAAGGGGCTGATCCGCGCGGACTTCGACCCGGCCGCGATCGCCCAGGCCTACGCCGCCGGTGGGGCCGCCTGCCTGTCTGTGCTCACCGACGGACCGAGCTTTCAGGGCGCCGATGAGAACCTCGCCATCGCCCGACAGGCGACGTCCCTGCCCTGCCTCCGCAAGGAGTTCCTAGTGGATGTCTGGCAGGTTGCTGAATCCCGCGCGCTGGGCGCCGACGCCATCCTGGTGATTCTCGCTATGGTCGATGATTCGCTGGCCCGAAGGCTGATGGCCGAGGCCGTCGCGCTGGGCATGGACGTCCTCGTCGAGACGCACGACGCAATCGAGGTCGAGCGCGCCAAAGCTCTGGGCGCCGACATGATCGGCATTAACAACCGCGACCTCAGGACCTTCGTCACAGACTTGGCGGTCACCGAGAGATTGGCTTCAGAAATTCCCACAAGCTGTCTGATTGTAACAGAAAGTGGGATTTTCACCCCAGCTGACGCCCTGCGGCTGGAGCGGGCCGGCGCGCGCGCCATGCTGGTTGGCGAAAGCCTGATGCGGCAGGACGATGTCGAGGCCGCCACCCGCGCCCTGCTCGCCTGACCCTGAAAAGGTCGTCTTGACACCGAAAGAGAACACCCAGAGAACATCCCCACTGTTTTTGGTTTGTTCCGGGTGCCCGGAAGTGCGAGGCGACCATGCTCACACGCAAGCAGCACGAGTTGCTGATGTTCATTCATGAACGCATCAAGGAGACCGGCGTGTCGCCGTCCTTCGATGAGATGAAAGAGGCGCTCGACCTGGCGTCGAAATCAGGCATCCATCGTCTCATCACGGCGCTCGAGGAGCGCGGCTTTCTCCGTCGTCTCGCCCACAGAGCCAGAGCCCTCGAGGTGGTGAAGCTGCCGCAGCAGGCCACCACGACGGCGCCAGCCGCAGGCCGCGGGACGTTCCGACCTCAGGTGATCGAATCCGCGAAGGCGCACGCGCCAATCGCCGCCAACGAGACCCGGGAGCTTTCCGTTCTCGGCAAGATCGCCGCGGGAACTCCCATTGCCGCCATTCAGCATGAACGCGACCGCATGCATGTTCCGGAGTCCATCCTGGGGGCGGGCGAGCACTATGTGCTTCAGGTCGAGGGCGACTCGATGATCCAGGCGGGGATTCTCGACGGTGACTATGCGGTTATCCGAAAGGTCAACACGGCCAGTTCCGGCGAGATCATTGTCGCCCTGGTGATGGGCGAGGAAGCGACTCTCAAGCGCCTGCGGCGCAAAGGCGCGTCGCTCGCCCTGGAGGCCGCCAATCCGGCTTACGAGACGCGGATTTTCGGGCCGGACCAGGTTCAGGTCCAGGGCAAGCTGGTCGGCCTCATTCGACGCTACCAGTAGGCCCCTGCAGGCTGCCGGTCCAAGGCCGCCGCCCGCGCAACGGCTGGGACCAAACCAGGCGCCAGCCCGAACGGTCCGCGAAGACCTCCGCCGCGCCGTAGCGTTCAAATCGGTCGCGGGTCAGCACGAGCGTCCTACCGCACCGCGCTGGCGGCGCTTGCAGGCTGCGTAAGACAAGGATATCGGCGCTGCTGCACAACTGGGTGAGGCGCTCAGGAGACGGGGACCGTCTGGTCCAGGACGCCGCAATGGCCGGTCGGGCGGAACCGACGGGCAGACAACCCTTCCGGTCGCAATCATACGCTGACTGCTGTGCGGCGTTGGCGGCTGCAGGGTCTGTCGGCAGGGTGAACCCGCGCCGCTGCGCCCACAACTGGGTCGCGTAGAGGCGCACGCCCGGTTTCATGGGCACTTCCTGGCGCTGGACCACCACAGCGGCGTCGTCACCATCAGCCGCGATCCACGCCACTGGTGACGGCGGCCTGGGCCAGAGCGCCACGGCCGCCGACATCGGCAGGCCGATCCAGCGCAGCCGGCCTCGCCACAGGCAGGCGAAGATGATGCCCAGATAGGAAATCGCCAGGGCGACCTCCGGGGCGCTGGACAGGGTGATCGAGGCTCCGGGCGCCACGGCGAAAACGTGGCCCAGTTGGATGATCGTTCTGGCCGCGGACCCGGCCAGCCAGAGCAGCGGTGTCGCTAGCGTCGAACTCACGCCCAGAGATTCGGCCAAGAGCGTCACCGCCAGAGATGGCATCAGCACCACACTGGCGACGAAGTCGGCCGTGAGATTGGCCAGAACACCATAGTTGGCGACGCGATTGAAATGCTGGATCGCGAAGGGTCCAGTGGCGGCGCCGGCGACGAAGCTGACCATCGCCATGGCCAGCAGCCAATCCCACGCCTTCAACAGCGTCGCCAAGGGCCAGGCGCTAGCCACCGTTGCGGAGCGCCGGTGGGGCCAGATCTCCGCGAGGGCGACCAGGGAGGCGGTCGCGCAGAATGACATCTCGAAGCCCGGCGCCACGACAACCTCTGGTTCGATCACGAGAATCACCAGTGCGGCGACCGCCAGCGAGTGCAGGCTCACCGCCCGTCGGTCGACCAGCATCGCCAGAAACGCGACGCTTGCCGTGATCGCCGCACGTCGGGCGGGGGGGTGCGCGCCCGATAGCACCAGATAGGCCGCCACGACGATGAGAGCGGCTGCGGCGGCGATCTTCTTGCCAGGCACGCGCAGGGCGAGCCAGGGCCAGGCCGCGATGGCGAGGCGAAAGGCGAAGAAGGCGAAGCCGCTCAATGCGGCGGTGTGCAGCCCGGCGATCGCCAGCATATGGGCCAGGCCAGAGCCGCGCAGGTCGTCACGATGATCAGACGAAAGCCAATCCTGATGGCTGGTGGTCACCGCGACGGCCAGACCGGCCGCACCGCCGTCCTCCGGCCCCATGACCGCCTCGATGTCATGGGCCAGCCGCCGGGCGACCGACCATCGCAACTGGTTGACCGCCATCTCCAGGCGAACCCGCCAGGGGGGTGTCGGCAGGGACACAATCACCGGATCACGCATGGCCAGACCCACGCCGCCGATCCCTTCGAACCAGGCGTCGCGCGCAAAGTCATAGGCGCCAGGAGCCGCAGGCCCTGGCGGGGGGTCAAGCAGCGTGACCAGGCGGATCGCGGCGCCCGGCGGCGGCACGCTCTCCGGCCCGCCAGGCGCGGGTACGACGATCCGGATCCGAGTCGGCGTCGCCGCTGGCGACAGGCCCGAGATATCCACCGGGGCGATCAGCAGGCGCTCACCGCGTTCGCTCGGATTTTCGATGTCGACGACCCAGCCCTCGACGGTCGCCACGCCCCCCCGCGCCGGAACGATCGGGGCCGCCACGCGATCCGAATGAATCTTGGCGGTGAGAAAGCCGAAGGCGCCCAGCGCCACCAAAGCAGCGGCGGCGATCGTCCCGCGGTTCCGACTGCCCTGCCGGGCCGCCGCGGCGAGGACGCCGCCACACCCTGCGAGGACGAGAGCCACCCAGAGCGGCGGCTCGACCTTCAGTCCCAGATACGAGGCCGCGCCCAGACCAAAGGCCACCGGGGCCCAAAGCGCCACCCGATCAGCCTGGCCTGCCACCTCGGCCCTCAGGGCGGCCACGACCTCCGCGACACTAGGAAGCCGCGAGGGGGGCATGATAGGAAGCCGCCAGAAGCGCCGCCGCCGGTCGCCCGAAGGCGCGGCGAGGCCAGCCCCGTCAACCGGAACTCCCATGCCCGCTTCCGAACGCCCCGTCGTCACCCGCATTGCGCCGTCACCCACCGGTTCGATGCACATAGGCACAGCGCGCACCGCGCTGTTCAACTGGCTTTATGCGCGACACAGTGGCGGCACGTTTCTGCTGCGTATCGAAGACACCGACCGCGAACGCTCGACAGAAGCGAATGTGCAGGTGATCCTGGATGGACTGGCGTGGCTCGGGCTCGAGCCCGACGCTCCTCCCGTTTTCCAGTTCGCCCGGGCCGAACGTCATCGCGCGGTGGTCGCCCGACTGCTTGAGACCGGCGGCGCCTACCGCTGCTGGATGACTGTGGAGGAGCTGGCCGCCGAGCGCGAGATCGCCCGCGCCGAGGGGCGTGCAATCCGCTCTCCCTGGCGCGACCGCGACCCGCCAGCCGGCGTGAACCTGCCGCACGTGGTTCGTTTCAAGGGTCCACTGGACGGCGAGACCCTTGTGCACGACCTGGTCAAGGGCACGGTCCGGTTTGGCAACCGGGAACTCGACGACCTGGTGCTGCTGCGCTCGGACGGGGCGCCGACCTACAATCTGGCCGTCGTGGTGGACGACCACGACATGGGGATCACGCATGTGATCCGCGGGGATGATCACCTCAACAACGCCGCCCGCCAGACCTTGATCTACCAGGCACTGGGCTGGTCGTTGCCGGAATTCGCTCATCTGCCGCTTATCCACGGCCCCGATGGCGCCAAGCTGTCCAAGCGCCACGGCGCGCAGGCGGTGGGAGAATTCGCCGACATGGGATATCTGCCCGAAGCCATGCGCAACTATCTGGCCCGTCTGGGATGGGGCCACGGCGACGACGAACTGTTCTCCGACGCCCAGGCGATCGCGTGGTTCGACGTTCGCGACGTGGTCAAGGCCCCTGCCCGTCTGGACTGGAACAAGATCGCCCATGTGAACAATCACTATGTGCGGGCGGCCGACGACGCGCGACTGACGAGCCTGACACTCGAGGCGATGGCGCGGCGCGGGGAGACAATCGCCGAGGACGCGAGGGACCGCCTGATGTCCGCCGTCCCTCTGGTCAAGGAGGGAGCCAAGACCGTCCTCGAGTTGCTGGACCTCAGCCGCTTCGCGCTGGTCCATCGGCCAATAGCGATTGACGCGAAGTCGGAGGCCCTGCTGACCGAGGAAGTCCGCGCCCGCCTCGGTCGTCTCGCCAAGCACCTCTGGTCCCAAGAAGACTGGACTCCCGCGGCGCTGACGGTCGCCCTTCGGGCGTTCGCCGAGAGCGAGGGCGTCGGCCTGGGCAAATTCGGCGGCCCTCTAAGAGCCACGCTGTCCGGCGGCCTGCCCGCGCCCGACCTCGCCAGCGCGCTCACAGCCCTCGGTCGCGACGAGAGTCTGGGTCGAATCGCGGATGCTCTTTCGCCCCGTAAATGACCCGCTATAAGGGGCGCGGGGCGAATTCATCGCACTTGCGAGCGTCAGACACAGGAGCTTTTGGCATGGCCGACCGCGCGACACTGAATATCGGCGACAAGAGCTACGATCTTTCGGTTCTCAAGGGCACAACCGGCCCCGACGTAATCGATGTGCGCAAACTTTATGGCGAGGCGGATGTCTTCACCTTTGACCCCGGCTTCACCTCGACCGCCAGCTGCGAAAGCAAGATCACCTATATCGACGGTGACGCGGGCGTACTGCTTCACCGCGGCTACCCGATCCAGCAACTCGCTGAAAAATCAACGTTTCTGGAAGTCTGTTACCTCCTGCTCAACGGCGATCTCCCGGACGCCGCGCAGTATCAGGACTTCGAAGCGACGATCACTCACCACACAATGATCCACAACCAGTTCGACCGCTTCTTCGGCGGCTTCCGGTCCGACGATCACCCGATGGCGATCATGACCGGCGCGGTTGGCGCCCTGTCGGCCTTCTACCACGACAGCATCAACGTCGATGATCCCGAGCAACGCAAGATTTCGGCTCACCGCCTGATCGCCAAGATGCCCACCATCGCGGCCCGCGCCTTCAAATATTCCGTCGGTCAGCCGTTCGTCAGTCCGCGCAACGACCTGAGCTATGCGGAAAACTTCCTGCGCATGGCGTTCGCGGTCCCCGCGGAGGACTGGAAGCCCAATCCGGTGCTGACCCGGGCGATGGATCGTATTTTCATCCTGCACGCCGACCACGAACAGAACGCCTCGACCTCGACGGTCCGGCTCGCCGGTTCGTCGGGTGCAAACCCGTTCGCCTGTATCGCCGCCGGCATCGCCTGCCTGTGGGGCCCCAGTCATGGCGGGGCCAACGAAGAGGCGCTGATGATGCTGCATGAGATCGGCACGGTCGACCGCATCCCCGAATACATTCAGGGGGTTAAGGATCGGAAATACCGTCTGATGGGCTTCGGTCACCGCGTCTACAAAAACTACGATCCGCGCGCGACCGTCATGCAGAAGACCTGCCACGAGGTGCTCGCGGAAGTGGGCAATCCCAACGATCCGCTGTTGAAAGTGGCGATGGAACTGGAAAAAATCGCCCTCAACGATCCCTATTTCGTCGACCGTAAGCTGTTCCCGAATGTGGATTTCTACTCGGGCATAACGTTGAAGGCGATGGGCTTCCCGATGACCATGTTCACGGTGTTATTCGCCCTGGCGCGCACAGTGGGCTGGATCAGCCAGTGGAAGGAAATGTTCGAAGACCCGCAGCGCAAGATCGGCCGGCCGCGTCAGCTCTACACCGGCCCGCTGCAGCGCGACTACCGGCCCATCGAAACGCGCGGGTGAGGTCCCGCTCTAAGGCTCTGCGGGGCGTCGCCGCAGAGCCGAGACCACGGCGTCGGCGGCGGCCTCGGTTGGCTCCGTAACCCCGCCCCGCATCGTTTCCAGCGCTCTCGTCTGGGCCCGGATCTGAGCCAGCCGGAACGCCTCGTTATCCAGGAGCGGCGCGAGATCGGCGGCGAGCCGTTCGCCTGTGCAGTCCCCCTGGATCCGCTCGGGGGCAACGAGTGCGCCGGCGGCGACGTTGAAAAGGGTTATGTAGCGGGTCTGGATCAGGGCCTTCGCCACCAGGTGGGTGAGCGGCCCCAGGCGATAGGCGACCACCATCGGGCACCCGGCAAGGGCCAGTTCGGTCGTGACCGTGCCGCTGCAGGCCAGCGCCGCGGTGGCTGTGCGCATGGCGTCCAGACGGGCCGCCTCGCCTTCCAGCAGGAAGGGAGCGAAGCGCCAGTCGGCAAGGCGGGATTTCACCCGGTCGGCCACGCTGTCGGCCGCCGCAAGGACCAGGCGAAGATCGGGCCTGTCGGACTTCAGCCGCGCCGCCGCGTCTTCGAAGGGGCCCATCAGCCGGTCTACCTCCCCCGCGCGACTGCCCGGCAAGATCAGCAGGACCGGATCGCCGGGCTTCGCGCCGAGCTCGGCCCGCAGCCGCTCGGGATCCATCCCTGAGAAGTCGCGGTTAAGCGCGGGATTGCCGACAAAGCTGACGGGCAGCCCTTCCCTTTCGAAATATGGCGCGTCAAAGCTATGAATTGTCAAAAGTTTGTCGACTGCGCGCGCCAGGGTCCTGGCCCTTCCCGGCCGGGTCGCCCAGACCTGCGGGGCGACATACTTGACCAGCGGCAGGGCGGGGTCAGCGCGTCGCAGACGATGCGCAACACGCAGGTTGAAACCCCAGGCGTCGATCAGGATCGCGATGTCAGGCCGTTCGCGGGCCGCGATGGCGGCAACCTCATCCGCCCGCCGCAAGACCTCCGGATAGGCGGCCAGGGCGTTGAACACCCCCACCACGGCCAGGGCCGACGGATCGAAGGCGCTGACCAAACCTTGCCCCGCCAGCTTCGGCCCGCCCACGCCGACGAGGCGCAGATCCGCCCCCATTCGCCGGCGCAGGGCCGCCGCAAGGCCGGCGCCGAGTTCGTCCGCCGAGGGCTCGACAGCGACGATCATGACGCATGGCGGACTCATGGCCATTGTCTGAACACCGCGCCCCCACGCCTGTGGGACGCCTGCGGCACGCCTAGTCCACCCCAAAGACGAACAGGCCGGCGTCATCGGCCAGGCGAAGTGTCTCGGACCGGTCCAGAATGAGCAGTTGGCCGGCCTCGCCGGCGATACCGGACAGGTGGGCGGCCGCCGCCCGCCGGACTGTCTCGGGCCCGATGGCCGGCAGATCCACCCGAAGCTCCTGCCCAGGCTTGCTGGCCTTGGCGAGGACGCCGCGCAGGCGCCCCGGCGCCCCGCGGATCGCTTCGGGCAGACCTGCCACGCGCGCAAGCATGGCGTCCGTGCCTTCCTGCGCCTCGAGGGCCAGGACGAGGCCGTCGCAGGCGACCGCGCCCTGACCGATATCCAGCCGGCCTATGGCGCGGGCGGCCTCCATGGCGCGGGCGATGTCGGCCAGATCGACGGCGCACGGCGCGTGACGGCCAAGCGGGCCCGACGAAAGAGTCAGGCTGCGCATGACCTCGTGCGCGCCCTCGACGAGGAATCCCTCCTTCTCGAATTCGCCGATCAGGAAGGTCAGAAGACCGTCGTCGCCACGGCGGGCCGCGGCGATGGCGCCCGGCAGGGCCGCCAGACCGCGCCGGTCAGGCTTCAGCGCCGAGAGGTCCGGACGATCCACCTTGCCGGCCAGGCAGACGGCTGCGCATCCCGCGCTCCGGAGAGCCGAAATCCCCCTACCCAGTTCCGCCAGGCCGGACTCCACCCCTTCGAAGACCTCGAGCGCGGGATCGGCGAACCCCCGAAGCCGGATGACAAAGAGTGGTCGCCCCACCGCCCGGCAGTGGGAGGCCAGGCTGATCGGGAGGCCGCCGCCGCCCGCGATCAGGCCGAGCTTCAGCATCGCCCGATCAGATCTCCCGCTGGGGTGTGGTCAAGGGCCGATTGGAGTCGGCGCGGATGAAGTCGATGATCTCCATCACCTCCGGCGAGCCCGCGTAGGCCGCAGCCGTGTCTTCCAGGCGTTCCTGGAAGGTGCCTTCCTCTGCGAAAAGCAGACGATAGGCTGCCCGCAGGGTGTTGATCACATCGCGGGAGAAACCGCGCCGTTTGAGCCCCACGAGATTGAGGCCCTCGAGATGGGCGTGGTTTCCCCAGACATTGCCGAACGGAATGACGTCATGGTTGACCCCGGCCATGCCGCCGACGAAAGCGTGACGGCCGATGCGGATGAACTGGTGGGCCGCCGACAGACCGCCCATGATGACGAAATCCTCGACCCGTACGTGCCCCCCGAGCGTGGCGTTGTTGACCATCGTCACGTGATCGCCGACCTGGCAGTCGTGGGCGATGTGGACCCCCACCATGAACAGACCGTCCGAACCGACCGTCGTGACGCCACGGCCCATCACCGTCCCGCAGTGCATGGTGACGTGCTCGCGGATGACATTTCGCGCGCCGACGACCAGCCGGGTGGGCTCGCCCTTGTGCCCTGCATGCTGCGGCGGGCCGCCGAGGCTGGCGAAGGGATGAATCACGCAACCCTCACCGATCTCGGTATGGCCCTCGATAACCACGTGCGAGGCGACCCGCACTCCTGCGCCGAGGCGGACATGCGGGCCGATCAGGCTGTAGGGGCCGACGGCCACACCCTCGCCCAACCGGGCGGCAGGATCGATAATGGCGGTAGGATGCGCCGCCGTCATGTGGGCGCGTCGACGAGCATGGCCGCGAACTCGGCCTCCGCGGCCAGTCTTTCTCCCACCATCGCCCGTCCGGCGAACTTCACGACATTGGCCCTCGCCCGCAGAACCTTGACCTCAAGCCGCAGCACATCGCCCGGTCGAACGGGTAGGCGGAAACGGCAGTTATCCACGGACATGAACAGGATGATCTTGCCCTCCGGATCGGCGTCCCAGGACTTTGACATCAGCAGGCCCCCCGTCTGCGCGAGGGCTTCCACGATAAGGACACCCGGCATGACCGGTGCGCCGGGAAAGTGCCCCACGAAGAAAGGCTCATTGATCGTCACGCACTTGATGCCCACCAGCGACTGACTGGGCGCATACTGCTCGGCGCGGTCGATCATCAGGAAGGGCGGACGATGCGGGATCCGCCGCATGACCTCATGGATATCGATGTCGGTCGGGCCGCCGCCCGAGGTCTCGCTCTGACTCATGTCCTGTCTTCCGCCCCCGGTCGTCGTTTGGCCAGGCGTGACAGCCAGGCCGTTTCCCTCATCCAGCGGGAGATGGGTCGGGCGGGCGTACCCCCCCAGGTTTCCCCAGCCGGAACATCCTTCATCACCCCCGCCGCCGCCGCCAACCGGGCGCCCGCGCCGATGATGATGTGGTCGGCGATGCCGACCCTGCCCCCCAGCATGCAGCCATCGCCGATCACCGTGCTACCGGAAATCCCCGTGTGGGCGGCCAAGAGGCAGTTTCGACCGATGATCACGTTGTGGGCAATCTGCACCAGGTTGTCGATCTTGGTGTTCTCGCCGACGACGGTGTCATCGAAGGCGCCCCGGTCGATGCAACTGTTGGCGCCGACCGTTACGCCGTCCTGCAGAATGACGCGACCGAGTTGAGGGACATCGACGATACCCGTTGGCCCGGCGGTGGCTCCGAATCCCGGCTCGCCGACCACCGCGCCACCGTGAATGAGAACGCGATCACCCAGCAGCGCAAAGACCACCACCGCCCGCGGACCGATGAGACAATCCCGGCCGATCGCCACGCCGGGACCGATGCAGGCGCCCGCGCCGATCGTGGTTCCGCGGCCGATCTGGGCGCCCGGTCCAATCACCGCGCCCGGGTGGATCGTCACGCCGTCCTCCAGTTGCGCCGTCGGATCGACCATCGGCGCGCCGGGCGTCATGCCCCGTGGTCGGCACAGACGAACGGCGGCGGCGGCATAGGCCGCCTGCGGCAGGGACGTGATCAGCGTCGCGCAGCCGGGCGGCGCCTCATGAGCCTGAGCCGAGGGCAAAAAGCACGCACCCGCCGCGCTCGCGGCAAGGGCCGGGGCATGACGCACATTGGCGCAGAACGTCACGTCCTGCGCCGCGGCCCGGCCGAGGGAAGCGACGGAACCGATCATCCGCCCAGAGTCGGCCTCGTCGGAGAGCCTGGCTTTCGTCAGGGTCGCCAGCTCTCCGAGAGACGCGGCCGGCAGAGCCTCGTAGAAACGCGGATCCGGCATTCTGCGCTTAATCCGCCAGGGGACGGATCAGTTCGCCGCCGGAGCGCCGGTGTCGAGGTGCTCGCGGTCGAAGGGAAACTGCTGGATCTTGCCGTTGAGGGCGGTGATCGCCCCGGGGGTCAGGTCCATGTCGGGATTGGCCAGCATGACCGACCCCTTGTCGACAAGGATGCTGCAACGGTGCGCCTGATAGAGCTGCTGGGCGATGGGCTCCAGTTCCTGGGCGATGCGGTTGAGCGCCTTGTCCTGGGTCGCCTTGACTTCGCGCTGGCGCAGTTCGGCCTTCTGTTGAAGCGCGCCGTAGCGGGCCTGAAGCGCCTGAGCCTTGCTCTGCAGGGTCGCCTGATCGAGCGTGGCCTTGGACGCGTCGAGCGCCTTGCCGTCGGTCTGGATGGAGGTTTCTTCAGGGCCCAGTTCAGCGCGGACCTGGGTGACGATCTGGTCAAGCCGGGTGCGAACCCAGCCGCCGACGGTCGATTGGGCGATGGCCTGGTTGACCGAAAGCATGCAGACGCCCGCAATCGCGGGGCCGTGGGCGATGGCCGGCGCCGGAGGCGGCGCAGCCGGCGCGGCGGGGGCCGCCAGCGCCGTGGCGGCCGTGAGGGTGAGACCAAGAGCGCCGCTGAGGGCAGCGAAAGACTTTGTCATGGAGGGTCAGAACCTTGTTGAGGTGGAGAAGCGGAACAGTTCGGTTCGGTCGTAGTAGTTTCTTTTGATGATCTGACTGAAGTCGAAACGAAGCGGGCCCAACGGCGACTTCCAGAACACGCTGACGCCGGCCGTGGCGCGCAGACCCAGATCATCCTGCACACCGGGCAGAGGCAGGTTGGTGTTGGGGTTCACCTTGTTGTTGCGATCTAGGATACCGAGGGTGCCGAAATCCGTGAACAGGGCGGCGTGAATCCCGTACTGTTCAGGCAGCTTGGTCGGCAGGGTCAGTTCCAGGGTGCCCACGGCGTAGAGCTTGCCACCGAGAGCGTCGCCGTACTGGGTGTCGCGAGGGCCGATGCCGGCGATCTGGAAGCCGCGGAAATCGTCGCCGCCCTTGTAGAAGCGGTCGGTGATGCGGATCGTGTCGCCGTTCCAGCCGTCGATATAGCCGGCCGAACCGGTGAAGCTGAAGATGAAGTCCTTGTTGAAGCCGTGGTACCAGCCGCCGCGCCCTTCGCTGCGCACATAGTGCACGGTGCCCCCGAAGCCGGCGATGTCCTGGGAGAGGTTCAGGAAATAGCCCCGGGTGGGGTTCTGCGCGTCGTTGCGGTGGTCGAAGCCGAGAGTGTAGCCGATCAGAGAGGTCAGATAGGAGCCCCGCTGTTCGCACAGCACGATCGACACCAGTTCCGCGCCCGGCTGACAATAGGAAGAACCCACGATCACGTCGTCGGTGCGGATGGTGTAGCGGGTGGTCAACACCGAATTGGGCGCCAGGGCGAAGGCGGCGTGGAAGGTGCCGCCGATCGAGGTGGTGACGTAGGACGCCTGGGTGGTGAAGTCGTAGCGTTGGGCGTAGAGGTCGAATCCGCCCTGCAGGTCGCGATTGAGGAAGTGGGGTTCAGTAAACGACACATCGATCTGCTGCTGCAGGGATCCGGCCGAGATCCGCATGCCCAGGTTTTCACCCCGCCCGCGGAAGTTGGACTGGGTGATGCCGATGTCGGCGACCACCTTGTCCAGCGAGCTGTAGCCGGCGCTGAAGGACAGCTGGCCGGTCGGCTGCTCGGTCACCTTGACCTGAAGATTCGTGCGGTCCGGCGACGAGCCTGGAATGGTGGTGATGTCGACGTCCTTGAAGAAGCCGAGCGATTTGACCGAATTCTTCGAGCGATCGACCAGGGCGCGGTTGTAGGCGTCGCCTTCGGCGACACCGAGCTGACGGCGGATCACATAGTCGAGGGTCTGGGTGTTGCCGACGATGTCGATGCGGTCGATGTAGACCCTTGGGCCTTCCTTGACCTCGAAGGTGACGTCGACCGTGCGCTTGGCCGGATTGGGTGTGTAGTGCGGCCGCACGTCGACAAAGGCGAAACCCGCCGCGCCGGCGGCGAAGGTGAGGGCGTCGGTCGCCTTCTCGATCTTTTCATCCGAATAGAGCTGGCCTTCCTTGATCGGCAGGATCTGGCGCAGGATGTCGCCATTGAGCTTCTTCAGCTCGGCGTGCACGGTCATCTTGCCGAAACGATATTGCCGCCCCTCGCTCAGCGCGTAGGTAATCGCAAAGCCGTTCTGGCTGGGCTGCAGCTCGGCAACCGACGAGATGATGCGGAAGTCGTAGAAACCGCGGTTGCGATAGAATTTGCGCAGTTGTTCGCGGTCGTACTCGATCCGGTCCGGGTCATAGTTGTCGTTGGATTGGAAGAACTTGTACCAGGCGCTTTCCTTGGTCACCACGACGTTGCGCAGCGCGTCTCCGGAGAACTGCACGTTGCCGAGGAAATTCACCCGCAGGATGCCACTTTTGGGCCCCTCGTTGATCTCGAAGACCAGGTCGACGCGACGCTGGGGAAGCTGAACAATCTTCGGCGTGACGGTGGCGGAGATGCGGCCCGACCGACGGTAGAGTTCGACGATGCGGCCGACATCCTCCTCGACCTTGGCCTTGGTGAACACGCCACGCGGCCGGATCTGGATCTCGTCCTGGAGCTTGTCGTTCTTGAGGTTGGAATTCCCCTCGAACAGCACCTGGTTGATGATCGGGTTCTCGACCACGCGGATGACCAGGTCCGACCCCTGCAGATCGATCTTCAGGTCGGAGAACAGGTCCGTACGGAACAGCACCTTGAGGGCGTCATCGATCCGCGCCGAGTCGACCCGATCGCCAACGCCGATGGGCAGGTAGGAGAGGATCGTCTCGGGATCGATTCGCTGGTTACCCTGGACCAGGATGCGCCCGACCACGCCACTCTGCTCGCCACGGGCCCGCGGCGCCGCCGGGGCGTCCGGAGCGGCGGCCGGCGCGGGTGGCGGCCCCGAGGCCGCCGCGACCTGGGCCAGGGCGAATTGAGGCGACAGCAGCGCGGTGCCACAGAGCAGCGCCGCCACACCTGAGGACAAAAGCGCGGGCACGCGCAGACCTACCATCGGTTCAGCCATGAAGGAGTGATCGCCTTAAGAAAACAAGCTGCCGAAGAAATGGAACACCTGCTGGCGCCCCAGGTCGTTCCAGGTGGCGAACAACATCAAACCCAGCAGCAAAGCAAGACCCGCGCGGTATCCCACGGCCTGAATAACCGCCGCAGGGGGGCGCCTCACGACCGCTTCATAAGCGTAGGAGAGCAGGTGGCCGCCGTCCAGCACCGGGATGGGCATCAGATTGAGGATGCCGATGCTGACACTCATCAGGGCGGCCATTTGCAGCATGACGTCGCTGACGGTGATGACCCAGCTGACATGGGCGGCGCGGGCTGTCTCGACCGCGTCCTGGGTGATCGCTCCCGAGGCCACCGCGATGCCGACGAAGCTGTGCAACTGGTCAGCGCCGACCTGGCCGGTCACGATCCGGCCCATGTAGAACAGCGTCGTGGCCGTGACGTCCCAGGTCTTCTGAGCCCCCAGAACCACCGCCGTTACCGGGTCGACCGGCGCCTGACCGCCGGCGCGCGCGCCCAGGCCGAGCACGCCCATGGCCTGCTTGCCGCCGAAGGCGCTGCCGACCTGCCGAGTGTCGGGTCGCGCGGTGAGATGGATCTTCTTTCCACCCCGAAGAATGGTGAAATCGATGGGCACGCCTCCCCGGTACTGCACATAGAATTGCAGATCCTCGAAGGTTCGAATCGTCTTGTCGTCGGCCTGCACGACCCGGTCGCCGACCTGGAATCCGGCCCGCGCAGCCGCCCCGGCCGGCATGACCTGAGCGACGCTGTTGGTGCTCACCGGTCGGCCGAAGGCGAGGAAAAAGACGGCGAACAGAACTATGGCCAGGAGAAAATTGGCGCCAGGGCCGGCCAGCACGATCAGCGCCCGCTGCCAGAGGGGCTTGAACGGCAGATATTTGAGCTCCGAGCCGACTCCCTCCCGGGAGACAATCTCGCGCCGCAGGTCGGCCAGATCGGTCGAATCGGGCACGCTGGCGATGTTCTCGTCGCCGGAGAACTTCACGAAGCCGCCGAGAGGAATCCAGCCGATCCGCCATTCGACGCCCGACCGGTCCCGCCAGGACGCCACCGCATGGCCAAAACCGATCGAAAAGGCGTCGATGGCGACGCCAAAGGCGCGAGCGGTCAGGAAATGGCCAAGCTCGTGAATCGTCACGATCAGGCTGACGACGATCAGGAACGGCGCGACGTGCACCAGGGCGGACTGCAGAAAGGCCATCATTGACGCGCGGTCTCCTCTCGTCGGGTCAAGCCATGCGCTCAAAACGCGACAGGACTTGGGCGCCGAGGCGCCTCGCGGCCGCGTCTATGGCCAGCGCCCACTCGACGGCCTCGTCGTCGCCGCCGGTGATCAGCTCACCCCGGTCGTTCATCTGCTCGAGTGTGTCGGAAACGGTCCGGGCAATATCCAAGAAACCAAGACGCCCATCGAGGAAGGCTCCGACGGCGACTTCGTTGGCCGCGTTCATGGCCGCGGGGGCCCCCGCCCCGGCCTCCAGCGCCCGTCGCGCGATGCCGAGCGCCGGGAAACGGACATCGTCGGGCGCCTCGAATGTGAGCTGGCCGTAGGCGGCGAGATCCAGCGCCGGCGCCGCCCAACTCATCCGTCCGGGCCAGCCCCAGGCGCAGGCGATCGGCGCGCGCATGTCCGGCGGGCCAAGCTGAGCCAGGGTCGATCCGTCGGCGTACTCGACAAGGGAGTGCACCACCGATTGGGGATGGATGATCACATCGATTCGCTCGGCGGGCATGCCGAACAGGTAGGAGGCTTCGATCATCTCCAGGCCCTTGTTCATCATGGTGGCCGAATCGACGGAAATCTTCGCGCCCATGCTCCAGTTGGGGTGAGCGACAGCCTGTTCGCGCGTGGCGGACCTCATGGCCTCGCGGCTCCAGGCGCGGAACGGGCCGCCTGACGCGGTGAGGATCAGACGACGGACCTGGGCGTGACTCTCAGGCGCGAAGACCTGGAAGATGGCCGAGTGCTCGGAATCCACCGGGATCACACGGCCCCCGGCGGCCCGGGAAATCGCCAGCAGGGACGGTCCGGCGCAGACCAGGCTCTCCTTGTTGGCCAGAGCGATCGTCGAGCCCGCCCGCGCCGCGGCCAGCGTCGGCGCAAGGCCGGCTGCGCCGACGATGGCGCTCATCACCCAGTCGGCCCCCTGCCCGGCCGCCTCCACGATCGCGGCCGGTCCCGCGGCCGCGGCGACGCCGGAGCCCTCGAGACGCGCCCGCAGTTCCGGCAGGGCGCTTTCATCATGGATCACGGCCATGGCCGGCCGCCAGCGAAGCGCCTGCTCAGCCAGATCCGCCACATTGCGGCCTGCCGTCAGGGCGCGCAGATCGATCACGTCCCCCGATTGCGCCAGAAGATCGAGGGTGGAGACGCCAACGGACCCGGTGGATCCCAGCACGACGACCGAGCGGGCCCCCATCAGTGCGCCCATCCGAGGTTCACGACCAAGCGAGCGACCGCGAACACCATGACGGCGAACATCAGACCATCCACCCGATCAAGCAGTCCGCCGTGGCCAGGGATGAGATCGCCGGAATCCTTCACACCGAATCGTCGCTTCAACATCGACTCCCAAAGATCACCGGCCATGGTGCCCAGGCCGCCTGCCAGTCCGATCAACCCCGCGCCCGGAAGCGACAGGCGCATGAATGTCGCCGCCACCGCCACGGAGGCGGCCACCGCGGCGACGAGTCCGCCCACGAAACCCGACCAGGTCTTGTTGGGCGAGAACCTGGGCCAGAGTTTGGGGCCCTTCAACACATTGCCCACGACGAAGGCGCCGATGTCCGCCGCCCAGGTGGCGGCGAACATCATTAACGTCCATCCGGGTCCCTGGGGCGTTCCGATCAGCCAGACGAAGACCAGACACGCCGGGGCGATGTAGAGTACGCCGTGGGCGCCGTCGATAGGTCGATGCGCCGCGGAACCGGCAATGGCCGCCGCGATCGCCGCGCCCAGGACGATGATGATCCAGGCCTCGGCAAACCGGCCGAGGAAGGCCAGCAGGATCACCGCCGCGACGGACAGGCCGGTCGCTACAACCGCCCGCCAGCCCGCCCGCGGCGTGGCCATTGCGGACCACTCGACGGCGAGCAGCACCCCCCCCATGGCGATCATGACCAGGAACGGCGCGCGCCAGAGGGGGCCGCTGAAGCCGTACACCCACACAGCGCTCAGGGCCGCCGCGGCGAGGACCGCACCGGAAACCACGCGTACCGCGAAGTTGGCCCAGTCGAAGCGCCTAGCCGGCGGCAAGGATGTTATCTTCGGCGGCCGCCGCGTCGGGCACCGCGCCGTACCGGCGATCCCGGCTGTAGAACTCGGCGAGCGCGGCCTTCAGATGCTCCGGTCCATAGTCAGGCCAATAGACTTCCTGAAAGACAAGCTCCGCATAGGCCGATTCCCAGAGCAGGAAATTCGACAGGCGGCGCTCGCCGCTGGTGCGGATGATCACGTCCGGCGCCGGCGCAGGTGCGGTCGACAGATAGGACTCGAACACCGCTTCGCTGAGGTCATCGGCCCGGACAGCCCCGCGCCTGACGTCCTCGGCGAAGGCGCGGGCCGCGTCGACGATGTCCGCCTGGCCGCCGTAGTTGAACGCCACCTGGAGGTGAAAGCCGCTGTTGGCCGCCGTGCGGGACTCCGCTCGCTGCACGATATCGAGGATATCGGCGTCTAGTCCCGTACGGCGACCGACGATGCGAACCTTCACGCCCTCACGCTCCAGGCGGTCGATGTCGCTGAGAAAATAGGCCTTGAGCAGGCCCATCAGTTCCGACACCTCACGCGGGGGCCGGCGCCAGTTTTCGGTCGAGAAGCCGAACACGGTCAGGCGCTCAATGCCGAGCGCGGCAGCGCCCTCTACGGTGCGGCGCAGGGCGGAGACCCCGGCGCGATGGCCCAGGGCCCTGGGCAAGCCTCGCGCCTTGGCCCAACGACCATTGCCATCCATGACGATCGCCACATGCAATCCAGCGGCGCCGCTCGAGGGGGGCGGATCCGCTGCGGACTCACGAGTCTCATACCCGCCCATGGGACGCGACATGGCCTATCCCTCTGCGTCGCCCCTGACGCCCGCTCGCTTAAGAACGCCCTGAATTGGGCTCGGTTCAGTCCTGAGGACCGGCCACCCGGTCACACCTGCATGATCTCTTGTTCTTTGGTTTTCAAGACCTCGTCCACCCGTTTGACGGCCTCGTCCGTAAGCTTCTGAACCTCACCCTCAAGCCGCTTCTGTTCGTCCTGACTGATTACCGAATCCTTTTCGGCCTTTTTAAGGTCATCCATGGCGTCGCGACGAACGTTCCGTACCGCGACCTTCTGCTGTTCAGCGTATTTGCCGGCCAGTTTGGCCAGGTCCCGACGGCGCTCCTCAGTGAGGGGCGGCACGGGAATGCGCAGGTTCTGACCCTCGACCACCGGATTGAGACCAAGTCCCGCGTTGCGGATGGCCTTCTCGACGGATACGACAACGGCCTTGTCCCAGACACTGACGGTGATCGACCGGGGCTCGGGCACGGAAATGGAGCCGAACTGGCTGATTGGCGCCTTTGAGCCGTAGGCCTCGACCATGACCTGATCGAGCAAGCCCGCCGAGGCCCGTCCGGTGCGCAAAGAGGAGAACTCCTCCTTCAACGCCGTGACGCATCGGTCCATGCGGTCCTTGTATCGTGCGATCTGCGGTTTATCGGCGGTCGCCATGTCGCTTCCTTTCAGGCCATCCTGGTGGACACACAGTGTTGTCGCGGACGAGGGGTTTCCGGATCAGCCCATGTCCCGGATCGTGGTGTGTACGCCGTCGCCCGACAGCACTCTCATCAGACTACCGCGTTCGCGGATCGAGAACACCTCAATGGGAATGTGATTGTCCCGCATGAGACTGATGGCCGAGGCGTCCATGAAGCGAAGATCCTTGGCCAACACCTCCTGGTAGGACACCTCGCCGTAACGGGTGGCCGTGGGGTCCTTCTTGGGGTCGGCGGTGTAGACGCCATCGACACTGGTGCCCTTGAACAAAGCGTCGCAGCCCATCTCCGCCGCCCGCAGGGCGGCCGGGGTGTCGGTGGTGAAGAAGGGCGCGCCCAGGCCTGCGGCGAAGATGACCACGCGGCCTTTCTCCAGGTGGCGCAAGGCGCGTCTGCGGATGTACGGCTCGCACACAGCCTCCATCGGAATGGCGCTCTGGACCCTCGTGTCGACTCCACGTCGTTCAAGGGCGCTCTGTATGGCCAGGGCGTTCATCACGGTCGCGAGCATGCCCATGTAATCGGCGCTGACCCGTTCCATGCCACGGCCGGCCATGGACACGCCCCGGAAAATGTTACCGGCCCCGACCACCAGACAAAGCTGGAATCCGGCCGCCACCACCAGGGAAATATCCTCGGCAACATTGTCCAGCGTGGTCATGTCGATGCCGAACGGGGCGTCGCCCATGAGGACCTCGCCCGACACCTTCAGCAGGATGCGGCGGTAGGGTGGTCGGGCGTCTGGCAATCGTGTCTCCCTCGAATCTGACGGGCCCGGCGACCCGGAGAGGTGTCTAGATCAATTTACGCTTCGCTTGAACCCGGAGCCGCCCGCACATGGCCTAAGGCCCCGTCTCGCACGGCTCCTCGCCCTTCCTCGTCTGTGGTAACCTGCGCATCACACAGGGAGGGGCGCCCTGCCCTTCCCGTCGCGGAAGGATGTCTCCATGCGCACCACGTTCGTGATCGCCGCTCTCGCCGGCGTGCTCGCCTCCGCTCCGGTCGGGGCCCAGACCCTGACCGCACCCATGACCTTGACCACCGTCACCGGTCCGGGCGCTGACGTGGGCTCGATCACAGTCTCCGCCGATGCGAACGGCGCCACCTTCCGTCTCAATCTGCACGGGTTGCCACCCGGGCCGCACGGGTTCCACGTCCACGGCAATCCCAGCTGCGCGCCCGGCGAAAAGGACGGTAAGCCGGTCCCCGCGGGCGCCGCCGGCGGCCATCTGGACCCGGCCATGACCGGGATGCACATGGGTCCGCAAGGCGCAGGTCATCTGGGTGACCTGCCGGTGCTGACCGTCGATGCGGACGGCACGGCACGGGGCGTTCTGATCGCGCCGCGCATCCGCAGCCTGGACGCCCTGAAGGGGCGGACCCTGATGATTCACGCCGGGGGCGACAATTTCGCCGACCAGCCCGCCCCTCTGGGCGGCGGCGGCGCCCGGCTCGCCTGCGGGGTCATCGGGAGTTGAATTCGGTCAGGCCACCGAAAGAAAGGTCAGCGAGTGATCCGGTCCGGTTCTCGCGCGCGCCTGCAACGACGGGGCGTCCAATCAAGAATTGTTAACTATCCCGCAGGGCGCAACGGCAGACTTGCTGACCGGGTCGGGGCCTGTACCTTTTGAACTGCGGGACTTCCAACGGCGTGAAACAGGCGCGCAGAAGCCCGCGCGGTGAGGGAGACCCGAATGACCACCTACACCTGGAAGACGGCCGGGGCCAGCGGCGCGTTCGAGACGGCCGGCAACTGGAATCCCACAGGCGGCCCCCCCGGATCGACGGCCGACGCCCTGCTGACGGCGGGCGGAACCTATTCAGTCAACACCACGGCCAGCGACACGGTCAACAGCCTGCAGACCGCCGCCGGGGCGACCCTGGCCGTCGGGTCGGGGTTGGTGTTCGCCATGACCAACGGCACTGAGTCGGCCACATTTCCGAGCGGCGCCAACGCCGGACAGATCACCGTGCCCAACAACGCCCGGCTGGATGTGGGCGGGGTGTTCAACAACACCAGCACCGTGTCCGGCGGCGGCGTCGCACTCAACGCCGGAGCCAACAACACCGTTCTGCGCCTGATCACGCCCACGGTCACCTTCACGGGGGGGGGCGCCATCGTGCTCGGCGGGACCTCCGGAAACGATCAGATCTACGGGGCCAGCACAGCCGACACCCTGGTCAACGTCAACAACACCTTCTCCGGATTCGGCAATATTGGCGCCGGCCAGATGACCCTTGTCAATCAGACCGCCGGAGTGATCAACGCCAATGATCCGAACCTCGCCCTGACCTTGCAGGTGAACGGCGGGGTCACCAACACCGGCCTGCTGGAGGCCACCGGCGCCGCCGGCCTGGTGCTGTTGAACGACAACATCGACAACGAGGGAAACGCCAACGCTGGCGTGGTCAGCGCCGCGGCCTCCGGCGCTACCGTCTATCTGCAGGGCGCCAGCATCGACGGCGGCACGGTGAATGCGGTCGCCGGCGCGCAGATCCGCGTCGTGTCGGGCTACAACGGTTATTTCTATGGAGCCGATCCGGGCCTGCCGCTGACCATAACGGCTGGCACCAATGTCAATGTCGACAACAACGCCAGCCTTCATGTCTACGGAGCCATCGTCAATCACGGCGCGATCAATCTCAACGCCAGCAGCGCCAACGCCAATCTGATCCTTGAGACACCGGTCGCCACGCTCAGCGGGGGGGGCTCTGTCGTGATGGGCGGCCCCAATGCCCAGATCCATGGCGGCAACGGCTACCTCAACGAACTCGACAACGTCGACAACACCCTATCCGGCGTCGGCAATCTCGGCGCCAACCAGATGACCCTGGTCAATGAGACCGCCGGGGTGGTCAACGCCAACCAGGCCGGAGCCCTGACCGTGCAGGTCAACGGCGGGATCGTGAACACCGGCCTCTTCGAAGCGACCAACGCCGCCGGCAATCTTGTGCTGTTCAACGACAGCCTCGACAACAGCCAGAACCTCAACGCCGGCAAGCTGAGCGCCACCGTCGCGGGCGCCCATGTCGATCTGCAGGGAACGACGATCTACGGCGGCACGCTCAGTTCGGCGTCGGGGGCCTATCTCGATGTGGCTTCCGGGTACACGGCCACGCTCGACGGGACCTACTCGGGGGCGCCGGTCAACCTCGCCACAGGCGCGACGCTGAAGGTTTCCGACAATTCCCGGCTCGACCTGAGAGGTATGATCAGCAACAACGGCACGATCGTTTTGGGTGTCGACGGCGGAGCCAACATCTCCAGCCTGGCTCTGCAAAGCCCGACGGTCACCCTGACTTCAGCCAATCCCCTGGCGGCCGGCGGGATCATTCAGCTGACGAACACGACCAACAACCAGATCTTCGGCGCCGACGGCTCTACAGAGACCCTCAACAACATCAACAACACCATCCAGGGCGTGGGCAATATCGGCGCCAACCAGATGACCCTGATCAACGGCAAGCTGGGCATCATCAAGGCCAACACACCGGGAGGAACGCTTACGCTTCAGGTGAGTGGCGGGGTGACCAACAATGGCCTCATCGAGGCGGCTGTGCCCACAGGCGGAAAGGCGGGCGGCAGGCTGGTGGTCCTCAACTCGACCATCAACCAGACCGGCGGCGGCAAGCTGGAGGCGCTCGGCCTCACCACCTCCCTGGTCAAGTATGGCTCGACCGTGGAATTGCAGAACGCCACCATACAGGGCGGAACCCTGCTCAGTTCGGCGGGTTATCCGGCCGCGATCCAGGTGGACAGCGGCTATAACGCCACGCTCGACGGCTCGGTGAAGATCCTGACCGACTCGGCGGTGCTCAACGTCCAGAACAACGCCAGCCTCTATCTCAACGGCGCCATCAGCACAAAAAGTGGCTCCATCAACCTGCAGGCCGGAGCCAGCGCGACCTACCTGCGCATCGTTGGGCCCACCACCCTGAGCGGCGCGGGCAAGGTGACCCTCGGCAACAGCGCCAACAACGGCGTCATCGCCAACAGCGCCGTGCAGTCGCTGTTCAACGTCGACAACACCATCTCCGGGGCCGGCAACATCGGCGCCGGCACGGCCCTGCAACTCACCAACGAGACGAAGGGGGTGATCAACGCCAATCAGACCACAGCCCTTGTCCTTCAGTCCAACTCGACCATCGAGAACTACGGCCTGATCGAGTCGGCTGCGACGGTGGCGGGCGCGGGCGGGCTCGTCATCCTGAACACCGCGGTGGACAACACGATCTCGAACGGCGCCGCTCTCAACACCGGCCAGGTCGTCGCCACCGGCACGGGTCACGTCGACCTCGAGGGCGGCAGTATCTATGGCGGCACGATCACGACGACCGGCTCGGCCGTCATAGACGTCGTCAGCGGCTACAACGGCGCCCTGAACGGCTCGGTTCTGGGCCAGATGGTCAATATCGTGGCCGGCTCGAACGTGGTGGTGAACAACAACGCCTCGCTCTATCTCTATGGCACGATCAACAATGCCGGCACACTCACCCTGGCCGGCGGAGCCAACAACGCCAACCTGGTTATGGGCAGTTCTGTTGTCACCCTGAAGGGCGGCGGCAATCTCGTGCTGGCGGGTGGCACGGGCAACGACCGGATTCTGCAGGCCGCTGGCGTCGCAGAATTTGACAATATCGACAACACCATCTCCGGCGGCGGCCAGATCGGCGCCGGGCAGGCCATCACCTTCAAGAACAAGGCGCTGGGAACCATCAACGCCACCGCGGCCGGCGGCATCGCCGTGAATCTCGGCGGCGTGCAGATGGTGAACTCGGGTCTCATGGAGGCGACGGGCGGCGCCCTCACGGTGAGCAATGCGGTGTTCAACAACGGCACGATCAAGGCCCAGGGCGGCGACGTCGCCATCGGCGGCAACGTCAACGGAACCGGCGCACTGCAGCTTTTTGGAACCTCGAATTTGGAGATCGGCAGTTCGGTGGGCGCGGCCTCGGCCCAGACGGTCACCTTCGAAAGCGGCTCGTCGGGAACGTTCAAGATCGATCACGCCGAAAGCTTCACCGGAACCGTGGCCGGACTGTCGACCAACGGCGCGATCGTGAGCACCATCGACCTGGGCGATATCACCTTCGGCTCGGCGACGCTCAGCTACGCCGGCACGGCGACGAACGGGGTCCTGACGGTGAGCGACGGCAGCTTGATCTCCACCATCAAGCTGACGGGCAACTACAGCCAGGCCAACTTCCACCTGTCCAACGACGGGTCCGGCCACACGGACGTCACCTACGCCGGCACGGGACTGGCGCCGGGGCCCGCTGGGAACGCCGGTGTCCAGCAGATGGCGGCGGCGATGGCCAGCTTCGGCGGCGGCGCGGCGGCCT
>CAIXWN010000039.1 GCA_903923135.1 uncultured Caulobacteraceae bacterium | reverse complement strand
GTTCGGCGGTCATCTTCTCGGCATTGGTGATGAAATAGGGCGAGATATAGCCGCGGTCGAACTGCATGCCTTCGACCACGTCGAGTTCGGTCTCGAGGCTCTTGGCTTCTTCAACCGTGATGACGCCCTCGTTGCCGACCTTTTCCATGGCCCGGGCGATCATGTCGCCGATTTCCTTGTCGCCATTGGCCGAGATCGCGCCGACCTGGGCGATTTCCTGGTTGGTGGTGACCTTCTTGGAGGTGTTCTTGATCTCCTCGACGACCTTCAGGACGGCCTTTTCGACGCCGCGCTTCAGATCCATCGGGTTCATGCCGGCGGCCACCGCCTTGGTGCCCTCGACAACGATCGACTGCGCCAGAACGGTGGCGGTGGTCGTGCCGTCACCGGCCTTGTCGTTGGTCTTGGAGGCGACTTCGCGGATCATCTGCGCGCCGAGGTTCTCGAAGCGATCCGACAGTTCGATTTCCTTGGCCACGGACACGCCGTCCTTGGTCGAGCGCGGGGCGCCGAAGGACTTTTCGATGACCACGTTACGGCCCTTGGGGCCCAGGGTCACCTTCACGGCGTTGGCGAGGATGTTGACGCCGCGCAGCATCTTGTCGCGCGCGTCGGTGGAGAAATAGACGTCTTTAGCAGCCATGGTTTCGGCTCTCTCTTTCGAAAAAAGGAATGGTTACGATCAGGTGGGAACGGATCAGGCGTCGAGGACGCCCAGGACGTCGCTTTCCTTCATGATCAGCAGATCTTCGCCGTCGAGCTTGATCTCGCTGCCCGACCATTTGCCGAACAGGATGCGATCGCCGGCCTTCAGATCCAGGGGCTGGACCTTGCCGGAATCGTCGCGCGCGCCGGGGCCGACGGCGATGACCTGGCCTTCTTGCGGCTTTTCCTTCGCGGTGTCGGGGATGATGATGCCCCCCTTGGTCTTTGTTTCTTCCTCGACGCGGCGGACGAGGACGCGGTCGCCAAGCGGACGAAACGCCATGGATGTTTTCTCCGTAGATTTCTGACTGGTTAAAACTTCGCAGCCCCCGAACGGCGGCCGTTAGCAGCCACCCTGCTCGAGTGCCAACCGGCAGATAGGTGGGGGGTGGCGGAAGGTCAAGACCGCCGGCGGGCGCGACCAAAAAAACACCCCTCCCGGCGGGGAGGGGCGCGACAGGGCCAAGCCGCCCTCGCCGCCCGGGCCGGAGCCAGGCGGCGGGGGCGCCCAGGATGGGTTCAGCGCGAACCCACCGGAACGCGCTCGGCGTCGCGTTCGGCGCGGATCTTCGCGTGCAGGTCGCCGTACTTGGCGAACTCCATGCGGGCGATGGTGCGGTTGTGCACCTCGTCGGGGCCATCCGCCAGGCGCAGGGTGCGCTGGCTGGTGTACATCTTGGCCAGACCAAAATCGCTGGTCACGCCGCCGCCGCCATGGGCCTGGATGGCGTCGTCGATGATGCGCAGGGCCATGTTGGGAGCCGACACCTTGATCATCGAGATCTCCAGGCGGGCGCTCTTGTTGCCGGCCTTGTCCATCATGTCGGCGGCCTTGAGGCACAGCAGCCGGTTCAACTCGATGTCGGTCCGCGCCGCCGCCACCCGCTGTTCCCAGACCGAGTGTTCGGAGATGTACTTGCCGAAGGCCTTGCGGCTCATCAGGCGCCGGCACATCTTTTCCAGGGCCACCTCGGCCGTGCCGATGGTGCGCATGCAGTGGTGGATGCGTCCCGGACCCAGGCGGGCCTGGGAGATCTCGAAACCACGGCCCTCGCCGAGGATCAGGCCCTCTTCCACCGGAATGCGGACATCCTCGAACAGCACCTCACCGTGACCGTGCGGCGCGTCGTCATAGCCGAACACCGGCAGCATGCGCAGGATCTTGATCCCGGGCGTGTCCATGGGAACCAGGATCTGCGACTGCTGGGCGTGCGGCGCGGCGTCGGGGTTGGTCTTGCCCATCAGGATGCCCACCTTGCAGCGGGGATCGCCGACGCCCGAGGACCACCACTTGCGGCCGTTGATCACATAGTGGTCGCCGTCGCGTTCGATGCGGGTCTCGATGTTGGTGGCGTCCGAAGAGGCGACCAGCGGCTCGGTCATCAGGAACACCGACCGAATGTCGCCGTTCATCAGCGGGCGCAGCCAGCGCTCCTTCTGCTCGAGCGTCCCGAAGCGGTTGAGCACCTCCATGTTGCCGGTGTCCGGCGCCGAACAGTTGAACACCTCCGAGGCGAAACCGACGCGGCCGAACATCTCGCAGATCGGCGCATATTCCAGGTTGGTCAGCTGGATGCCCTCGAACTCGAAGGTGTCATCCACATGGGGCATGCCGGCGTGCGGCGGCATGAACATGTTCCACAGGCCGGTCTTGCGGGCCTTGGCCTTAAGCTCCTCGACGATGGGGAGCACCTTCCAGCGGTCGCCCTCTGCCTGCTGGGCCTCATAGATCGGCACGGCGGGATAGATGTGCTCGTCCATGAAATCGGAGACGCGCCGCATCAGGTCCTTCTGCCGCGGGGAATAGTCGAAATCCATGGGACGCTCCTCGTTTCAAACGGTTGTTTAATTGTCGTCTCTCATCGCATGGCGCCCGGGGCGGGACAACCTAAGGGCTATTGCGGACCCCGGACGCCGAGGGCCGGGATCAGCCGATGGCCGTCACCGACTCCTGGTCGAAGAAGACGTCCTTCGCATGGTCGGCGACGTCCTGCGCGGTCCAGGGTCCCTTCGGCGCGAAGCCCGGGGCCTGCAGCATGCGGATCTCGCGCACGCCGCGCTGGGAGACCCCCAGCATGATCCCGGTGCGGTCGCCGGACAGGTCGCTGACCATGTAGAGGACCGCCGGGGCGATGGCGTCCGGCAGGGACAGCGGATCGGGCTCGCGGTCGCGCAGGCCGGGCAGGTCGCTGGTCAGGCGGGTGTAGGCGCCGGGAGCCAAGCCCCAGACCCGTATGCCGTACTTGCGCCCCTCGATGGAGAGCACCCGCATGAACCCGTAGAGCGCCGCCTTGGCCGCGCCGTAGTTGGCCTGGCCGAAGTTGCCGAACAGGCCGGACGTGGAGGAGGTCTGGACGATCACGCCCTTTACCGCATTGTCCTTCATCCACTTCCACACCGGCAGGGTGACGCAATAGGCGCCCTTGAGGTGCACCTTGACCACCGCGTCCCAGTCAGCCTCGGAGGTGTTGGCGAAGGTCTTGTCGCGCAGGATGCCGGCGTTGCTGATCAGGACGTCCACCCGGCCGAAGGCGTCCAGCGCCGATTTCAGGATGTTCTCGCCGCCGGCGACCGTGGAGACGTCATCGCCGTTGGCCACGGCCCGGCCGCCCTCGGCCACGATGGCATTGACCACCTTCTGGGCCGCCGAGACATCGGCGCCCGTGCCGTCGCGCGCGCCGCCCAGATCGTTGACCACCACCGCCGCGCCCTCGCGGGCGAACAGCTTCGCATAGGCCTCGCCCAGGCCGTTGCCGGCCCCGGTGACGATGGCGACCTTTCCCTCGAGCAATCCCATCGGATTCTCCTCCCGTTATGGCTTCATTGCCGGACATCTTCAGCCCGCCGCCGCGCGTCCGCAAGCGGGCGCCGAGGCGCCGTGACATCGGCCGGCGAACCCTGTTCAATCGGGGGGAGGAAACGCGAGACGCCCAGATGCCTGAACCCCACCCCCGCAGCCGGGACTTCGCCTGGACTCCCGCCGTCGGACCCTACACCCTTGTCAGTGAAGCTCAGGCCGAGGCCTTCAACCGCGACGGCTTCTTCGTCCTGAAGGATGCGTTCACCGCCGCGGAGATGGACGCGGTCGCCGAGGCCATCGGCCCGTTCGAACACGCCGGCGAGGAGGCCTTGCGGCAGTACCCGGAAGGCCGCCGGCTGATCGCCAGGGCCGACGCCATCACCTTCACCATCCACCTGGTGGCGAAATCCGAGGCCCTGCGCGATTTCAGCCGCCACCCCGTGTTCCAGGGCCTCTGCCACGATCTGATCGGCCCGGCGGCGCGGCTCTACTGGGATCAGGCGGTCTATAAGAAGCCGGAGAATCCCGACGAATTCCCCTGGCATCAGGACAATGGCTACACCTTCATTGAACCGCAGCAGTACCTCACCTGCTGGGTGGCCCTGAACGACGCCACCGAGGAAAACGGCTGTCCGTGGGTCGCGCCGGGCCTGCACCGACTGGGCACCCTCGCCCACCGGGTGACGCGTCTCGGGATGCAATGCCTCGACGAAGCTCCCGACGAGGTGTCGGCCCCGGCCCGCAAGGGTGACGTGGTGGTGTTCTCATCCCTCACCCCGCACCGGACGGGCCCCAATCTCACCGGCGAGGTCCGCAAGGCCTATATCCTGCAGTACGCGCCCGACGGCGCCCTGGCCTATCCGTTCGGGCAGGAAGCCGGCGTTCCCCAGATCGATCCGGCGCGGCAGTACCGGATCAGCGAGTGGTCAAGATCCGACGATTGAGTCGCGGCGCACCGTCGGCAAACCTGTCAGCCGCATGTCTCGAATCTGGCCGAGGGCCAATGACCGTAGGCGACCCTTAGCGGAAGGAACCGACTCGCCGGCTCACCGACCGAAACGGCATTTCAACGCTCCAGTGGTCGCTCATGACATCGGGGCATTGGACACCGTACGCACGGCGATAACGCGAAAGATGATAGCAGTTAGCGATCCCAAGACGCCGACTTCGAACGCACCAACTAGGACTTGTTCCCACCCTGCGAGCGTCCGAACTCCATCGACAACATGATCAATGCCTCCGGAGCGTTCGAACGAGCCTGGCGACGGCGGTATGCTCCCAAACACGAGCCATATGCTGAAACCTATAGCGAAGCCTACCATGCTAGCTGACCAGCCATTTAGCCAGCGCCACCCGTAACAGGCGAAGCACAGCAATATTGGAGTGACGACGACGAGCTCAACAAACAAACAAATCAATTCGCCGATAAATATAACGGCAAGCCACATACCAAATAGCGAACTTACCTGGAGATTAGGCGTCGATAGAAGAGGCAGGACGAACCAAGCAAGCCATATGCCAGTGAGGCCTGGCAATGGAGCTATGACATAAGAGTCCGTTTGGAAAATGCCGTGGCGGGATTCCTGCGGGGCGCGGTCTATGATTCAAGCTCTGGATGTGGACAGAGCGGACGCGTGGC
>CAIXWN010000038.1 GCA_903923135.1 uncultured Caulobacteraceae bacterium | reverse complement strand
GACATCGACGACCTGCACCGGGCGGTCAATCTCATCCGCGAGCGTCGCCGAGCCCTGAAAGCCGCCCCGGGCGGGAACGCCCCGCTCGACGCCCGGCTGGCCGCCATCCAGGAGGCCCTGATGCAGGTGAACATGAACGGCTCGGAGGCCAATCTCGCCTTCCCCGGCATGCTCAACGAGCAGTACGCCAGCTTCGCGGCCAGCCTGGAGGACGCCGACACCCTGCCTACGCGCCAGCAGCAGGCGCTCTTCGACTCCCTGCACGCGCGGTTGCAGACACAGCTGTCCCTGCTGGCGGCGGTAAAGTAGCGACCGCCATGTGTGACACCCTTGTCGCCCTGGGGAATACGACGGCGACCGGAGCGACGCTGTTCGCCAAGAACAGTGACCGCGAGCGAAACGAGGCCCAGGTCGTCGAGCGAATTCCCGCCGCCCGCCATGTGGCGGGCGAACCCCTGTCGCTGACCTATATCGCCGTTCCGCAGGTGGAGCGGACGCGCGCCTGCCTGCTGTCGCGGCCGTTCTGGATGTGGGGCGCAGAGATGGGGGCCAACGACCAGGGCGTGGTGATCGGCAACGAGGCGGTGCATTCGATCGTCCCCGCTCAGCGCCGGCGGGCCCTCACCGGCATGGATATGGTCCGGCTGGGACTGGAGCGCGCCGACACGGCCGCCCAGGCCGTCGAGGTGATCATCGCCCTGCTGGAGCGCCACGGTCAGGGCGGCGATTGCGGGCACCTTGTGCGCTTCTACTATCACAACAGCTTCCTGATCGCCGACCCGGCCGAGGCCTATGTGCTGGAGACGGTCGGCCGATGGTGGGCGCTGGAACGTGTCGCCGGCGTACGATCGATTTCCAACGCCCTGAGCATCGGCGAAAATCCAGACGCGGTAAGCCCGGCCCTCGCGGCGCACGCCCGCGCCGAAGGCTGGACCGAGTCGGACGGAGGTTTCGATTTTGCCGGTCGGCTGATTGACCGTCAGCGGGACCGCGTCTCGCGCGGGACCGAGCGCTGCGCCCGTGCCGCCGGCCTGCTCGCCGCTTTCGCCGGCGCCCTGACCGTCCGCGATATGATGGGCATCCTGCGCGATCACGGCGCCGCCGGCGCCGAGCCGGCCTGGGCGCCGACGGATGTTCAGGGCCGCACGATCTGCATGCACGCCGGTCCGGGGGATCGCCGCAGCCAGACCACGGGAGCCTTGGTCAGCGACCTGACGCCGGGCGCGGCGCTGCACTGGATCACCGGCACCGCCGCCCCCTGCCTGAGCCTGTTCCGGCCGGTGTTGTTGGACGTCGGTCTCCCCGATCACGGACCCCCGCCCACCGACCGTTTCGACGACCGGACCCTGTGGTGGCGACACGAGCGGCTGCACCGAGCTGTGCTGGAGGACTACGCCTCCCGCGCCGCCACGGTCGCGGCGGAGCGCGACAGGCTTGAGGCGGGCTTTGCGGAACGGGTCGGGGCGGCACTGCGGTCCGATCCGGGCCCCGCCGCCCTGCTTGAGGCCATCAGGACGTGCTGGCGCGAGGCCGCCGCCGCCGAGGCCCGCTGGCTCACCACGATCGTCGCGACGCCCCGGGCGACGTCGAAGTCCGCCTATGCGCGCAGCTGGCGCCGACTGAACCAGGCCGCCGGTCTGCGGCCCCCTATCTGAAGGCGGCGAGCAGGCCGGGGGCCTTGCCGATGGCCTGCGCCTTGCGACGGAACACCTGGCCCTTTTCGAGTACGACGATGCCGTCGTAAAAGCCGATCGAATAGGTGTCGCGGGTGAAGTCGTCGGGTTCGATCGCGCCTAGTGTGTGTTCGGCGTTCAACCTGTCGACAAGCGATTTGGCGATGTTGATGAAGGTGCGCGGATCGTCGACCGACCCGCCGAACTTCGGCCAGTAGGCGCACTGCAGATCCTCGACCATATAGACCCCGTTCTTGGTCAGCTTCGGATAGAGGAAATCAAAGCTGGCCTCGATATGGCGCATCTGATGGCTGCCGTCGTCCAGCACGATGTCGGGCGCGCCGAACTCGGCGATCACTGAGGCCAGGAACGCCGGATCCGACTGGTCGCCGATGCGCACAAACACCCCGTCGTCCTCGCAGGCCTTGCACCGGGGGTCGATGTCGATACCCACCACGCGCGCCAGCGGTCCGAAGTAGCGGCGCCACATCTGCAGCGAGCCGCCTTTGGCCACGCCGATCTCCAGAAACGTCAGGGTCCGGCCACGCCAGGGCGAGAAGTGGCGCTCATAGATGGGGAAATAGTGCTCCCACTTGTGAATCTCGCGGCCCTGGTTGGTCAGGAAGTCTTGCCAGAGGTCCATGGAGCCATAGCCTGCGTCTAACGAGGCCGGACGCCCCACAAGGAGGGCGCAGGGTAGCGACGCCCTGCCCCGCTGGGAAGCGGCCGGACGTGGCCGGCGCTCTTGATCAACCCGTTCCTGGCGCCATACTTGCCCGATGATCACTCGCCGACATGGCAATCTGGACCTACGGTCCGGCCCCGCGCCCGCGGCGTCCGCCCAGCTGGAACAGGATGGCTACGCTATTCTGCAAGGGGTTCTCGACCTGACCGCGGTCGCCGCCCTGGCGGCGGAGATCGCCGCGGTGTTCGAGGCATCGCCACCGGACCGGCCGCACGACATGCGCGACGAGTTTCGCCACGGCATGTTCAACCGCTCGGCCCTCGCCCAGGCGGCCATCGCCGCACCGTCGATCCTGGAGGCCATCGAGCCCCTGTTGGGTGAGGACTGCCACGTCATTGCCAACACCGCCTGGCGAAACCCGCCGGGCCACCAGGGCGGCCGCTGGCACATCGACGCCGGCCCGCACGTGCCCCGTCCCGCAGGCGTCGCCTGGCCGGAGGACATTCCCTATCCGGTGTTCGCCATCGGAGTTCATCTGTTCCTCAAGGACTGCCCGCTGGAGGCGGGGCCCACGGCGGTGGTCCCGGGATCGCATCGGTCGGGTCGCTTTCCGCCGGTCGATCCCGCCATCGACCCCCCGCCGATGACGCTGAGCTATGAGGGTCGCGAGGCGGTTCTGCTGGCGGCGCGGGCCGGGGACGCAGCGCTGTTCGTATCGGATGTCTGGCATCGCGGCACGCCTGCCCGGGCGGGCTACGGAAGGTTCTTCCTGCAGGCTCACTACGGCCGCCGCGACATCGCCCAGCGCATCTTTACCACCGACGAGGTCAGCCACGTTTCGCCAGAGGCCGCGGCGCGGGCGAAGACCGGACGGGAGCGACGCCTGATCGGCCTGCACTCGCCGTTCTTCTACGACGCCTGAGACCTAGCCGTCCGGCTTTCGGCGGGCAGGTCCCAATCGCCGTCCGCGGCCTCCACGAAGCCGGCCGCCCGCAGGGTCCAGCGGGCCCGCGACAGATCCGCCTCATCCACCATCAGCCTCACCGGAATGATCGACCGCCACAGCCCTCCGGCGGCGCTGTCGAACACGGCGCTTCCAACCTCCTCAGCCGCCAGCAAAGCCTGAACGGCTGACAACTTCACCGGATCGGTGGTGGTCAGAAGCGCGATCATCGGCGCCCCGCCGCAGCCGTCAGCTCGCGACGGCCGACGGGTTCGCGCGCGCCCGTCGGACGTCGCTCCACATCTGCCGGAAGGAGATCAGGCGGCCTGCGGCCTCGTCCCAGACCGCCAGGGAGACACAGCCCAGGCTCTGGCTGATCGTCAGGCGGCCGGCCTGCTTGAGGGAGGGTTCGTCGCGCATCACCTGACCCAGGCGGTAGTAGGGAATCTTGCTGCTCAGATGGTGCACATGGTGGATGCCGATGTTGGCGGTCATCCAGCGCAGGGGAGCGGGCAGGTCGTAGTGGGAACTGCTGCGAAAAGCGCCCTCGTGGAATTCCCAGACACCATCCCGGGCCCAGTAGGTCCCTTCGAACTGATGCTGGACGAAGAACAGCCAAACCCCCATGGACGCCGCCAGCGTCACGACCGGCAGATAGACCAACAGGAACGGCATGACGCCGAAGACCATAACAAGGGAGACGACAAGCGCCGCCGCGCAGAGGTTGGTGACCATGGTCGACACCCAGGGCCTCCAGCCGTCGCGGGTCATGCTCACCGGCCAGCGGTGCTGGACCAGGAACACGAAGGCGGGGCCAAGACCGAACATCACCGCCGGATGCCGGTAGAGGCGGTAGCCGAGCCGGCGCAGCGGTGGCAGGGCGCGGTACTCGTCCACCGTCAGGGTGTCGATACCGCCGATGGTGCGGCGATCCAGGGCCCCGGAGGTGGCGTGATGGATGGCGTGGGCGCGGCGCCAGTAGTCATAGGGCGTCAGGGTGAGGACACCCAGGGCGCGGCCAAGCCAGTCGTTGAGACGCTGTCCCGGCAGAAACGCGCCATGGCCGCAGTCGTGCTGGATCATGAACAGGCGCATGAGGAACGCCGCCGAAGGCGGAATCAGCGCCAGTCCCCACCAGTTGTGATGGCGCACCGCCTCCCAGGCCAGGATCCAAAAGACGACCAGCGGCCCGACCGTAATGGCGATCTCGAAGGCGGCGCGCCCGTAGCTCGGGGTCCTGTAGCGGCTGAGGCGGCGCGCCAGCGATACGGCGCTGAACCCGGATGCGTCAGCGTCCGGCGAAGAAGTGGTCGACAATTCGAGGAATCCTGAAAGGCGAAGGGCGCCCGCCCCGCCCGGCGATCGGACTCTTAGACCAAATTCGCCGCCGGGCGAAGCGTTGCGGTGAGGGGGCGATGAAAGCCGCCCGCGCCCGATTGACGCGGCCGTCAATGCGGTCGAACACTGGCCAACCACCGGATCGAAAGGCCGCACCGGTATTCCATGCTCGCCGAGTCGACCCCGACCATCGCCCGAAACGCCCTGGTGGTCATGGCCGTCATCCTGGCCGGCGCCGCCCTGCGCTGGATGGCGGACATCATCACCCCGCTTCTGCTGGCCATCTTCCTGGCGGTGATGGTCGACGCGTTCAGTCGGGTGATCCAGCGCCGGATTCCAGGGCTGCCGACCGGAACGGCGGTGCCCGTGGCCATCGGGCTCTCCATCGTCGGTTTCATCCTGTGCGCGGCGGTGGTCGCCGACAACGCCGCCGGCTTCCTGTCCAGCCTCACGCGGGCGGAGCCCAAGATCAACGTGATGATCAGCCAGGTCGCCCATATACTGCGGGTGCGCGGCCCCGGCACCGTGGACCACATGCTCCGCCACCTCGATCCCACCCAGTACCTGGGCGCGGTGGCCAACGGGCTCGAAGGGTTCGTCTCCAACGCCATCTTCGTGCTGATCTATCTGGGTTTCCTGATCGCCTCGCGCAGCGCCTTCGAACGCAAGATGGTTCGCCTGTTCCGCCTGCGCGAGGAGCGCCAGGACGCCCTTCAGGTCTTCCTGCGGGTGCGCGACGGCGTGGAGCGCTATCTATGGATCCAGACGGTGACCGGGCTGATCATCGCTGCGGCGTCCTGGGCGCTCATGGCGGTCCTCGGCCTGGAGAACGCCCTGTTCTGGGCCTTCCTGATCTTTGTGGTCAACTATGTGCCGATCGTCGGGGCGGTGGCGGCCATCGCCCTGCCGGCCCTGTTCGCCCTGGCCCAGT
>CAIXWN010000037.1 GCA_903923135.1 uncultured Caulobacteraceae bacterium | reverse complement strand
CTGGTCCGCAACCTCGCCGTCGACCTGGTGGCCGAGCTGCACGACGGGGTGACCATCGGCGTCGACGCGGCGGCCTCCAGTCACGGCCTGAACCCCGAGGATCTGCTCCTGCGGCCCACGGGCTGGGGCTGGCTCACCTCCGGCGCCTGGCGCAAGGGGCCGCCCATCGTTGCCGTGCTGATCCGCTCGGCGACCATGCCCAGCCTCGCGTCGCGCACCGAGACCCGGGACGACCAGTTCGTGGAGATCCTTCCGGAGGTCGGCGGCGTCAGCCTGCAGGACTGGAAGGCCTACGACACGGCCGTGGCGGCCGGCTACCGGGCCACCATGGCGGCGGCCGACCGGCTGTCGGCCCTGCGGCGCTGACCGGCCCGGGCGTCAGATGCCCGCATACCACTCGTAGCCGCGGTCCTCCCAGTAGCCCCCCTTGCCGCCATAGAACCCCGAGAGGGTGTCGGTGACCTGGATGCGCTGCACGTACTTGGCCTGCTTGTAGCCAAGCTGGCGTTCGACCCGCAGTCGCAGGGGCGCCCCGTGCCCTACGTCCAGCGGCTTGCCGTTCATGGCGTGGGCGAGGATCGTCTGGGGGTGGACGGCATCCGCCAGGGCGAGGCTTTCGTAGTACTGGCCCGCCGCCTGCATGCCGCCCTTCTCGGGTTCGCCCTCGAGGTTGTCGGCGCAGTGGAAGACGACATATTTCGCCTGCGGCAGCACGCCGGCCGTCTTCAGCAGCAGGCCGAGGGGCACGCCCGTCCACTGGCCGATGGCGCTCCACCCCTCCACGCAGTCGTGGCGGGTGATCTGGGTGCGTGACGGCAGCCGGCGGATCTCGGCCACCGACAGGGACACCGGGCGCGTCACCAGGCCGTCGACGGTCAGCCGCCAGCCTGCGAAGTTCTCCAGCACGGCGTCCTCATAGTCCTCGCCGCCGGGATAGAGCGTGCCGTTGGCCTTGAACTTCTCTGAGATGTCGGACGGACTGTACTCCCGGGCCATGGCCCCGCCGGAGAGCAGGAACCTCTGGGCGCTCAGGGTCCAGGCCTCGGCGTTGGCCAGCACGCGCTGGAATCCGGCGCTGCGGGTCAGGGAGTCGCCCATGACGATCTTCGTGCAGCCGGAGAGGGCGAGGCCCGAGCCGGCCGCGCCGACGATCAGGGCGTTTCGACGGGTGATCAGCGTCATGGCGGTCACGCTCCGGGGTGGTTGTGGTCGGGCGGCACGGCGTAGCGGCCGGTGATCATCGAGCGCACCTCGTTGATCGGCCCAGCGAGCACGACCTCCACCAGGTGGACGACCACGAAGGCGACGATGCCCGAGGCGAAGATGAAGTGCAGCGAGCGGGCCGACTGGCGGCCGCCGAAGAGGTCGAGCAGCCAGGGGGCGAAGGCGTCGAAGCCGGGCGACATGGTCAGGCCGGTGAGCGCCATCAGCGTCACCAGGGTGATCAGGCCCAGATAGGCCAGGCGCTGCAGCACGTTGTAGCGCTTGGCCGCCTCGCCCGTGGGGTGCTTCAGCCGCACGTGGTCGAGAACCGAGCGCGGAATCGCCCGCAGGTCGGCCAGGGTCGGCCAGAGATCGCGCTGGAGGTGCCGGCTGATCAGGCCCCACGCCAGATAGGCCAGGCCGTTGGCGACCAGGACCCAGGCGAACAGGAAGTGCCAGTGGCGGGCGTCGGCCAGATCCTGATAGCCGGGAATCGTCAGCCAGGACGGCCAGGCCTTGCGCAGGGTCTGGCCGTTGTCGGTGGAGACCCCGAGCACCCCGGTGGTGTCCAGATGCAGCGAGCCGATGGTGGTTTGTCCCCGGAATCCCGAGCCGCGGTCCACGGCGCCGATCGACAGGAACGGCTGGTCGTAGGAGTCGCCCTTCTGGCCCCAGTAGAGGTGGGGGTGGGCGTTGAAGATGTTCAGGCCGCTGCCGATCATCAGCACGATGACCAGGGCGTTGAGCCAGTGCGTCAGCCGCACCAGGAAGGCGTGCCGGTAGATCACCTCCCGGCGCGGCCGCGGCCCGGTGGGCGCCGTCATAGCCGGCGTCGCGTCGGCGCCGACGCTCACCGTCGCACCCCGTGCGTCTTGATTGCTGCCACGTCACCCGCTCCCTGCCTGCGAAGACGGCCGCCCCCCGGGGCGACGTCCGTCGAGATCACCTGTCCGCTCCAGGCCGCCGGCAGGTTACACGCCAAGCGCGGCGGACCGCGGAAAAATGTCGCCGATCGCGAAAGCGACACGGCTATGCTGTAACCTTGCCGTTCCGCCGGCCGGATAGGCGAGAGGGACCCATGGAGACCACCGAGGGAGAGCTGAAGCTGCTGATGCTCGCCGCCCTCGACGGGGACGCCGGGGCCTATCGGGCCCTGCTCGGGGATCTGCGGCTGCGGCTGAGCGGCTATTTCGGCCGCCGGCTGCGGCGGGATGCCGACGACGTCGAGGATCTCGTGCAGGACACCCTGATCGCCATTCACACCCGCCGGGAGACCTTCGACCGGACCCAGGCCCTGACGCCCTGGGTCTATGCCATCGCCCGCTACAAGCTGATCGACCACTATCGCCGTCGCGGCCGGCGGGTGCACGTGCCCCTGGAGGATGCGGCGGGCGAACTGACGGTCGAGGACCGGAGCGCCGCCGTCGACGCCCGGCGCGACGTGGAGAAGGCGCTGGCAGGCCTGCCCGAGCGCATCCGCCGCCTGCTTCGCGACCTGAAGATCGACGAGCTTTCGGTGGCGGAGGCCGCGGCCCGCGCCGGCATGTCGGAGGGGGCGGTCAAGGTGGCCTCGCACCGCGCCCTGCGCACCCTGATGGACCGGTTCGCCGGCGGGAGGGGCGGGAATGACCGATGACCTGATCGACCGCCTGACGCGCGACCTGCGGCCGGTCGGCCCCGGCGTGGTGGCCCGACGTCTGATCCTCGCCCTGGCCATTGGCGGGGCGGTGGCCCTGGCCGGCATGGCCCTGGTCCTCGGCTTCCGGCCGGACCTGGCCACGGCGACGGCGTCGCGGATGTTCTGGATGAAACTGGCCTACACCCTGGGCTTCGCCGGGCTCGGCCTGTGGTGCGTCGCCCGCCTCGGACGGCCGGGCCTTTCGGCGGCGGGCCGGCTGCCGTGGCTGCTGGCGCCCCTGGTCGGCGTTGCGCCGATGGTCGCCATGCAGCTGATCCGCACGCCGTCCGCGGCCTGGCGGCCGCTGGTCATGGGCGACTCGGCGATGGTCTGCCCCTGGCGGATCCTGGCCGTGGCCCTGCCGGTGTTCGCCGCCCTGATCTGGGCCTTGCGCACCCTGGCGCCGACACGGCCGCGCCTGGCCGGCGCCATGGCCGGCCTGACGGCCGGCGGCCTGGGCGCGGCGGTCTACGCCCTGCACTGCCCCGAGACGGGGGCGCCGTTCCTCGCCATCTGGTACACCCTGGGCATTCTGGCCCCCTGCGCCCTGGGGGCTCTGGCCGGCCCGCGGCTGTTGCGTTGGTGATCTCGGGCCGTCAGAAGGTCGCCGACAGGTCGACGAACACCCGGCGGCCGGCGAGGCGGTAGAAGGACTGGTCGCCGAACTCGCTGGCGGTGACCGGCGGGCGCTGATCGCCGAGATTGGCGGCGCTGACCGACAGGCTGTAGCGCCGCCAGCGGTAGCCGACCGACGCATCCACGGTGGCGTAACCGCCGGCGGGCGCGGTGTTGGCCAGGTCGAGCCAGCGGCGGCCGACGTAGTTCAGGGTCGCCGAGCCGAACGGGCCCGTCGGCGGCGAATAGACCAATCCCAGAGACGCCAGCCAGGGCGGCGCCAGGGTCAGCCGCCGGCCCGACACGTCGATGTTGGCCCCGCCCTCGGAGGCGACATAGTGGGTGAAGCGGGCGTCGTGCCAGCTGGCGGCGGCCGAGAGGGTGAGATCCGTGGCCAGCCGCCAGTGGCCCTCTGCCTCGACGCCCTTCAGGCGCTCGCCGCCGGCGTTCTGCAGGATCGGGGCGCCGGTCTCGTCCGTGGTGGCTACAACAAGGTTCCCGAAATCCATCAGGAACGCGCCGGCCTCATAGTCCAGCCGGCCGCCGGCCAGACGCCCCTTGACGCCCAGCTCATAGCTCTGGGCGGTCTCTGGCCGCAGGATGTCCGGGGTGTTGTCGGGACCGAAATCCACGGCGGCGGGTTTGAAGGTGTTGCGGTAGTCGCCGTAGAACACCAGTTCGTCCTCCCCCGAGACCCAGGCGCGGTAGCTGACCCCGGCCATTCCCGACAGGCGGGTGACGCTGCGGGTCCGCTCGTCGAAGGTGTTGGCGGTCGGATCGAAGCCGTCGATGTGGGTCGAGCGTTTGCGCTCGTAGGTCTCGTTCAGCCGCAGTCCGCCGTTGATGTCCCAACCGGGCGCGGGCTTGAAATCGATCTGGCCGTACTGCCCGGCGAAGAGCCGACGGTCGTAGAGTCCGTTGATCTCGTCCACATGCAGGTCCGCGGCGCGGGGCAGGGGGGCTGAGCCGTCCAGGGCGGGGAAGTAGCCGCCGTTGCGGCTGGCCTGGGTGGCGCGTCCGTACAGCAGGTCGGCGCCCCAGGTCAGGCTGACGCCGCGCCCCAGGGCGCTGTTGATGTGCGTGTCGGCGTATTCGTCATGCACGTCGCGGCCCTGGATCTGGCTGTCGGCGTTGACCAGGTCGGAGCGCAGGAACCCCCGCACGTCGTCGATGTGCGAATAGGCCAGGGAGAGGGTCGTCTCCCACAGGCCCAGCGGCGTGGGGTGGGCGTAGCCGAGCACCGCGTGGGTGTGATCCTCGTCGAGGCGGGCGTCGGCGGGGTTATAGTTGGCGTCGAGCGGAGTCAGGGTGGTCAGGGCCGCGCCGACGCGCGGGACCGGGCTGGGCGGGACGCTGCGCAGCAGGGTGGCGTCGAGGTCGAGCCGCAGGGTTCCTCCCGCCAGGGCGCCCGCGGCGCGGTAGAGCGCCTGGAACGCGCGGACATGCTGGCGGCTGTCGGCGAACCCGTCCCGCCTGGCGTCCAGGGCGAGGGACTGGCTGAACCCCGCCACCGCCGGCAGGGCCAGGGAGGCGTCCGCCCTCCAGGACGAGTCGCCGCCGAAGCCGGCCGAGACGCGGTTGGCCGCCTTGCCGGCCGGATAGTGGATGACCTGGATGACCCCGACAAAGGCGGTGGCGCCATAGACCACCGGCGCGGAGCCCTTGAGCACCTCGATCCGCTCGACGTCGGTGAGGTCGAGGTCGGGAATGGCCGGATTGAAGGCGCCGCCCAGGGGCACGCCGTCCACCACCAGCAGGAAGGCGTCGAACTCGTGCAGGCCCCAGAAGGCGGGGACCGCGCTGGCCGGGCCCGCGTCGCCGCCCGCCGGGGCCTCGACCCCCGCCACACCCGCCAGAGCCCCGCGCAGGTCGACGACATGGCGCGCCCGCAGATCCTCGCCGCTGATCACGGTGATGTAGGCCGGCACGCGGTCGGCGGGTTCAGGGGTGCGGGTCGCGGTGACCTCGACGGGGCCCAGTTCGACCGGTTCGCTCGCCCGCGCGGCGGCGCCGGCGACGAGGGCGGCGAGGAGAAGGGTGGCGGCGGCGCGCATCGTCAGGGTCCCGTACCGTGTTCGCAGGCGCCCCCGGGGGCGCGAGAGGGCTCGCCTAGACGGCGCCGCGGCGGAAGGCAACCTCTGGGGGGCTCTCAGCGTGCGGACAGCGGCCGGAAGCCATAGACGCGGAAGATCGCCGCGGCTTCGGGGCCTTTGAGGAAGGTCAGCAGGGCCGCGGCGTCCGACGACCTCGAGGCGCTGACCCGGGCGATCGGATAGACGATGGGCGGGTGACTGGAGTCGGGAAAGAGGCCGACGACGCGCACCTTCGGCTCCACCCTGGCGTCGGTGTCATAGACGATCCCCAGGGGCGTCTCGCCCCGGGCTACGAAGGCCAGGGCGGCGCGGACGTTCTCCGCCCGGGCGAGCCTGTCCTGAACGCCGGGCCAGACGCCCAGGGCGGTGAGCGAGGCCTGGCCGTACTTGCCGGCCGGAACCTCGGGGCCGGCGATGGCGAGGCGGTCGGCGCCCAGGGCCGCGGCCAGGGGCATATTCCTGCCGATGCGCAGCGTGACCTTCGAGTCGGCGGGGGCGATCAGGGCCAGATGATTGGTCAGCAGGTCCGAGCGGCTGGCCGTGACGATCAGGCCGCGCCGGGCCAGATAGTCCATCCAGTCGGGGTCGGCCGAGACGAACACGTCCGCCGGGGCGCCCTGCTCGATCTGCCGGGCGATGGCCGAGGAGCCGCCATAGGAGACCTTGGCCGCCACGCCGGTCTTCGCCGTGAAGGCCTTCAGGGCGTCGTCCATGGCGTTCTTCAGCGACGCCGCGGCGAACACCACCACCGGCGCCGCCGGCGGCTGGGCCCTCGCCGACAGGGCGCCGAACACGGCGGCGAGCGCCAGGGCGGCGAGGGTTGAGCGGCGCGTCCAGGCCCGTACAGGCGACATCAACATCTCCGGGGATTTCGTTATGCGGTCCGAGACCATAACGTATGCCGCGGGGTTGGCTCCAGGGTCAAGGCGACCGCCGCACAGGCGGATTGCCCCCTGGCCGGGCGGAATGCGCCGGCCGGCGCCCGCGAAACGGGCGCGGGGCCCCGAGGTCGGGCTTTAGGGCGGCCTGGCAGCCAGCCGCCCCGGCTGCCAACGAGGCTTCCGGCGGAAGCCGCGCTAGCCTCCGACTCAGCGCCAGAAGAGGAGGGCCGCCATGTCCGTTCTTGAGACCGACGTCATCGACTACATCTATCTGGACGACCGCGACGAGACGCCTGTGCTGGTGGTGTCCGACCCCCTGACCTGGCGTCCGCCGGAGGACCAGCGGCACCTGGACATGCTGCGCGACAAGCTCAACGCCCAGATCGCCTTCATCGAGACCGGACAGATCAAGACCGTCTGGCCGCAGTTCGACGGCCGGCCCGTGCGGGTCGAGGTGGTGGCGCGCTGCCCGCTGATGGGCGTCGCCAACGCCTTCTACGCCCAGGCGGCCAAGGTGATGACCGAAGCCAACATGGAGCTGCGCTTCCAGCTTCTGGACGCCTGACCGCCGAAACTCTATCACCGCGCGATGACAAGCCGCGCGACCGAGACTGACGTTTTGCTGATCGGCGCGGGGCACAACGGCCTTGTCTGCGCCTGGTATCTGGCTCGTGCGGGGCTGAAGGTGACCATGCTCGAACGCCGCCCGGTGGTCGGCGGGGCGGCGGTGACCGAGGAGTTCCATCCAGGCTTCCGCAACTCGGTGGCCAGCTACACTGTCAGCCTGCTCAACCCAAGGGTGGCGGCCGACATGGACCTGGCCGGCCACGGCCTGAGGGTGGTCGAGCGCAAGGTGGCCAACTTCCTGCCCCTGCCGGAGGGGGAGCACCTGCTCACCGGCGAGGGCCGGACGGCGGCGCAGGTCGCCCGCTTCTCGACCCGCGACGCCGAACGTCTGGGGGCCTATGGCGACCGCCTCGACGCCATCGCCGACGTCCTGCGCTCGGTGATGCTGGAGACCCCGCCCAACGTCACCTCCGGCGGCTGGCTGCAGGCCCTGCCCGAACTGCTCAAGGGCGCCGGCCTCGGCGGCCGGCTGGCCGGCCTGGACATGACCGGCCGGCGCGACCTGCTGGCGCTGTTCTCGCAGTCGGCCGGCGACTATCTCGACGGCTGGTTCGAGAGCGAGCCGATCAAGGCGGTGTTCGGCTTCGACGGGGTGGTGGGCAACTACGCCAGTCCCTACACCCCGGGCTCGGCCTATGTGCTGCTGCACCACGTCTTCGGCGAGGTGAACGGCAAGAAGGGCGCCTGGGGCCACGCCATCGGCGGCATGGGCGCCATCACCCAGGCCATGGCCCGCGCCTGCGCCCGGGCCGGGGTGGAGATCATCACCGACGCAGCGGTGAGCGAGGTGCTGGTGGAGAAGGGCCGGGCGGCGGGCGCCGTCACCGGGGCCGGCCGCACGATCCGCGCCCGGGTGGTGGTCGCCAACGTCCATCCCAAGCTGCTCTTCCAGACCCTGGTCGATCCGGCCGTCCTGCCGGCCGATTTCCGCGAGCGGATGGACAACCACCGCAACGGCTCGGGCACCTTCCGGATGAACGTCGCCCTGTCGGAACTGCCGCAATTCACCTGCCTGCCCGGACCGGGCGACCACATGACCGCCGGCATCATCATGGCGCCCTCCCTGGCCTATATGGACCAGGCCTATATGGACGCCCGCATGCACGGCTGGTCGCAGAAACCGATCGTCGAGATGCTGATCCCGTCGACCCTGGACGACAGCCTGGCCCCGCCGGGACAGCACGTCGCCAGCCTGTTCTGCCAGCACGTCCAGCCGGCGCTGTCCGGCGGGCGGTCGTGGGACGACCATCGCGAAGAGGTGGCCGATGTGATGATCGACACCGTCGAGGCCCAGGCGCCGGGCTTCAAGGCCTCGATCCTCGGCCGCCAGATCAACAGCCCGCTGGATCTGGAGCGCACATTCGGCCTGATCGGCGGCGACATCTTCCATGGCAAGCTGGAGCTCGACCAGCTGTTCTCCGCCCGCCCGGTGCTCGGCCACGGCGACTATCGCGCGCCGGTGCCCGGGCTCTATATGTGCGGCGCGGGAACCCATCCCGGTGGCGGCGTCACCGGCGCTCCCGGCCACAACGCCGCGCGAGAGATCCTCAGGGACCTGGGGCGCAGCCGCCGCTGAGACCGGTCAGATCGCGTCGAGACCGATGTCGAACACCGGCGCGGAGTGGGTGAGGGCGCCGACGCTGATAAAGTCGACGCCGGTGCGGGCGATGTCGCGAACCGTGGTCAGGTCCACCCCGCCCGACGCCTCCAGGGCGACCCGGCCCGAGGCCATGGCCACCGCCGCGCGCAGGTCCACCAGGGTGAAGTTGTCGAGCATGATCACGTCGGGGCGATGCTCCAGGGCCTCGGCGAGCTGGGCCAGGCTGTCCACCTCCACCTCGATCCGCACCATGTGCCCGGCGTGGGCGCGCACCCGCCGCAGCGCCTCGCCCACCCCGCCGCAGGCGGCCACGTGGTTGTCCTTGATCAGGATGGCGTCATCCAGGCCGAAGCGGTGGTTGCCGCCGCCGCCGCAGCGCACGGCGTATTTCTCCAGGGCCCGCAGCAGGGGGGTGGTCTTGCGGGTGTCGAGGATCCGCGCATGCGTGCCGGCGGTCTCGGCCACATAGGCGGCGGTGAGGCTGGCCACGCCGGAGAGGTGGCAGAGCAGGTTCAGCGCCGTGCGCTCGGCCGACAGGGCCGCCTGGGCGTTGGCCTCGACCACCGCCAGCACGGTCCCGGCGGTCACCGCCTCGCCGTCTGCGACACGGGTCTCGAAACCGGCCCGGGGGTCGAGGGCGGTCATCGCCAGCCGGGCGCAGGCCAGGCCCGCGATCACGCCCGGCTTGCGGGCGACGAAGGCGGCGGCGAGGCGCGCGTCCGGCGCGATGCAGGCCTGGGCGGTGATGTCGCCGGCCCGCCCGAGGTCCTCGGCCAGGGCGGCGCGGACGATGGGCTCGATGAGCAGGTCGGGGAGGGGCGCGAGGCCCGGACGCGGGGCGGGATGGGTCATCAGGCGGCGCGGCGGCGCGCGGTGTCGTCGGCCTCGAGGGTGCGCTCGCTGTGCGCGCCCTCGGCGTCGGCGGTGGGGAAGTCGCCGCGGAAGTGGGCGCCG
>CAIXWN010000036.1 GCA_903923135.1 uncultured Caulobacteraceae bacterium | reverse complement strand
CGCCGGGTTCGCCGCCAGCGCCCCCCCGCGCTGGCCGTGGCCATCGGCGGCGGCCTGGCGCTGGCTCTGGTCTCCGGACTGGTCTGGACCCGCGCACCGGCGCGCCTATGCGACGCCGCGGGCCTGCGCTGCCCGTCCCTGCTGGGCCAGACCGTCGCGGCCGCGCCGAACAGCATCGCCGTGCTGCCACTGGCCAATCTCAGCGGCGACCCGGCCCAGGAGTATTTTTCCGACGGCCTGTCGGAGGAGATCATCAGCACGCTCTCGCGGCTGGGCGGACTGCAGGTGGTCGGCCGGACCTCCTCGTTCCGGTTCAAGGGCGCCAAGGACACCAGCGCGGAGATCGGCCGGAAGCTCGGCGTCACCTATCTGGTGGACGGCAGCGTGCGGCGGGACGGCATCGCCGTACGGGTGAGCGCCCAGCTGGTCGACGCCAAATCGGGCTTCGAACGCTGGAGCCAGACCTACGACCGCGACATGAAGGACATCTTCGCCGTGCAGAGCGGCATCGCCCAGGCCGTCGCCGAGGCGCTGAAGGTCCGCCTGCTCGGCGATGACATCGCCGCGCTCAGCCGCGGCGGCACGTCCAGCCCGGCCGCGTATGACTCCTATCTGCGCGGCCGGCGGCTGATCGACACCGCCGCCAGCGAGGATGGCTATAATGACGCGCTGGCGAAGTTCGACGCCGCGATCGCCGCCGACCCGAAATTCGCCGCCGCCCACGCCCTGCGGGCGAGGGTGCTGGACGTGCTGGCCAACGAATACGCCACGCCGGCCGAACTGAAACCCACCTTCGATTCGGCGATGGTCTCGGCGCGGAGGGCGGTGGAGCTGGCGCCGGACCTCGCCGACGCCCAGGCCACCCTCGGCCAGACCCTGCTGAACGCCACGCTCGACTTCTCCCGGGCGCGGCCGGCGTACGACCGCGCCATTGCGCTGGGCGGCGGCGACGCCGATGTGCTGACGCGGTACGGCCTGTTCAGCTGCCGGGCGGGTGACTTCGGCCCCGGTCTGACGGCGGCCCGCCGCGCCACGGTGCTCGACCCGCTCAATCCGCGGGTGTTCAAGTCGCTGGGGCTGGCCCTGATGGCGGCCCGCCAGTATCCGGCGGCCATCGACGCCATGCGCCGCGTCCTGGCGCTCAGCCCCGGCGCGTCGGGCGCCCACTCCACCATCGCCGACGCCCTGCTGCTGCAGGGACAGGCCGCCGCGGCGCGGGCGGAGTACGCTCTCGAACCCCTTTCCTGGGAGGTCCAGCGCGGCCAGGCCATGGTTTTGCGCCGGCTGGGCGACGAGCCGGGCGCGGAGGCCGCCTTCCGCGCCCTGGCGTCCCGCGACAACGGCGTCACCGCCTATCAGCAGGCCCAGGTCCTGGCCCAATGGGGGCAGGTCGATCGCGCCATGGTCGCATTGCAGGCGGCCTTTGACGCCGGCGATTCGGGTGTGCTGTGGATGAGCCACGACGCCATGCTCGACCCCGTAAGCGGCGATCCGCGGTTCGTTCGCCTGCTGGGGCGTCTTGGGCTTCGCGGCTGAGGCGGACCTGACTATTGAAATCGCCGTCGATCGGCGCATGCTCAGGATAGAAACCTAGGGGGAGACTTCGATGACGAAGCCCATTCTGCTGGCAGGCGCCGGCGTCGCCGCGCTGATCCTGGCCCTGCCGCTCACGGCCGCCGCCCATGATGGGCGCCACCACCATCACCACCGGCATCATCACCGCCACCACCATCATGGCGGCATGGCGAAGGCCTCGTCGGAGAGCGGCGACATCAAGAACATCGATCCGCCGGCGGCGGCGGCAACCACCAGGCCACGCTGATCGATATCACGCCAGGGCGACGGAAGCGCCGCGGGCCGACGGGCTGAAACACCCGTCGCGACGAGTCGGCGCGGGGGCGGGTCAACCTCGCCGGTGTCTGATCGGCGCCGCCGCGCCCGCAGACCGCATCGTCCGGTCCACCCAGCCGGCGAACGGCGCGACCCGCGTGTAGAGGCCCGCGCCCACCCCGCACTCGAGGTCCCAAGACCCGACGCCGGACACGACAAGGTGGCCGTTTTCGTCCTTGCGCACCAGCGGACCGCCGCTGTCGCCCTGGCAGGCGCTGTCGTTGGCGTCCTGCGGCGGCGCATCCGGCCGGGGACCGGCGCAGATCACCGAGGCCGGCCAGCTGGCGGCCGACATCTGCGGGTACTGCGCCAGGGTCCGGCCGCGGCAGTCGCCCGGGTCGAGTTGCGCAAGCGGCGCGATCTTCAGGACCGCGCTCATGACATGGAGGGTCTTGTTCTCCGTCGAGGTCGCGCCCCAGCCGGTGATCGTCACGTTGGGATCTTCGTCATCCTGCAGATCACGGTCGAGAGAGATGGCGGCGATCCTGGTCCGGTCGCCCTGTGGCGCCGGCGCGGGAAGGTAGATGAGGGCCAGATCGTTGCGTGAGAACGTCGTGCCGGTGCTGGGGACGTAGCCGGTGGCGACAAACACGTGCCTTGCGTCGAAGACCACCGGCGTGCGCCAGGCAGCGGGATCGCCGTCCTGCACCAGGGAGCCGGCGATGAGCAGCGAGGGACGGGTCGCCGGGCCGGCCAGGACCCACCGGGGCGGGCCGGCGACGGTGGTCTTGTCGGTGACGCAGTGGGCAGCGGTGAGCACCCATCTGGGCGCGATCAGGGCGCCGCCGCAGAGATGGATGTCGACAGTCGGCCGCCTGATGACGAGTTCGACCTGCCAGGGCGCATCGCCCGGCTGGGCGGTCGCGCCGCCCACGATGCGTCCGCCGCCAGCCTGGGCCAGGGCGGGAAGCAGGCCGGCAAACAGGGCCAGGAGGAGGGTGCGCATGGACATGGCCTTGGCAGGGAATCCTTGCACCTAGTTCGTCACCCGGAAATCGACCGCCCGCACGTCGAAGTCGTCCACCTTCGGCGGCGGAGCGCGCTGCCCTTCGCCGGCGTTCAGCAACAGCCGCTCGAGATCGGTGTTGGCGGCGGAGTCGGCGTCGCGGACCGGCTCCTGGTGAAGCGATTCGATATTGATGGGCGACTTGCTGAACATCACCACCAGCGTGGCCCGGCCCGGCTTCACGAAGCTGCCCTTGTAAGCCAGCGACTGGAAGGGGTTCATCGCCGGATCGTCGCTGTAGCCGGGCGGACTGAGCACGGTGACCGAGAAGTCGTCCGGACTGAGCAGCAGCGCGTAGCGGTGCAGCGGCTGGGACGAGGTGTTGCGCAGGATGATGTCCACGTCGCCGGGCGACACCCTCAATGGCGGAAGGCCCCGGACCTCGGTCGCCCGACTGCAGTCGTCCTTCGGACAGCCGCCCGGGAAGACCCTGATCGTGCCCCAGGCCGGCGTCCGGGGGTGTCCGGCCAGATCCAAGAGGCCGAAGTAGTTGGCCGCCGCCCTTGTCGCGGCGCCCAGGCGACGGGCGAAATCGGGGGTGCAGGCGGCCGCCGCTCCGCCCCCCGCCCCGCCACAGATCACCCCGGCGTCGACCACCGTCTGGCCGTCGGCGTTCAGGAACAGGGCCCGGCCGCCTGTCAGGGAGATGGTGAATTCGGGCTTGACGTTCCGGCAGTCCAGGGCGCTGCAGGCCAGAGCTACGTAGCCGTTGGGTCCAGCCAGTTTGTCGATCTGCGGCTGCACCACGGCGCGGGCGGCAGCAGGCCCCTGGATCGCCAGCCTCAGACGCCTCTGGTCGGAGTCGCGCCAGGTTTCCTCGACCCAGAACTGCCTGCCCGCCGTGTCGCGGGCGAAGGCGTCCGGACCGGTCGAGCAGTCGGCAGGCGCCGTCGCGGCGTCGAGCTTCAGCGTCGCCTGGCCGAACGCCACATCGGTGACGACGGCGCTGGCGAGGACCGTGGGGGTCCTGGGGAAACAATGGACGTCGTACTTCGAACCCGGGGTGACGAGGTTCGCGGTCCCCTGCTGTATGGTCAGCGTGCCGGCGACCGGCCCCACAGTCGCCAGGGTCCCCCGGTTCTCATCGGTCAGCCTGCCGAGAAACGGCGTCGCCAGGGGGCCTTCGGCCTGGCTGATCTGACCCGACAGGGTTTCACCCGGAGCGAGCGTCTCCTTGCTGGCGTAGCGGGGAAGCTCCCAGAGGGTCTGCTGGGCGATGTCCAGATACGAGCCGCCCCTTCGGGCGATGAGGGCGTCCGTGAGCGCCAGGGTGAAGGCGCCGTGCATGACGCCCAGGGGGCCGGGGGCCTCGGCGGCGTCCTGGGAATCACTGGCGGCGGCAAGGTGCACCCGATAGGGCGGCGTCGGCGTGCGGGCCGCTGACACGGCGAACCGGTAGGGCGGCGCCGTCGGGCCCGTCGTGCTGACCGCCGAGCGCGAACGCCGGTTCACCTTCACCGTCCCGGCGGAAATGTCGCGCGTCGCGGTGCCGGAGTGGCAGGAATCGAAAATGGTCACCACGCTGACCCCACCGACAGCGGCGGCGTCTATGGCGGCTTTCAATTCCACATCCAGAATATCGTTGGCCGGATGGCCCGCTTCCCGCCAGGCGTCGGAGGGGACGATGGTGCTGTTCTGCGCCGTCAGCTGGTCGTTGCCCACCTGGGCGTGGCTGGAGCCGTGGCCGGCGAAATAGAACAGGACGATGCCGCCGGGCGGCGCGGCCCTGATCTGCGCCGCCAGGGCCCCCAGGATCGCCATCCGCGTGGCGCAGGCGTCCAGCAGGGTGATCGCGGCGGGGGGGCTCGCGCCAGAGGCGTCGGCCCAGCAGCGCCCCGGGGGCGTCGCCCCGTCGTCCGCCTGCAGGCCGTAGGCGGTCGCCAGGGTCTGTTTCAGCAGCCCCACGTCGTTCACGGCCCCATTCAGGTCGTGCAGGGTGGGGTCGGCATTGGGGTGGTCGGGCTGGCCGTTGACCCGGTGATCGACGCCATTGGTGTAATGGTCGATGCCCACGAACAGCATGCGCAAGGGAGGCGCGGCGGGCGTGGGCGCGGCGGCCGCGGTCCGGGCCGCCAGCGCCAGCCCGGT
>CAIXWN010000035.1 GCA_903923135.1 uncultured Caulobacteraceae bacterium | reverse complement strand
GACTGGAGTTCAGACGTGTGCTCTTCCGATCTGGGGAGCCGCTTCCGGAGCCGGCGGGGGCGGGGGCGGCGGCGGCGGCGGCGGGGCGGCCGGCGAGGCGAAGGCGTAGCGCAGGCCGAGGGTCACGGCCTGGTCCTGGTAGCGACCGTGGAAGGCCTGCGGCCCGCCCGAGGCCGACGTGAAGGTGACCGACCCGCGCTCGGTGGCCAGATAGTGATAGGTCAGGTCGATATCGAGACGGTTGCTGACGGCGAAAGACACCCCGCCGATGCCCTGATAGCCCAGGACGGTGGGTGAGCCGCTCAGACCGGCCGCTTCGCTGCCGCCCAGAGCGCCGGGGCCGACGAGATTGCCGTGACCACGGGCGTGCAGGAACACCGCGCCCACGCCGCCGCCAAAGAACGGGCTGACCCGCGAGTGCGGCATCACATCGACGAGCAGGTTGGCCATGGCGCTCCAGGCGTCGACCTCACCGCTCGGCCGGCCGCAGGTCCCGCTGTAGACGCCATCGCCATAGGCGAAGGTGCTGGACTCATTGCACAGGTAGTTCGGGAGGGCGCCGCGGCTGGACACGCCTTTCAGATCGCCGGGACGGTAGCCGCCTTCGACTTCCATGCGGATATAGGGCGAGAAGCGGTAGCCGAGACGGCCGAAGCCGACGACACTGTCCCGGGTCTTGACCACGACCGAGGGGGAGTTGGGCGAGGTGGCGGTGATGTTGCGCGCCTCGTGGCCCCCGGCGTCGACCGCGCCATACCAGCCGTTTTCCGACGCCAAGGCGCCGGATGCGACGACCACCGCGGCCAGGGCGACTCCGCCCATAAGTTTCATCTTCATCTTGGAATCCCTATGTAGTCGTGACGGTGGTCGAATTGACCAGACCGCTTATAAAATCTGGCTCGACCCCCGCATTCGACTGCCAATATTCGAGAACAATGCCTCGAATTCGATCGCCACGCGCAGTTAGACAGGCCCTGATCGGCCAATATCGGGGATCCGCAGGATCCGGGACGTTGGGAAGCTTGGAAGCACCGCACTCCTCGTTCGGAGCGCCTACACCAGCCTAATCCGCCCCGTTGGTTTTGGTTCCGGGGGTGCCGGCCCCGCGCCCGGAACCAGGCGTCAGGCATGGTGTTCCCTCGCCGCTGTGGCTGCTAAGACACAGTCGGCGATGGACCGGCCGTGCGCGCCACGACCGCGCCCCTCGCGCTTGGGAGCGTGTAAAAGGGCGGGCATGAACGAGCCTATTCTCTCTGCTGGCGACGTGACGGCCGGCGGCCGGGCGGCCATTCCGATCCACGCCGTCGGCGCCGCCGACTGGCCGACCGTCGTCGAGACCTTGTCCCCGTCCACGCGGGCCGCGGCGAGGGTCGCCCGGTTCGCCGGCAAGCCGGGCGACCTTGTCCTGGTCCCCGCGCCGGACGGCGCGGTCGAGCGGGTGCTGTTCGGTGTCGGCGACGGGGCCGGCGCCGCGATGTCGGCCCGCGCGCTGCCGGCCCGGTTGCCGACGGGCGACTATGGAGTCGATCTTTCGGGCGGCCCGGCCTGGGTCCTCGAGCGGATGGCGGATATCGCCCTGGCCTGGGCGTTCGGCGCCTACGGTTTCGATCGCTACAAGCAGGAACGCCCCCAGGCCCCGCCGAGACTTGTGGCGCCTGACGGCGTGGATGTGCGTCGCATCCGGGTGATCGCCGAGGCCTGCGCCCTGGTCCGCGACCTGATCAACACGCCGGCCAATGATATGGGACCCCAGCATATCGAAGCCGCGGCGCGGGCCTTGGCCGGGGCCTATGGCGCGACGGTCACGGTGACGACAGGCGACGACCTTCTCGAGGCCGGCTACCCGGCCGTCCACGCCGTGGGTCGGGCGGCGACGCCGCCGCGCGCGCCGCGGATGATCGAGATCACCTGGGGCGCGGCGGATCGGCCGGTCGTGGCCCTGGTCGGCAAGGGCGTCGTCTTCGACACCGGCGGGCTGGACATCAAGCCGTCGTCGGCGATGCGCCTGATGAAGAAGGACATGGGCGGGGCCGCCCATGCGCTGGGGCTGGCCCGGATGGTCATGGGTCTGGATCTGCCGGTGCGGTTGTCGGTGCTCATTCCGGTGGTGGAGAACGCCATTTCCGGTGACGCCATGCGTCCCGGCGACGTCCTGGCCTCGCGCAAGGGTCTGTCGATCGAGGTGGGCAACACCGACGCCGAGGGCCGGCTCATCCTGGCCGACGCCCTCACCCGGGCGGCCGAACTGGACCCCGATCTGACCGTCGACCTGGCCACCCTGACCGGCGCCGCCCGCGTTGCGCTGGGGCCTCAGGTCATCCCCTTCTACACCGCAGACGACGCCCTGGCCCGGGCCTTGGCCGAGGCGTCCACGACGGTTGAGGACCCGCTCTGGCGCATGCCACTCTGGGACGCCTACGCCGCGGGCCTCGCCAGCGACGTCGCCGACATCAAGAACGACGCCGACGCCTGGACCCAGGCCGGCTCGATCACCGCGGCCCTGTTCCTGCAGCGCTTCGCCCCCGCCGGGTCCTGGGTCCATTTCGACATTTTCGCCTGGAATCCCCGCGGGCGGCCCGGGTGGCCGGTCGGCGCCGAGGCCCAGGCGATCCGCGCCCTCTTCGCGGTTCTGGAGGCGCGCTACCGGTGAGCGGCGATCGGCGACTGACCCTGGCCCGCCCGGACCTGGCCCGCCTCGAACTCGAGGGTCTTGTTCGCGCGGAGCGTTTCGACGCGGCCCGGCCCATGCGTCTGGTCATCCCCGGCGCGGCCGTTCGTGCGGCCCCCAGCGTCGACGCCGAGCAGTGCGACCAGCTGCTGTTCGGCGAGATCTTCGAGGTGCTCGAGATCGACTCCGGTTTCGCCTGGGGCCAGGCGGCCCGTGACGGCTATGTCGGCTGGGTGGAGGCGGCGGGCCTCTCGCCACGGCCGCTCGAGCCGACGCACCGGGTGGCGGCCCTGCGCAGCTTTTCGTTCCTGGAGCCTTCGATCAAGGCGCCCGCGCGCGGCCCGTTCAGCCTGAACGCTTTGGTGACCGCGGTGGAGACCCGGGGCGCCCTGACGCTCATCGACGGCGGTGGCTGGATCGCGACGGCCCATCTGGCCCCTGTGGGCGACGCTTTCGAGAACCCGCCCGACGTGGCGGAGCGCTTCGTCGGCACACCCTATCTGTGGGGCGGGCGCGACAGCCTGGGTATCGACTGTTCGGGGCTGGTGCAGCAGGCCTTCTACGCCGCCGGCCGGGCCTGTCCGCGCGACAGCGACCTGCAGGCGGCGCTGGGCGCGCCGGTGACAGGCGAGACCCTGCGACGTGGGGATCTGGTCTTTTGGCGTGGTCACGTGGGTCTGATGCTTGACGAGGCGCGCCTGCTGCACGCCAACGCCCACCACATGGCCGTCGCGGTCGAGCCGCTCGCGCTGGCGATCGCCCGCATCGAGGCCGCCGGATCGGGTCTGCCGACCGCCTTCCGCCGGGTCTAGGGCTCTTCTGATCCGATCTGATTGCAACAATCAGATCGGATCAGAAGGGCCCTAAATATTTGATTCTAGAGAAAATTATATCCGACCAGATGTTTCCATCCGGTCGGATTTTACTCTAGTGCGAGCCGGCCAGGATGCCGGCGAAGAGCTCGCTGTCGACGTTGCCGCCGGAGAGGATGATCGCCACATTCCTGCCCGCCACCGGCAGCTTCCCGGCCAGCAGCGCCGCCAGGGCGACCACGCCGCCCGGCTCGACGACCAGCTTGAGGGTCGAGAAGGCGAAGCGCATGGCCTCGGCGACCTCGGCGTCGGTCACGGTGAGGACGCCGGCAAGGGTGTGCGAGAGGATCGGAAAGGTCAGACTGCCGGGCATCGGCGATTCCAGGGCGTCGCAGAGCGAACGGGGCGCGGGTGGCGCGGGACGGCGCTCTCCCGCCTCAAGGGAGCGACGGGTGTCGTCGTAGCCGGCGGGCTCGACACCATATAGCGCCGTCTTCGGGGACAGGGCCCGCATGGCCAGTCCGACACCCGACATCAGGCCCCCGCCGCCCACCGGGCCGAGCAGCAGATCGATCGGGACGCCCAGGGCCTGCGCCTGCCGGGCGATCTCCAGCCCGGCCACGCCCTGTCCGGCGATGACATGCGGATCGTCGAAGGCGGGAACCACCACAGCGCCGCGTTCGGCCGCCGCCGCCGCCGACAGGGCCTCGCGGTCGTCCGTAGCGCGGTCGTAGAAGCGGATCTCGGCCCCATAGCCGCGGGTCGCCTCGACCTTGATCCTCGGCGCGTCGGAGGGCATCACGATGAGCGCGGGCATGCCCAGGAGCCGGGCCGCGAGGGCGACCCCCTGGGCGTGGTTGCCCGAGGAAAACGCCACCACCCCGCCGGCGCGAGCCTCGGGCGGCAACTGACTTAGGCGGTTGTAGGCGCCGCGGAACTTGAAGGCGCCGACCCGCTGAAGCGTCTCGGGCTTGATCAGCACGCGCGCCTCCAGCCGCCCATTGAGGGCGGTGCTCTCCAGCAGAGGGGTGACGACGGCCCGGCCCGCCAGTCGGGCGGCGGCGGCCTCGATATCGACGAAGGCGACGCTCACCGCGCGAACACCTGGGTGTCGTCGGCGAAAGCCTTGAATTCCAGGGCGTTACCCGAGGGGTCGAGGAAGAACATCGTCTGCTGCTCGCCCGGCAGGCCCTTGAAGCGGGTCTGCGGCGCAATCAGGAAATCCGTTCCCGCCGCCGTCAGCCGTCCGGCCAGGTCGGCCCAGGCCCCGGTCTCCAGGATGACGCCAAAGTGGCGAACCGGCACCGAATGGCCGTCGACCCGGTTTGTGGCGACCACCGCGGCGTCGGGCGCGAGGTGGGCGACGATCTGGTGACCGCAGAGGTCGAAATCCACCCAGTCCGGGGCTGAACGCCCCTCCGGACAGCCCAGCAGGCCGCCGTAGAAGGCGCGCGCCTCCGCGAGGTCGCGGACGGGAAAAGCAAGGTGAAATCGCGGTCGGGTCATGGTCCTGTCATAGCCTCCGTCGCCCGGCCCTGAAAAGCGGCTCTGGACTTGCGGCGACCGCAGCGCGCACTCTCCGGCCCTGACGCCACGCCTTGCTGGAGACGCCGGCCCATGAACGCCATCACCTTCGACCCCGAGACCTGGATCGCCGCCGGCGTGGCGGCCCTGCCCGCGGCTGTCGCCCTGCGCCGGGCGATCCACCTCGAGCCGGAACTCGGCCTCGACCTGCCCAAGACCACCGCCAAGGTGCGGGCGGCCCTGGCCGGCCTGCCGCTGGAGATCCGCGAGGGCCCGTCCACCACCGGCATCCTGGCCATTCTCCGCGGCCCGGCCAACGGCCGCACGGTGCTGCTGCGCGGCGACATGGACGCCCTGCCGCTGACCGAGGACACCGGTCTGGACTTCACCTCCCAGAACCAGGGGGCGATGCACGCCTGCGGCCACGACACGCACGTGGCGATGCTTGCCGGCGCGGCGCGGGCCCTCTGCGAGCGCCGCGACCGCCTGGCCGGGACGGTGATGTTCATGTTCCAGCCCGGGGAGGAGGGCTGGCATGGCGCCCGGTTCATGCTGGAGGACGGGCTGATCGACCCGCTGCCCGACGCCGCCTTCGCCCTGCACATCTCGCCAAACATGCCGGCCGGGGTGTTCGCCGGCCGCGCCGGCCCGCTGCTGGCCGCCTCTGATGTCGTGCGCATCCGGGTGATCGGCGCTGGTGGCCACGCCTCTATGCCCCAGGATTCCCTGGACCCTATCCCGGTGCTTTGCGAGATCGTCACCGCCCTGCAGACCTTCGTCACCCGGCGCATCTCCGCCTTCGAACCGGCGGTGATCACCATCGCCAGCATCCAGGCCGGGACGACAAACAATGTCATCCCCGAGGACGGCCGGCTGCTCGGCACCCTGCGGACGTTCTCCGAACGCACCCGGTCCACCGCCCATGAGGGGATCCGGCGCGTCGCCGAGGGAATCGCCGCCGCCCATGGCGTGCGGGCCGAGGTGGACATCGATCACGGCTTCCCGGTCACCGTCTGCGACGGCCGGGTGACCGATCTGGCCCGCCGCACGGCCATGGCGCTTTTCGGAGACGGGGCGTGGATGACCATGCCTCACCCGATGATGGGCGCGGAGGATTTCTCCTACATCCTGCAGAAGGCGCCCGGCGCCATGGCCTTTCTCGGCGCAGCGCCCGAGGGAGGTGACTACCGTACCTGCTGCGCCCTGCATTCGAACCGCATGGTGCTCAGAGAGGATGTCATGGCCCGGGGCATCGCCATGCATTGCGCCATGGCCGAGGCGGCGCTGTCAGGGGACCTGGAGCTCTAGGCGTCCGCGGCCGCGGGCGAGCGGCGGCCCCGGTCCCCGGCCGTGGGGACCGGCCGTTCATTTAGCCCTAGAGCCGGATCGCCGCGCGCGCTAAAGGGCCTCGGAAAGGCCGTTCACGCACATCTGCGACGCCTTTCCGCGCAATGGGCGCTGGAGGCGAGAGCGACTTGGGTAATGTGACCGTGATCGGCGCCCAGTGGGGCGACGAAGGCAAGGGCCGCGTGATCGACTGGCTGGCCGACCGGGCCGACGTGGTCGTGCGCTTCCAGGGCGGCAACAACGCCGGCCACACCATCGTGGTGGGGAACAACACCTACAAGTTCGCTCTGCTGCCCTCCGGCGTGGTGCAGGGCAAGCTCAGCGTCATCGGCAATGGCGTGGTTGTCGACCCGTGGTCGCTTCTGGACGAGATCGATCGCGTCCGCGCCCAGGGCCTCTCGATCAATCCCGACATCCTGGTGGTGGCCGACAACGCCGCCCTGGTGTTGCCGCTGCACCGCGACCTCGACGCCGCGCGCGAGGCGCGCGCCGGGGCTGGCAAGATCGGCACGACAGGCCGTGGAATCGGTCCGGCCTATGAGGACAAGGTCGGTCGCCGGGCGATCCGGTTCTGCGACCTTTCCGACCCGGCGGCGCTGGAGACCAAGATCGAGCGCCTGCTGGCGCACCACCAGCCCCTGCGCGCCGGGCTGGACCTGCCGGAGGTCACGGCCGACGCGCTGATGTCCCTGCTTTTGGAGGTGGCCCCGAAACTGGCTCCCTATGTGAAGCCGGCGTGGCGGGTGCTGGACCAGGCCATGAAGGACGGCCGGCTGATCCTGTTCGAGGGCGCCCAGGCGACCATGCTCGACGTCGACCATGGCACCTATCCGTTCGTCACCTCTTCCAACACCGTGGCCGGCCAGGCGGCCACTGGCTCGGGGGTCGGGCCCTCGGGGGGCGGCTATGTGCTCGGTATCGTCAAGGCCTACACCACCCGCGTCGGCGAGGGGCCGTTCCCCTGCGAGCTGCACGACGAAACCGGGGAACGCCTGGGCGTGCGCGGCCACGAATTCGGCACCAACACCGGCCGCAAGCGCCGCTGCGGCTGGTTCGACGCGGTGCTCGTGCGCCAGTCGGTGGCGATCAGCGGCATCCAGGGCGTGGTGCTGACCAAGCTCGATGTGCTCGACGGCTTCGACACCCTGAAGATCTGTACCGGCTACCGCATCGGCGACAGGGTGATCGACTATCTGCCCGCCGGCCTGAGCGAGCAGGCCGCCGTCGAGCCGATCTATGAGGAGATCGAAGGCTGGCAGGGCGCCACACGCGGCGCCCGTTCGTGGAAGGACCTGCCCGCCGCGGCCGTGAAGTACGTCCGCCGCATCGAGGAACTCATCGGCGCCCAGGTTGCGGCGGTGACCACCAGTCCCGAGCGCGAGGACATCATCATCATGCGCGATCCGTTCCGGGGCTGATCGGCGGGATGGAGCCCGTGATCGTCGTCGTCCTGGGGACCATGCGGTTCCCGCCCGCCAACCTTGAGCAGGTTCGCCCGCATCTTCGCGCCCTGGTCGAGGCGACGCGCCGCTCGGACGGCTGTCTCGCCTATGACGCCGCGGAGGACATACTGGATCCGGGGCTGATCCGTTTTTCCGAGGCCTGGCCGGACGCCGACACGCTGCGGCGTCATCTGGTCGCGCCTCACATCGCCCCCTGGCGCGAGGCGGCCTCGGCCCTGGGTGTTCACGACCGGCGATTCACCGCCTACGACGCCGGAAATCCCCGGCCGGTCTGACCGCGGATCAGGCCGCCTGGCAGTCTGCGCTCCGGCCGCCGTGGGGGCGCAGGACGTCGTTGACATAATAGGCGCTCATGCCCTCGGCCATGGCGCGCTCCCGGGGCCCGCCCGACAGCAGGGGGGCGATCGTCTCGGCCCAGTCTGTCGCGCACGCCTTCGCCGTCCGGGTCGACCCGGAACAGGCGATGAGGTCGGCGAACGCCTGGCGGTAGATCGCCAGTTGCGCGCGAGCCATCGGCGCGCCGTGCCCGGGGATGACCTGGTCGAACGGCGTCGCCCAGATCTGGTCCAGGGCGACTTGCCAGCCCTTCGGACAGGCGGTGTCGAGAAAGGGCGCGGGCAGGGTGACAAGGTCGCCGACCACCGCCGTGCCCGTGGCGCGATCGAAGATCCAGACGTCACCGGCGGTGGCGGCGTCGGGGGCGAGGCGCACCTCCAGGGTTCGGCCGCCCAGACGCAGGGTTCGCGGCCGGCTGATGACGACGTCTGGCCGCAGGGCGACGGGGTTCTCCACGGTCGCCAGGTCTCCGAGAATGTCCTCGCGGGTCTCGGTCGGCAGCGTCCGGGAGGTCAGCGCGGCGCGGCTGCCCGCGGCGCTTCTGGCCAGGAAACCCTTCAGGGCCCCGTCGATGGCTGAACTCGCGTAGACCCTGACGGTCGGATAGGCCCGCTTCAGGTCGGCGTTGCCGCTGACGTGGTCAAGGTGCCAGTGGCTGTTGACGATCGCGATGATCGGGACGTGGCGGCTCGAGGCGAAGGCCTCGATGGCCCGCCGCTGGGCGGCGTGACGGCCGGTGTCGAACACGACGAGCCCTGCGCGGGTCTCGAGAATGACCGTGTTGCCGTCGGGCTCCCGATCCGGCGCGAGGCCGCCGGCGATCAGCCAGATTCCGGCGGCGACCGGTCGGGGCACCGCGACCGGTTCGGCGGCCAGGGCCGGGCTTCCCGTCGCCGCCAGCCCGATCAGGCCGGCGGCCAGGAGGAGGCCGGCGAGGCGGGCATCAGGCGTCGACGAGATTCTTCTCAACGGCCGCGGCCCGGACAGCGCGCTGCAGCTTTTCGAACGCCCGCACCTCGATCTGGCGCACGCGTTCGCGGCTTACGCCATACTCGGAGGCCAGGGTCTCGAGGGTGGTCGGATCGTCCTTCAGGCGGCGTTCGGTGAGGATGTGACGCTCGCGGTCGGTGAGTTCGCCCATGGCGGCTTCCATCAAGCCCATGAGTTTGAACTTCTCGTCGCTCTGGACCAGGCTGGTCTCCTGGCTGACCTGCTCCTTGTCTTCCAGCCAGTCCTGCCACTCGTTTTCCGAGTCGGCGCGAAGGGGCGCGTTGAGCGAGGCGTCCGGGCCCGACAGGCGACGGTTCATCGAGATCACTTCGCTGTCCAGAACCCCCAGTTTGGTGGCGATGGCGCTCACCTGTTCGGGCCGCAGGTCGCCCTCCTCCAGGGCGCTGATCTCGCTCTTGGCCTTGCGCAGGTTGAAGAACAGCTTCTTCTGGGCGGCGGTGGTGCCCATCTTCACCAGCGACCACGAGCGAAGGATGTATTCCTGGATCGAGGCGCGGATCCACCACATGGCGTAGGTGGCCAGGCGAAAGCCCTTGTCCGGCTCGAACTTCTTCACCGCCTGCATCAGGCCCACATTGCCTTCGGAGATCACCTCGCCGATCGGAAGGCCATAGCCGCGATAGCCCATGGCGATCTTGGCCACGAGGCGCAGGTGTGAGGTGACCAGGCGATGGGCCGCGGCGGGGTCCTCATGTTCGCGCCAGCGCTTGGCGAGCATGAACTCCTCGTCCTTGGCGAGCATGGGAAACTTGCGGATCTCGGTGAGATACCGTGAGAGCCCGCCATCAGGCGACATCACCGACAGGGCATTGACTGCGGCCATTGAGAACTTCCCCTTTGCGGGCCCTTTTCACCGCCTTCGCGGATCACCCGTCCATTGAACGAGGAACATAGGGTTTTGTTGCGCTGCGTTTAAGTCCCCCGCGCCTTAAGCTTTCTTAACCTCACCGCAGCCTTTCTGATAACCATTCTCAAAGCAAGGCGAGCCCGCTTTCGAGGCGCCGCATATCATCCGGCGGCGCGGTCTCGAATCTGAGGGTGTCTCCGGTGACCGGATGACGGAACCCGAGCACGGCGGCGTGCAAGGCCTGGCGGCGCAGGCCGGCCTTGGCGATCGCCGCCCGCACCGCCGGTGAGGGTGGGCCAGAACCATAGGCGGGATCCCCCAGGCAGGGCGAGCCCTTGTGCGCCAGATGAACCCGGATCTGGTGCGTGCGACCGGTCTCCAGACGGCAGGCCACCCGGGCGGCGAGCGGCTTTCCCGCCGGACCGAAGACCTGCTGGATCTCGTAGTGGGTGATGGCCTCGCGGCCGCCGGCCCTCAGCACGGCCATCTTCTTGCGGTCGCCGGCCGATCTTCCGATCTGGGTGGTGATCGTCCCGTGCGCCGGCTGCGGCGCGCCGCGCGTCAGGGCCAGGTAGAGCCGGTCGATGTCGTGGGCGGCGAACAGGGCCGACAGGCCGCGATGGGCGACGTCCGTCTTGGCGGCCACCATCACGCCGGAGGTGTTCTTGTCCAGGCGGTGAACGATTCCGGGCCGGGCGACGCCGCCGATGCCCGAGAGGCTCTCGCCGCAATGGTGGAGCAGGGCGTTGACCAGGGTGCCGGTATGGCTGCCGGGGGCGGGGTGGGCCGACATGCCCGGGGGTTTGTCGACGACGATCAGGTGGGCGTCCTCGAACAGGACGGTCAGGGCAATGTCCTCGCTCTCCGGATCGGCCGCCAGCGCCGCCGGTACGATCAGGCGATAGAGGCCCGCAGTCGCCTTCGCCGACGGATCGCGCACCGTCGCGCCGTCTCGGGTGACGGCCCCCTCGCCCATCAGCGCCTGCAGGCGGGCGCGCGAGAACTCGGGCAGGGCGTCGGCCAGGGCGCGATCGAGGCGGCCCGTTGGCGCGGTGAGCGTGACTTCGATGGGCTCGCTGGCCGTCAAGGTCGCTCCACCAGGGCGTCGCCCTGCACCACCCGGTAGAAGCACGACCGGAAGCCGACATGGCAGGCGCCGCCGTCGCCGCCGGCCGTCACCTTCAACCACACGGCGTCCTGGTCGCAGTCCACCCGGATTTCCTGCACAACCTGAATCTGGCCGCTGGTCTCGCCCTTTTTCCACAACGCCTGTCTGGAGCGGCTGAAATAGTGGGCCTCGCCGGTCTCGATGGTCAGTCGCAGCGCGTCCGCGTTCATCCAGGCCAGCATCAGCACCTCGCCGGTGGCCGATTCGGTGGCCACGGCGGCGATCAGGCCGTCGGCGTTGAAGCGTGGGGCGAGCACCGCGCCGCGCTCAAGGGCCTGGCTGTCGGGGGCGGTGGGGAAGAGAGCCTTGGTCATGGCCCTGATATGGCCCCCAGGCCCCCCCGAACGCCAGGGGCCCTGCGAAACTCGGCGGCCGGTGAGCTGCGTCCCGCGCCGTCGTGGTGGCCTCGCGGCGCGCCATTCGCTATAGGGGCGGCCATGACCCTGACCCTCTATGACACCATGGCCCGCGCCAAGCGGCCCTTCGTTCCCGTGAATCCGCAGCGGGTGACGATGTATGTCTGTGGACCGACGGTCTACAACTACGCGCACATCGGCAACGCCAGGCCGGTGGTGGTGTTCGACGTTCTGTACCGCGTGCTGCGCCACATCTACGGCGAGGGCCACGTGCTCTATGCGGCCAATGTCACCGACGTCGACGACAGGATCAATCAGAAGGCCGTCGAGGAAGGCGTGGGGATCCGCGTGATCACCGACCGCTACCTGGCGGTCTACAACGCCGACATGGCGGTGCTCGGCGCCCTGCGCCCGACCTTCCAGCCCCGCGCCACGGAGACCATCGACGCCATCGTCGCCATGATCGGCCGGCTCGTGGCGGCGGGCGCCGCCTACGCCGCCGAGGGCCATGTGCTGTTCGACACCCAGGCCTACGCCGACTACGGCAAGCTGTCGGGCCGCAGCCTCGACGACATGATCGCCGGAGCCCGTGTTGACGTCGCCCCCTACAAGCGCCACCCGGCCGATTTCGTGCTGTGGAAGCCGTCCAAGGCCGGAGAGCCGGTGTGGGACGGTCCCTTCGGCCCGGGCCGGCCCGGGTGGCACATCGAATGCTCGGCGATGATCGAGCAGGCGCTCGGCCTGCCCATCGACATTCACGGCGGCGGCGCCGACCTGATCTTCCCGCACCACGAGAACGAGATGGCCCAGGGCCTGTGCGCCGACCATGGCGCCACGGGCTACGCCAACTATTGGATGCACAACGGCTTCCTGAACATGGACGCCGAGAAGATGTCCAAGAGCCTGGGCAACGTCGCCCTGGTTCACGATCTGGTGGCCAAGGCTCCCGGCGAAGCCCTTCGTTGGGCTCTGCTGTCGTCTCAATATCGCCAGCCCCTGGCCTGGACCGACGATGTGGTCGCCCAGGCCCGCGCGGCGCTGGACAGCCTTTACGGCGCCCTGCGGCGCGCCGCCGATGTCGTGGCGGTCGGCGACACGCCGTCCGAGGCCTTCCTGGAAGCCCTGTGCGACGATCTCAATACGCCCAAGGCCTATGCAGAACTGTTCGCCATCGCCAAACGGCTGGAGACCGGCGACGGCGTGGAGCGCGCCCTCGCCAAGGGCGAACTGCTGGCCAGCGGCGCCCTGATCGGCTTTCTGCAGGCCGATCCCGAGACGTGGTTCCACGGCGGGGTCGACGTGGCCCTGGCGGCGCGTATCGACGCCCTGATCGCCCGGCGGGTCGAGGCCCGCGCGGCGAGGGACTGGGCCAGCGCCGACGCCATCCGCGCCGAACTGACGGCGCTGAACGTCGAAGTGATGGACAACGCCACCGGGGCGACCTGGCGGCTGAAGGAACCGGCCTGATGGCCCCTGTGAAGATCGAGCACCGGGTCGGCATCCAGGCGCCGGCGGAAGCCATCTGGGCGGTGATCTCGGACATCGAGAGATGGTCCGAGTGGAACCCCATCTATCGCCAGGCGCAGGGCAGCCTGCGCATCGGCGGCGCCCTGACCCTGGAGCTGGCGCTTGAAGGTCAGAAACCCCAGACCATCCGGCCGGTGGTGCTCGACTGGATTCCCAATGAACAGATCCATTGGCGTCTGACCGCCCTGGGCGGCCTGGTTCGCACGACGCGGTTCCTCGAGATCGAACAACTCGGCGATCGGGGGTGCATCTTCGCCAACGGCGAGGTGTTCGACGGACTGCTGGGGCCGGCGGCGGTCCGCTCGCTGCGTCGCCCGATCCGCAATGGATTCGCCGCCATGAGCGAGGCGGTCAAGGCCCGGGTGGAGGGCGCCTGGCGGCAGGACTCCGGAACGCCCATGTCCGGCCGATGATCGACGACCTCTATTCCGCGAATATCCTGCGCCTGGCGGCCAACCTGCCCCGCGCCGGACGGCTGGAGGCTCCGGACGCCTCAGCCGAACGCATCGCCAAACTGTGCGGCAGCCGCATCCTCGTGGACGTCGTGCTGAAGGACGGCCGGGTCGCCGATTTCGCCCAGGAGGTGAAGGCCTGCGCCCTTGGTCAGGCCGCCGCCGCGGTGTTGGGGGGCCACGTGATCGGGGCGACGCCCGAGGAAATCGAAATGGCCCGCGACAGCTTTCGTGCTATGTTGAAGTCGGGCGGCCCCCCGCCCACGGGACGTTTTGCGGACCTATCCATGCTTGAGCCGGTCAAAGACTATCCGCCGCGCCACGCCTCCACGCTGCTCGCGTTCGAGGCGACCGTCGACGCCTGCCGACTGGCCCTGGCCCGCAGCGGGGTGCGAACTAGCCCCGCCGACGCGGTCTGACGGGCGTTCCGCGCCGTCCCAGCCCCGCTGTCGGCATGACCTTCTATCCTCGCGCCATCCGTTTGGCCCACCGGGCCTATAAGGTGACGCTTTCGCCCTGGATCGGGCGCCAATGCCGCTTCCTGCCGACCTGTTCGGACTATGCGGCCGAGGCCCTGATCACGCACGGACCGCTTCGCGGCGGTTATCTGACCGCCCGGCGGCTGTGCCGTTGCCACCCCTTCGGCGGCTCCGGGCTCGACCCGGTCCCGCCACGCGTCGAAGCACGCGGAAAGATGAAACCATGATCGAACTGATTTTCCCCGATGGCCAGTCCCGCCAGTTCGCCGCCGGCGTCACCGGCCGGGACGTCGCCGCCAGCATCTCGAAATCGCTCGAGAAGAAGGCCCTGCTGATCAGGCTGGATGGCGAGCTTCTGGACCTGGGCCGCCCGCTCGAGCGCGGCGGACGCCTGGAGATCGTCACGCGCGAAAGTCCCGAGGCTCTTGACGTGATCCGCCACGACACCGCCCACGTGCTCGCCGAGGCGGTGCAGGAGCTGTTCCCCGACACCCAGGTCACCATCGGACCGAACGTCGAGGACGGCTTCTTCTACGACTTCGCCCGCGACGAGCCGTTCTCCCTGGACGACCTGGCTCTCATCGAGGCGCGCATGCGTCAGATCGTCGATCGCGACGAGCCGATCACGCGAGAGGTGTGGGACCGCCAGGAGGCCATCGCCCACTTCGAGGGCATCGGCGAGGCCTACAAGGCCGAGATCATCCGCGACATTCCCGGCGACCAGGCGATCACCGTCTATCGCCAGGGCGGATGGAAGGATCTCTGCCGGGGGCCGCACCTGCCCTCCACGCGCCATGTCGGCAAGGCGTTCCGGCTGACCAAGCTGGCCGGCGCCTACTGGCGGGGCGACCAGAACAACGCCCAGCTGCAGCGCATCTACGGCACCGCCTGGGCGACCGACGCGGACCTCGCCGCCCACCTCAAGCGCATTGAGGAGGCCGAGAAGCGCGACCACCGCAAGATCGGCGCCGCCATGGACCTCTTCCACCTGCAGGAGGAGGGTCGGGGCATGATTTTCTGGCACGCCAAGGGCTGGACGCTCTACCGGACGCTGCAGAACTATGTGCGCCGGCGGATCGAGGCCGAGGGCTACGAGGAGGTCAAGACGCCTCAGGTGCTCGACAGGGTGCTCTGGGAGCGATCCGGCCACTGGGAGAAATTCCACGACAGCATGTTCATCTGCGAGACGGACGACGGCGACATGCTGGCCCTCAAGCCGATGAACTGCCCGGGCCACGTGCAGATCTTCAACCACGGCCAGAAGTCGTACCGGGATCTGCCCATCCGCATGTCGGAGTTCGACGGGCTGCACCGCAATGAGAGCTCAGGGTCCCTGCACGGCATTCTGCGCGTGCGCGGCCTGGCCCAGGACGACGCGCACATCTTCTGCACCGAAGGACAGATCGAGTCGGAATCCAAGGCCTTCGTCGAACTGCTGCGGCTGATCTACGCCGATCTCGAGGTCGACCTGCACTCGGTGAAGCTGGCCCTTAGGCCCGACAAGCGCTTCGGGACCGACGAGCAATGGACCATCGCCGAGGATACCCTGGAGCGAGCCGCCAACGCGGCCGGCGTCGAGGTCGAGCGCGTGCCCAACGAGGGCGCCTTCTATGGCCCCAAGCTGGAGTTCCACCTGCGCGACGCCATCGGCCGCACCTGGCAGTGCGGCACCTTGCAGCTCGACTATGTGCTCCCCGAACGGCTTGACGCCACCTACATCGGCGAGGACGGCCAGAAGCACCGGCCGGTAATGCTGCACCGGGCGATCCTCGGTTCGCTGGAACGGTTCACCGGCGTGCTGATTGAGCACCACGCCGGCGCATTCCCGCTCTGGCTTGCCCCGGTGCAGGTTGTCGTGGCGACCATCACCTCCGACGCTGACGACTATGCCCGGCATGCGGTCGCCACGCTGCGCCGGGCCGGGCTGAGGGTCGAGACCGACCTTCGCAACGAGAAGGTGGGATACAAGGTGCGCGAGCACTCCCTGGCCAAGGCGCCGGTGATCGCCGTCGTGGGCCGGCGTGAGGCCGAGGGGGGCAAGGTCGCGCTGCGCCGGCTGGGGTCCGCCCGCCAGCAGGTGGTCACCCTCGAGGAGGCGGTCGGCCTGCTGAGCCGTGAAGCAACGCCCCCGGATCTGCGGTAGGCGATCAGCTCGCGGGGCCGGGAGGGCGTCAGTCCTCCCGCGCCTCCACCTCCGCCGGGCGATCGATGACGATCACCCCGTCTGCCAGGCGGATGTCCGGAACCACTGCCAGGGTGAAGGGCGCCCACCAGCTGGGGGAGCCGTCATACGGGGCTATCTCCAGAAGCTCGCCGGCGCCGAAATTCTGCACCGACCGCACCTGTCCCATGGGTTCTCCCGACGGCGACCGGGCGACCAGACCGACGAGGTCGGCGAGGTAGAACTCGTCCGGGTCCGGTTCTGGCAGGCTGTCGCGTTCGATGTACAGGCGCAGCCCGCGCAGGGCCTGCGCCTGCTCGCGGGTCTCGACTTCCCGGGCGCGAGCGATCAGGGCGCCGTTGGCCACGCGACCGCCGGTCAAGGTCAGGGCGACCGAGCCGTCCTCACGTCTCAAGGTCGCGTAGCGTAGGAGGGCGGCCGGGTCCTCGGTGTAGGCGGTGATCCGCAAATCACCCTTCACGCCGAAGGCGCCGGCCGCCTGGGCGACGAGGATCAGACCGCCCCGCGCCTGCGCCAAGGGGACTAGCCTTCGGCCGGGGCTTCGGCGGCGGCTTCCAACGCCTCGGCGGGGGTTTCCTCGGCGGCGACCTCTTCGGCCACCGGCTCTTCGGCCGGGGGGTTGGCGGCGGCTTCGGCG